>CAZBTM010000009.1:25649-28496 GCA_964494425.1 uncultured Rhodothermales bacterium | reverse complement strand
GCTACAACATCGCTTGTGCTACAACATCGCTTGTGCTACAACATCGCTTGTGCTATCGCACATGCGTACGGCGGTTGCGCACATAGTCTTCGAAGAGGAACGAGCCCAGGTCGTCGAGCGAGGCGTAGTAGGCGCGGCCGTGGTTGGTTTCTGTTAGGTCGCGCACGAAGTCTTGCAACTGGGGGTTGCGCGCCAGCATAAATGTGGTGATCGTGATGCCCTCGCGGCGGCACATCATGCCCTGATCGAGCACCTTGTTCACAATGCGCCGATCCAGCCCATACGCGTTGCGATACATGCGCCCGTTTTCGATATGGCAACTGGGCTTGCCATCCGTAATCATGAAGATCTGCTTGTTGCGGTTTTTGCGGCGGTGCAGAATATCGCGAGCACGCTGCAGCCCGGCGCGTGTATTGGTGTAGTAGGGCCCCACCTCCAGATACGGCAGGTCTTTCAGATCGACCTCCCACGCCTCGTTTCCAAACGCTACAATGTCGAGTGTGTCGTCGGGGTAGCGCGTCTTGATGAGTTCAGCGAGTGCCAGTGCGGTCTTTCGAGCCGGTGTGATACGATCTTCGCCGTAAAGCACCATTGAGTGCGACAGGTCGATCATGAGCACCGTAGCCATAGTCGACTGATGATCCGTTTCATGCACGCGGAAGTCATCCTCACTCAGGTGCCAGTCGGATCCAATGCCGCTCCGCCGAAACGCATTCGAGAGCGTGCCCGTCACGTCGAGTCGGTTAATGCTATCGCCAAAGGCCCAGCGCCGCGTCTCAGGCAGCCGCTCGTCGCCTTGTCCCGCATAGGGCGTACGGTGCGTACCGCGCCCGTCTTTCTGCAGGTTGTCGAAGATCCGATCCAGGGCCCGCTCACGCAACGCCCGTTCGGTGCGTGCCGTAATCTGGATAGTCTGCCCCCCTTCGCCTTCCTGGAGATACCCACGGCGCTTCAGCTCCTCGATGAAGTCGCCGATGCCTTCGTCGTGACCTGCAGTCAGGTCGTACTGCTCGTCGAGTTGGGTGAGCCATTCCAACGCTTCATTCGCATCGCCAGCGGTGTGCTGGAGGAGTTCCTGAAAGAGCTCGTTGAGCTGCTCAAACAGCGGACGCTGATCGCCGTGGCGCGCGTCGTCCCATGCGGTGTACTCAAAAGAAAAAGCCATGCGTCCGTCGGGTTGATAGGGAAAAAACACGACACGCTGCTTCAACGCTTTAGATAAGGGCGGTGTTCAGGGGATGCTAAGCGCATGATTCCTCTACGGACATCCTTCGTGCCCACGCAGCGTATTTCTGTACGTACGATGGGCTCCACGCGCACAACACCGCACCGCATTCGAGCGCCCGCTCTGACGCACAAGGTCAGAGCGGGCGCATGGTGGGTCGTATCATCTCACTGCAGGCGCCCCCAGCTTGAATCGGGGGCCAAGGAGCTTGGAGGCTAAGGAGATCAGGGCCGAAGTAGCGCTTGGTCAGTCGCCGCTCAAGCTAAACTGTACCCATACTGTGGTACGCGAGGCAACCGCGCGTCCGCTTACCTGAGCCGGCTCGAACTCTGCCTCACGCACAACGCTGAGCGCCTCGCGGTCGCATCCGTACCCAATGCCGCGAATCAGTTCAGCTTCTCGCACGCTGCCGTCAGCATTGACGACTGCCTGCACATACACGCGGCCTTCGACTCCGCGACGAGCCGCACGCTCTGGGTACGACGCATTCTGCGTAAGCGCAGCCAAGCCGCCAACGGGGGCAGGCTCTTGATCAACCACTGTGTAAATGCGCTCACCGGTCTCTTCATCTTCTTCGCTGCGCTGCGCCTCGCGCTGCTGGCGCTGGGCAGCCATTTGCATCTCTTCATACTCTCTCTGCGCACGCTGCAGACGCTCTACGACCTCGTCGCTATCCGGGTTAATCTCGTAGGCCTGACGGTAGAGCGAGATGGCTTCCTCGTAGTTGCCTTCTTGCAGGGCGTTATCAGCCTGCGTACGCAGCTGGTCAAAGCGTTCCTCTTGCTGCTGCTGCTCGGCCAGCAACTCCTCGTTCTGGCTCATCATTTCTTGCAGCTGCGCATTATCCGGGTTGAGCTGCACGGCCTGTTCCAAAGCCTCCTGGGCATCTGCGTAGTTTGAGGTTTGCATGAGCCGCTCGGCCCGGTCAAGCAAGTCCTGGAACTCTTCCTGGCTCTCCTCTTCTTCGAGCTCTGCATTGATCGTTTCGATGCGTTGTTCGGCATACGGGTCACTCGACCGATATTCCAGCGCATCCTGGTAGCTACCGCGTGCGGCGAGCAGGTTGCCCTGTTCATACTGGCGCTCTCCTTCCTCAATGAAGAAGTCGTAGAGCTCTTGCGGGCCGAGCCCGCCGCTGCCTCCGCCAGCCGACTCTGCCTGTTCACTTAGCATGGAGCGCTGCTGCTCTTGAATAGCAGCGATGCGCTCTTCCGCTTCCACCGTACGTGCGCTGTCCGGACTTAGGTCGACTGCGTTGTAGTATGCTGCCAGCGCCTGTCCGTACAGCGTGTTGGCTTCTTCGTAATTATTGTTCTCATAGAAGTTGTCAGCTCGTTCCGTCAGCTCTTCTCCACGATCTACCTGTTCGACATAACGCGCTTCAGCACTTTGCGCCTGCTGCTCGCTGATGCTACGGAGCTGCTCAATGACGTATGGGTCTTCGGGGCGGACCTCCAAAGCCTGGTTATAAAAGCTCTCTGCCTCATTGTATTCGCCTTCGCCATACAGCGAATCAGCCTGAGCGCGATAGTCGGCATACGTACCGGCGGGTCCAGAATCGCCCGAGACCGCGCTCGCTCTGATGGACTTGGCGGTCGTGGAATCGGATCGAGGAGACTTCG
>CAZBTM010000009.1:22816-25639 GCA_964494425.1 uncultured Rhodothermales bacterium | reverse complement strand
AACCAGATCCCCCCTCCAATGCCTAACAGCAACAGCGGAATCCCGACCAGCAGCACGGTCGACAGCGACGACTTCTCCTCAGGGGTACGCTGTGCACGGGCCGGTCGGTCGCCACTGGCCGTGGTCAGCACTTCGATTTCGTCGTCTTCATCGGCATCGCCTGCTTCACCGTCAGCGCTTTCCTCATCTTCGACCGAGATGATCGCGTAGGCGGCCTCGGTGCTGTCGTACCGCTCTGACGACTCTTCCAGCGCGTTACGCAGTGCGTCAACCGACTGCAGGCGCTTCGACGGGTCTACGGTGAGGGCTTCCATCAGCGCCTCGCGCACACCAGGCGAAAATGACACTGCGGTATCCTCAAGGAGGGTATGCAGTGGATCGTCGCCCTCCAGGCGCTCGCTGGCTTCAGGAACGGGTTCGCCGGTCACCATGGTGCAGATCGTCGCCGCCGCTGCGTATACATCGGTCCATGGCCCCTGATTGGCGCGCGGGGTATACTGCTCGATGGCGCTGTATCCGGGCTGGCGAATCTGGTCGAGCTTGTCTGCTGAGCGGGCAAGCTGAATCTGAGCACCCCGAAAGCCTGTTAGCAGTACATCGCCGCCTTCGAGTAGCCGCACCGTCTCAGGCGAGACCGCCCCATGGTAAAGGCCCGCTTCGTGCGCAACGTGCAGCGCCTCCAAGATGGGCACCATGATCATCAGCGCGGCCTTTTCCGAGAGCTGCCCTTTGCTGGCAAGCCCCTTGGCAAGCGTTGTGCTGGCCTGATCAGGGCGCGCTCGGTAGCACGTACCATTGGCCTCAAACACATCCAGCTGGCTTGGGAGCGCGTCATGCTCCAGCCCGGCCAGCACTTCCGACTCTTTGCGGAAGTACCCAAGCCCCGACTCGAACAACGATTCGGCTTCCTCTCCACCTGTTACTTCGATGGAGGTCTTCCCCGATTCGCGCTTCGCCACGTCAACCGGGAAATACTCCCGGATGACGAACGGCTCCTTCGAGTCTACGTCTTGCCCTAAGTACCTGATGTCAAAGGGCCCAGGATCGCCAAGCGTACGCTTGATTGAATACTTTTTATTGAGAACGGTGAGCGGAGCCAGCTCCATAGCGTGCGCTCGAATGCATGAAAAGGGTGGCGAGTGCAGTGGACGAGGGGATAGCAGCCAGTTTCAGCGGGGATGACGTGATGCTGCGCGCCCTGCGCCTCTTGTTTACGTCTTTCTCATAATACAGGATCGCCCAACGTGATGCAAGACGGGAGGTTTCTTTTTTGTAACACTCCGCTACAGATCCGGGAGGGGCCGGGGTTGCATCTACAAGTGGGAAGTCGCTAAAGTGGCGAATCTCCTGACTACAAACAAAAAACGCCTCGGCAGACGTGCCGAGGCGCTTGAAGGTACCGCGTACGGGATTCGAACCCGTGTTACCGCCGTGAAAGGGCGGCGTCCTAGACCAGGCTAGACGAACGCGGCATAGTTCAGTATGTAAGGGTGACCGGAGGGATTTGAACCCTCGGCCTCCAGGACCACAACCTGGCGCTCTAACCAACTGAGCTACGATCACCATGTTGCGCTAACGTAGACCTCAACATATAAGCCGGTTGGCTTTTTCGCAAGGCAAGAGACCGTGAACTTGCCAGTCTGGACAAGCAGGATCTCTGGTTGAGCCCGAAGGCGCTCTCTCCGTTAGGCCATACACATTGACGATTCCCCCTTATCGGTGTTCCGGGTTCACCGATCACTCACAGGAAGCTGCTATGAAGCAGGGAGCTGCGTGCGTACATCGACCATTTCGAGTGCGGCCAGCGCGGCTTCTTCGCCCTTGTTACCTGCCTTGCTCCCTGCCCGCTCAAGGGCCTGTTCAATCGTGTCGGTGGTAAGCACACCAAAGATGACAGGCACCCCAGTATCCACCGATACGCTTGTGATGCCGCTGGTTACCCCCGAGCACACGTAGTCGAAATGCGGCGTGGCCCCGCGAATGACAGCCCCCAACGTAATGATGGCGTCGTATGCACCCGAGGTAGCCATCTGCTTGGCCAGCACGGGGATTTCGAACGCGCCCGGACATTCCACAACGGGTAGCTCCTCGGTCTCCACCCCGTGCCGCCGTAGCGTACCCAGTGCGCCCTGCAGCAGCCGTTCGGTAATCAGATCGTTGAAGCGGCTCAGTATGATTCCGAAGCGGGCTCCGTCGGGAGCAATGTGGCGTCCTTGGATGCGGGTTGGCATAAGCGTATGTGCAGCGCGTTTGTTGAGGATGCGTTTGGCAGGCTGTTACGTGCAGACTGCGGCGATTCGTTCCCAGGCCCGCCGTGAGAGTCCGGTGTGCCCCACTCCACGTGCGGTGGCATGAAGCGGGCCATGAAAGTCGGATCCGCCTGTAACCAGCAGGTCGTTGGCGCGGGCTCGGTTTCGATAGTAGGCTTCGAGGGATGCACGCACTCCAGCGCGTCGAGTCCGGCCCCAATGAGCCCGCGCAGCACACGTCCGGGCAGCCAGTGTCCGGGATGCGCAATCGCGGTGATGCCACCCGCCTCGTGAATCCGATCGACCATCCACACGGCCTCGACCTCGGGGAGCGGCACGTACGCGGGCTTGTTGTCGCCGAGATACGTATCAAACGCATCGCCGACCGACTCGATAGCTCCAATCTCCTGCAGCGCTGCGGCAATGTGTGGACGCGCTACCACGCCGTCTCCCTTCGGCACCTGGCGCTGCACATCCGTCCAGGTGATGTCGATACCGCACACGGATTGCAGCTTTTCAACGATCGCCTGCGCCCGCTCAATGCGTGCGGTGGCGTAACGAGCAAAGTGGCGGG
>CAZBTM010000009.1:17909-22777 GCA_964494425.1 uncultured Rhodothermales bacterium | reverse complement strand
CGCTCGGGTCGAATCCGTAGCCCAGCAGGTGAATGCCGTGCCCGTGGTGGTGCACGGTACATTCTACGCCTGGCACGAAAACCAGGCTCTCCGCTTCGGCTGCAGTCTCGGCCTCCGCAAGTCCTGCTACGGTGTCGTGATCGGTTAGCGCCAACACGCCCAGGCCGGTGGCTTTGGCCTCGCGAACCAAATCGCGGGGTGCAAGGTGGCCGTCAGAGGCGGTGCTGTGCGTGTGCAAATCAGCGTAGACCATAAAGGATGGCAGGCGGTAGGGGAGTCAAGGCAGCGTGTCGCATCCCCCTGAACCGTACCTGGTCCCCGAAGTTTACAGATGCCCGTTGTCTTCCCTCTTGTTTATGCTGACTATGGATCGGCTCTGGAGCCCCTGGCGCGCCGCTTATGTAGAAACGGCCAATGACCGCCCCGAACTGGACGAAGATACGTCTATCTTTGCACACTTGGCAGCACAAGACGACGACCGCGAGAATCTGATCTTGTGGCGTGGCGCGGAGGTGTTTGTGATCATGAATTTGCATCCGTATAACAACGGGCACCTGCTTGTGCTGCCGTACCGCGTGGTGGCCGACTATGATGCGCTTACGGATGCGGAGCGCATTGCGCTGGCCCAGGTGGCCAACCGGTGCATGGGGTGGCTGCGCACAGCGCTCCATCCCGATGGATTCAATGTAGGAATGAACCTGGGGCGCGCTGCAGGGGCGGGTATCCCCGAGCATCTGCACATGCATGTGGTACCGCGCTGGGACGGCGACACAAACTTCATGCCCACGACCGGCCAGACGAAGGTGATCCCCGAGTCGCTCAGCGACACGTATGCGAAACTCGAAGCCGTTATCGCGTCGGATACAGAGGCATAGTGCCTCGCTCATTGCTTGTCCCGTTCCTGATGCCGCCTTGTTATGCCTGACGTTTCCTCGCTCGATGTGCTCCGCGACCAGGCCGATGCCTACGTCTTTCAACACATTCACCCCCACGTGCGCTTTGGCACCGCCAGCGACCGCTATGCGGGTTGGATTGGGCAGATCTACCCCGAATCGGCCGCCGAGGAGGTGAGCACGCAGTCGCGGTCGCTGGGCGGCTCGTCGTATAGCATCGGCAAGGTGCCCATTTCGTACGCCCCCGAGTACTTCGATCACTTTGCGGTGCTGGAGGTCGACTTCACCTTCTACCACCCACTCCATGACGCAGGCGATCCTACGCGCACCTTCCACACGCTCAAGCGCTACGCCGACGCCGCTCCAAGCACGGCGCGCTTTCTGCTAAAGGCTCCGCAACGCTTCAGCGCACGCACCCTGCGCACCAACACCAGCGATGGGCCGCGCTACACCGATAACGCCAATTACCTGGATGCGGACGCTTACGTATCCACGTTTCTGGATCCGGCGCGCGAACTGCTCGACAACCGGCTGGTGGGCGTCATCTTTCAGCAAGAGTACCAGCGCCGCGGGGACAGTCCGCCCCCGCGGGCGTTCGCCGAGGAGTTGGATTCGTTTTTTGCAGAGGTGCCGACCAAGGTGCCCACCCATCTCGAAATCCGCTCCGCGCACCTGCTGCAGCCGGTCTACTTCGACTGGCTGGCCTCGCGTGGGCTGGGCCATGTGTTCAGCCACTGGAACTGGCTGCCCATGATTCGCGAGCAGTGGCACCGGTGCGGACAGCGCTTTACGGAGCGCACGGGCACGGTGGTTAGCCGTCTGCTTACGCCGCGCGACATGCCCTATGCCGAGGCGTTTAAGCATGCACATCCCTTCGACGCTGCGGTGCCTGCACTTTCGGAAACGCAGCAGGCGCACGATATGGTGTTGGATGCGACGGCGCTGGCGTTTCAGGCCGAAAAGCAGGAGGCCAACTTGTATCTGATTGCCAATAACCGGGCCTGGGGCAACGCACCAGAGCTTGCCCGTACGATTGCCCATCGCATTCTGGATGAGCGCGCCAAGCGGTCTGGGAAGCGCACATAGCCGCATGTTACGGAGCCCGCTCATCGAGATAGTCTTGCAGGATGAGGGCAGCGGCAGCAGCATCCACCCGGCCTTTGTCGTAACGCCCCGGCTGGCGCACGCCCGCCTCGCTTAGCGCCTGCTGCGCGAGCTCAGAGGTGTTGCGCTCGTCGCGGCGCGTGATGGACACAGCAGGCAGTGCGTCCTCTATTGTATTGATGCACGTCTGCACACGCTCGGTCATGGAGCCCGTGGTGCCGTCTCGCTCCAGGGGCCATCCGATCACAATGCCGGCAAGGCCGTGCGTATCGGCCAGCGCCTCCAGCACCCCAACAAGCGTTGCGGGCGACACCGTATCGTGGGGATACGCTGTCATGTGCAACGGATCCGAAAGCGCCAGTCCTACGCGCTTCGTACCGTAGTCGATGCCAACAAAACGGGGTGGCGTGTTGAGCACGGATTACTCGTCGTCTTCGTCAAGATGCTTGTCGGCGCTCCCTTCGGGGATTTCGTAGCCCAATTCGTGCAGCGGCTGCTTGAGCACCTCGCGGATGCGCTTGCCAGGACGGAAGTGCGTTTTGCGGCGGCTGTGCACGAACACCGTTTCGTTGGTCTTAGGGTTACGCGCCTTTGGTTTGGCTTTGGTCTTTTTAACCTCGAAGACGCCGAAGTCGCGCAGCTCAATGCGCACATCAGGATCGGCCTCGACAAGGAAGTCGCCAATCGCCTCAAGCACCGTGTTCACCCATGGCTCGCTCTTATAGACGGGCTCGTCCATGCGGTTCGCAACGCGGCGTGCAATATCTTTTTTGGTGACGGTTTCAGTACGCTCTGCCATCGAATCGAAGTCGTTAGGAGGTCAGAATACCGAGTTGATACGTCGTTGTACGATGTTCTCTGTGCGGTCTCACATCAGCCGACGGCAGCACTCCAAACTACTCTTCAAACCGATACACACCATGAATGCCATCAATACGTTTCAGACGTTCCATCAGGCGCTTCAGGTGCTCCAGGTCGCTTACGTGCAGCACGACCGTTCCAGAAAAGATGCCGTCTTCCGAATCAATGGTTATAGACCGAATATTCGTCTTTAAGTTCTTGGAAATCACGGTCGTCAGGTCATTTACCATGCCAACGCGATCTTCGCCCACCAGCCGCAGCGCCGCCCCGAACTGCACATCGTTCTGGTGACTCCAGTCTACTTCCAAAATGCGGTCTGGGTGGTTGGCAAGCAAATCGGGAGCGTTTGGGCAGTTCGAGCGGTGGATGTTGATCGACCCCGATCGGCTCACGTAGCCAAACACCTCGTCGCCTGGTATAGGGTTACAGCACGCGGCATAGTTCACGGCCAGATCCGTCTGCAGCTCGCCGTTGATGAGCAGCGCCTGCTTGCCCGAGGTCTGCGCCGCATCCAGAAAGCGCTCGTACTTCTTGCGGAGCGCCTGCTCGTCGTCTTCGTCGTCGGTGCCGTTTTCAGATTGCCCCCCCGTTTTGATGCGGTTGATGAGCTTCTGCGGCTCGTAGAGGCCACTCCCAATCTCATAGAAGAGCTGCTGCAGATCCGGAAACTTGAGTTCGTGGGCGACCTCCTGCAGGTCTTCATTCCCGACGCAGCGGAGTCGATTGAGATAACTCGCGGCCCAGCTTGGCAGTTTTACGTCGCTTCTCGTTCGTCCAGTGCCGGATACGACTACGCGCTTTGTGCGTCACCACAAAGTTGCTCCAGTCTGGATTCGGGGTCTGCTTCTTCGATGTAATGATCTCCACCTGGTCGCCACTGGCCAGCTCGCGCGAGAGTGGCACCATCTTGCCGTTCACCTTGGCGCCAATGCACTGCATCCCCACTTCGGTGTGCACTTTGAACGCAAAGTCGACGGGCGTGGCCCCTTGGGGCAACGTCATGAGATCGCCCTGCGGCGTGAAGACATAGATCTCTTCGTCATAGAGGTTGAGCTGAAACTCCTCAACGAACTCGGTGGCCTGCTCGGGCTTCGGGCTCTCCAACAGGTCGCGCACCCAGTCGAGGAACTGGTCCATCTCCTCATCAGAGCGGTCGGCGCCTTCCTTGTACTTCCAGTGCGCTGCCACACCGCGCTCGGCAATCTCGTGCATCTCTTGTGTGCGCACCTGCACTTCGACCCGGCGCCCTTTCGGACCCAGTACGGTGGTGTGCAGGCTCTGGTAGCCATTGGACTTCGGCACCGAGATGAAGTCGCGGAAGCGCTCGGGCAGTGGTTTGTAGAGATCTGTAACGATGGAGTAGACGCGCCAGCAGTCTTCGCGGCCCTTTTTGCCCTCTTCATCGATCACCACGCGAATCGCAAAAATATCGTAGATCTCGTCGAGCGGCTTGTTCTGCCGCTTCATTTTGCGGTGGATTGAGTAGATGTTCTTCACACGTCCGTACACGTCGAAGGTGAAGCCTTCATTTTCCAGGCGCTGCTTGAGTGGTTCAACGAAGTACGCAATGTACGCCTCGCGCTCCTCCTTCCGATCGGCCAGACTATCTACAATGTGCTGGTACGATTCGGGGTCGAGCACCTTCAGCGACAGGTCTTCCAGCTCACTCTTCACGGCAAACAGCCCGAACCGGTGCGCCAGCGGAGCAAACAGCTCCTTCGTCTCACTGGCTTTCTTGAGTTGCTTCTCTTTGGGAAGCGCCTCGATAGTGCGCATGTTATGGAGGCGGTCGGCAAACTTGACCAGGATGACGCGCACATCGGTCGCCATCGACAGCATGAGCTTGCGCACGTTTTCGGCCTGTCCCAACTCGCGGCTTGCAAACACCCCACTGATCTTGGTGAGCCCGTCGATGATTGTGGCCAGTGTGTCGCCGAACTCTTCTCGGATGAGTCCGATCGAAAGATCCGTGTCTTCAACCACATCGTGCAGAAGGGCAGCAGCCACGCT
>CAZBTM010000009.1:15902-17806 GCA_964494425.1 uncultured Rhodothermales bacterium | reverse complement strand
GTACCATGTCCTCATCTACTGATGGCAGGTGGGTACGGCAATGGGCCAGCAGGCGCTCCAAGCGCGCCTCGTACGTAGGCTCAACCGAGATGTTGGCTTCTTTGAGCACCGACGAGGCTTGAATCATAGACGTTCAGCAGTCAGACTAAGGGAGTTCGTTTATCGTGTCTTACGATTGCCATACCGGTGGGATTCATAGGTGCTGCATGCGCCGGCATGTGCGTTCCAGGCCCCGCTGTCTATCAACAAAAAAGCGAGACTCCCCAGTAGGAAGCCTCGCTGCTATGTTCAACATGTGCTCGCAGTGCGCTACGAGTCGTCTTCGTCGCGGCTGCCTTTGCCGCTACCACGGCGGGTGCCTCCGCTACTGCTACTTCCGGCTGTGCTGGCCGGCTGCACGTCGTTGTAGTCAACCAGTTCCACAAGCGCCATCTCCGAGCCGTCGTTGTTACGCTGGCCCAGTTTGATGATGCGCACGTATCCACCCGGACGGTCGCCCACGCGCTCAGCGACTTCGTCAAAGAGCGTCGTCACGGCCTTCTTATCCTGCAGATACCGGAAGACCTGACGGCGGTTATGCTCGCTGTCGGTCTTGGCCCGCGTGATGAGCGGCTCTACGAATGGGCGTATGGCTTTCGCCTTCGCAATCGTAGTCTTGATGTGCTTGTGCTCAATCAGCGCGTTAGAAAGCGCCGCCAGCGTCCGCTTGCGGTGCGCGCTGGTGCGTCCGAGTTTATGACGTTTCGTGCGGTGTCTCATGGCGATCTATCAAACAAAGGGGATTGGTGTGAAGCCGTCGCAGCGCAGTGCGTTGCGGGCAGAAGGTTAGCTGGACTGCTCTTCGAGGTATTCTTCGACGTCCATGCCAAAGTGGAGGCCACGGTCGTCAAGCACCTCAACCAGTTCTTGCAGCGACTTGCGCCCAAAGTTGCGGAACTTGAGCATCTCGCTCTCTTCGCGGCGCACCAGGTCACCAATGTTTTTGATGCTGGCGGCTTTCAGGCAGTTGTGCGAGCGCACCGACAGGTCAAGCTCGTCGACCGGCTGTGCAAGCAGATCACGGATGCGCTTCACTTCCTCGTCGACCTCCTGCTCTTCGACAACCGGCTCTGGCTCCTCGTCGAGCTGGATGAAGAACTGGATGTGGTCGCGCATGATAGCAGCGGCACGCGTCAACGCCTCTTCGGGCGTGATGGAGCCGTCGGTGTCTACGTCGAGCGTGAGCTCTTCGTAATCAATCTTCTCACCGATACGCATCGGCTTGACCGAGTACTTCACGTTTTTGATCGGCGTGAAGATGGAATCGATCGCAATGACGCCGATGGGGTCGTCCTCGCGCTTATTTTCTTCGGACGGCACGTATCCGCGTCCGTATCCAACCCGCAGGTCCACATTCACCGAAGCATCTTCGGCGAGTGTAGCAATGTGATGATCGGGGTTCAGAATTTCGAACTCGCTGGTGGCGTCTTGGAGGTCAGCGCCGGTCCAGTTGCCTGGGCCTTCCAGCGTGAGGTGGATGTGCGCTTCGTGCATCTCTTCAGCTTTCAGGCGCACCCCCTTCAGGTTCAGAATGATGTCGGAGACATCTTCTGTAACCCCAGGAATCGTCGAGAACTCGTGCTGCACACCATCAATCTTGATAGCCGTGATGGCCTGGCCCGGCATCGACGACAGCATAACGCGGCGTAAGGCATTGCCAATGGTAATGCCAAACCCCCGCTCAAGCGGCTCGATGACAAACTGTCCGGTGGTGTCAGACGCGTCCTCTACGTGGACAGCGTCCGGCATTTGAATCCCAAAGTTGTTCATACGCTCGAATCGGTGATTGTATACAAAGACAGTACGGGGCGCCAGGGCGTGGCGGCGGCACGCTACACCCGCGCACACAGAGGGTTCAAAGAGAG
>CAZBTM010000009.1:6839-15775 GCA_964494425.1 uncultured Rhodothermales bacterium | reverse complement strand
AAGCCACTACTTCGAGTAGAGCTCCACAATTAACTGCGACTCGATGTTTTCCGGGATTTCGTCGACCTCGGGAAGCCGGATGACACGGCCTTTTGCATCACCATAGTCTACTTCGAGCCAAGGGAAAACACGACGCTGACGCTCGGTATTTTCCTGAATCGGTTCAATGTTTTTGCTGCGCGGACGCACCTCAATGACATCGTCAACGCTCACTTCGTACGACGGGATATCGACCGGGCGGTCGTTTACCAGAATGTGGCCGTGCGTTACGAACTGGCGTGCTTGGCGACGCGTGCGTCCAAACCCCATGCGAAACACGATGTTGTCGAGACGCGACTCCAGCATCTGCAGGAGCACATCGCCCGTTACACCGCGCTTGCGAGCAGCCTTGTTGAACAGGTTCTTAAACTGACGCTCCAGCAGGCCGTACGTATACTTCGCTTTCTGCTTTTCTTTCAACTGTACGGCGTATTCGCTTTCGCGCCGCCGTCGTCCTCGCCCATGCTGTCCGGGCGGATACGGCTTGCGCTCAAGCGCTTTGCTGGGCCCGAAAATGGGCTCTTTGAACCGACGTGCGACTTTTTGTTTGGGGCCTCGATATCGAGCCATGTGACGTTTGATCGTGTGTCTTCGTATGAAAGGGGTGGATCGTACAGAACACGAAGCAGGGGCGGCAAGCACCCAGTGGATGCTATCAAGGCACGCCCGGTGCTACGTGCAAATCATCACACGCGACGGCGCTTCGGCGGGCGGCAGCCGTTGTGGGGAAGCGGCGTTACGTCGCGGATGGTGGCAACATCAAGCCCTACATCAGAAAGCGCACGGATTGCCCCTTCGCGGCCTGAGCCCGGACCTTTCACATATGCATCCACGCGGCGCAGACCCAGATCGTATGCCTCTTGAGCAGCCGCCTGGCCCGCACGCTGTGCTGCATACGGCGTGTTTTTACGGCTTCCCTTGAATCCCATCTTGCCCGCACTGGCCCACGAAATCGTGTTGCCGTACTGGTCGGTAAGGGTGATGATCACGTTGTTGAACGTCGACTTGATGTAAGCCCGTCCATTCGACTCTACGACAACGTTTTTCTTACGGACGTTGCGTTTGCCTTTTTTGCCTTTGCCTTTTCCTTTTGCCATAACAGGGTTGGGTCCGTTGGATGCGAGGGCGGTGCGGAGGAACGTGACAGTATACCTTGTTCAGACTGTCTGTGCGCTCCAAGGAGGCACGTATGCCAGATTGCGAGGAATGAAGTTACTTGCGGGGCGCCGTCTTCTTACCGGCCACCGTCTTACGTTTTCCTTTGCGCGTACGCGCATTTGTCTGCGTACGCTGGCCGCGGACAGGAAGTCCTTTGCGGTGACGTTGGCCTCGGTAGCACCCGATGTCTTTCAGACGCTTGATGTTCATCTGCACTTCGGTGCGTAGCTGCCCTTCTACGACGTACTCTTCTTCAACAAGACGGCGCACCTCACGTGTCTCAGTGTCTGACCACTTGCGGGGTTCGTCGTTTTTGTCTACGTCAGCGCGCTCCAATATTTCTTGGGCACGCGAGCGGCCTACCCCGAAAATCTCGGTCAGGGCAATTTCGCCGCGCTTATGTTCGGGAACGTCAACTCCAGCAATTCGGGGCATAGGTAGTCGTGGTCTGAGTCAATACACAAACGAAAAAGAGGGAAACGGGAGGGCGTGCACTCCGCAGATACCAGTGCGTACGCCATGTTGAGGCGTGTTCTGTAGGTCTGTCGCACATAGCAAGCACTGTGGAGCGCAAGCTACGAACAGACACAACTGTGCAGCAGTACCGCACAGCATTAACGGCGCAGCATCACTTATAGCGATACACAATGCGGCCTTTTGACAGATCGTACGGAGACAGCTCCACCTTTACGCGATCGCCTGGCAGAATCTTGATGTAGTTCATGCGCATTTTGCCCGAGAGCAGACCGAGAATCTCGTGTCCGTTTTCAAGCTCAACGCGAAACTGCGCGTTCGGAAGCGCCTCAAGGACTTCTCCGTCTTGTTCGATGGCTTCTTCTTTGGCCATGGGCTATGCTGATTCTGAAACAGTCAGTGGTTTGTAGGGAGGCGTGCGCACCCCCTCAACGTAGTCGAACGTACTCAAAACTTCGTATCGGTCGCTGTGCACGGCCACCATGTGCTCATAGTGCGCAGACGGCGTTCGGTCAGCCGTCCGAACCGTCCAGCCGTCTGCATCAGTGGTCACCTCATCATCACCGATGTTTATCATGGGTTCAATGCAGATAACCAGTCCAGGTTTTATGCGACGCCCCGTTCCGGGCGTGCCATAGTTGGGAACCTGCGGCTCTTCCCACAGACTTCGCCCGACGCCGTGCCCGCAGAGGGCTTTCACGATACCGTAGCCGTTACAGGTTGATTCGACTGCGTGGCCGATATCTCCAATGCGATTCCCAGTCTTCGCTTGTTCAATGCCTGCATGCAGGCCACGGTACGTTACGTCACAAAGCTTTTTCTTCTCTTCTGATATCTCGCCTACCGCAAAAGTGTAAGCACTGTCACCAATGAAGCCGTCAAGCACAACACCACAATCAATTGAGAGCAGATCGCCTGACCTAAGTGGCGTATCGTCGGGGATGCCGTGTACGACTGCATCATTTACTGATACACACAGCGTAGCAGGAAAGACGTTGCTTCCTGCTTTGTGGCCTTTGAATGCAGGCTCTGCGCCGTGTGTTCGTATGAACTCCTCAGCGATTGTGTCCAGCTCCTTTGGCGTAATGCCTGGCTCTACGTGTTTGGCAATCTCGCCCAGCGTACGTCCGACGAGGTCGGCACTGGCGCGCAAACGTTTGATTTCGCGGGTACTCTTCAACTGAACCATGTGGCGTCGAATAAAGCCAGGGAGGTACTGTGTCCAATGCATGCTTATCCGCGGCGTCCCCGCATCTTACCGCTCTTCATGAAGCCGTCGTAGTGACGCATCAGCAAGTGACTCTCGATCTGTTGTAGCGTGTCGAGCGTAACCTGCACCAGAATGAGCAGGCTGGTGCCTCCAAAGAACATCGCAAAGCCCTGCGACACGCCTGCTTGCATCGCAAAGGCAGGCAGGATTGCGACAAAGCCAAGGAAGATGGAGCCGGGCAGCGTAACGCGAGTCAGAATGTTGTCGATAAACTCGCTGGTCTGTTTTCCGGGACGGATACCTGGAATGAAGCCGCCTTGCCGCTTCATCGTGTCGGCCATTTCTTTCGGATTCACCGTAATGGCCGTATAGAAGTAGGTAAAGAAGAACGTCATCAGGAAGAAGACGAACGAATATCCAAACCCAGATATATCAGAGAACCAGCTACCCAGGTTCTGCATGAAGGGGCTGTCCGGAAAGAAAGCAGCCACGGTCGATGGGATAAACATAATCGACTGGGCAAAGATAATCGGCATCACCCCTGCTGCATTCACGCGAATCGGGAGATACTGCGTTGTACCCCCGTACACTTTGCGTCCAACGACCCGCTTGGCATACTGGACCGGAATCCGGCGGATGCCTTGTGAAACCAGCACAATGCCGCCCGTGATGAGCGTCCACATACCGATTTCGAGCAGGAAGATAAAGAAGTTGTTCGACAGGTTGAACTCGTTGATCACTGCATTGGGCAGGAACGCGATAATACCGATCGTAATGAGCAGCGAAATCCCGTTGCCAATACCGTCTTCCGAGATGCGCTCGCCAAGCCACATGACGAACACCGTCCCTGAAGTAAGCACGATGACGGTGGTGACCACGAACCAAGTCGGGCCAATTACAATAGCGGCGCCGGTGGCCCCGTACTGCAAGTTAATCGCATACCCGATAGATTGTAGCGAGGTAATCGCAACGGTCAGGTAGCGCGTAATTTGGGTCATTTTGCGACGCCCTTCTTCCCCTTCTCGCTTCAGTTTTTGGAAGTAGGGGACGACAGCACCCATCAACTGGATGATAATGGCCGCCGTGATGTACGGCATGATCCCGAGTGCAAAGATACCCGCCTGCAGGAAGGCTCCACCGACGAACATGTCGAGGAACCCAAACAGACCCGCACCGCCACTCTGAGCGTTTACCTCAGAGAGCACCTGCGCATCGACCCCTGGAAGGGTCACGTACGCACCAATGCGGTAGATCACGAAGAGACCCAGCGTATAAAGAATACGCTGGCGAAGCTCTTCGACTTTCCAGATGTTACGAAAACTTTCGGCAAGACCAGCCATACGAAGGGGCGTTCTCTGGCAAGCGTGTGCGCGAACGCATCACACTTGCCGATGGGTGGGGATTCCTACTCAAGGATGGTGGCGGTACCACCAGCGTCCTCAATTTTGCGGGCGGCACTGCTGCTAAACGCATGGGCTTCCACCTCCACCGCGTCCGATATCAACCCGTCGCCGAGCACTTTCACGCGCTCAGCACTCTGGACAGCACCAGCGTCTTCGAGCACCTCGGGCGTGATTGGCGCATCAGCGTCAATCACACCTTCAGCTACCAGACGCGCAATGCGGCTGACGTTGACGATGCTGTACTCGGTAGGGAAGGGGTTCGTAAACCCAAATTTTGGCACACGGCGATGCAGAGGCATCTGTCCGCCTTCAAACCAGAGCGGGCGATTCTTGCTTCCCGATCGGCTCGACTGGCCTTTGGTACCACGGGTGGAGCTATGCCCACCACGGCCCGAGCCAACGCCGCGTCCAAGACGTTTTTTCTTTTGTGTAGCCCCTTCTGCAGGGGAGAGGTTGCTAAGATCCATAGTCGGTAGAGGCTCAGTGCTAACGCGTTAGCGCGCCAGCACATGATCGGAAACAAACGAATGAGAGTCCACTGTCATCGCTTTTGCAACGCGCAGCGGCGCGCCTTACGCACTGGCACCGGAAGCGTCTTGTTCTTCGACGTCAATTAGGTGCTGTACCTTGGCAATCATTCCGCGAATCTGCGGGGTGTCTTTGTGCTCTGCAATATCGTGCGGATGCCGCAAACCAAGCGCCTGCATCGTGCGGCGCTGCCGCTGAGGGCGGCGGTTGAGGCTGCGCACTTGGGTCAGTTTAAGAGTAGCCATAACATGTGTAGTCAAGTAGCTTTCAGTCTGGAAAACGCGCCACGCGGGCTAAGTTCACCCGTCTAATCAGTTACCCATTGAATACCTTCTCAAGAGGAATCCCGCGGCGGCGGGCGACCTCCATGGCATCTTCCAGTGAAGCCAGCGCGTTGATCGTGGCTTTCACCTGGTTGTGCGGATTGCTTGTCCCAATCGACTTCGACAAGACATTCGTGAGCCCAGCGCACTCAAGCACTGCACGCACTCCGCCACCGGCAATCACACCCGTACCCGGAGCAGCAGGCTTCAACAGCACCTTGCCCGAGTCTTGGCGCCCGATTGACGTGTGAGGAATGGTGCCGTCACGGATCGGAACGCGGACCATGTTCTTCTTGGCGTCCTCGTTCCCTTTCGAGATGGCACTGGCAACTTGGTTGGCTTTACCCAACCCAGCTCCCACGAGGCCATCCTCATTTCCAACGACAACAATGGCATTGAAGGAGAAGCGACGCCCCCCCTTCACCACTTTCGACACGCGGTTAATCGCCACAAGGCGGTCAACCCAGCTTTCTTGTCGCTTAGTTCCGTTAATTCGATTTCGTCCTTTGGCCATAATCGGCTACTGATCTACGGGAATGGTCTACAGCGGAATCGTTACAGGCGCAAGCCGCCTTCGCGGGCGCCTTCGGCAAGTGCTTTCACCCGGCCGTGGTACTTGTAGCCACTCCGGTCGAACACCGCACGGTCAATGCCTTCGTCATTGGCACGCTCAGCCAGCGTCTGGCCTACAGCGTGGCTGGCCTCTACGGGGCTCTCGGCGTCGATACTTTCTTCTTTGCTCGATGCCGAAGCCAGCGTATGGCCGGCCCAGTCGTCAATCAACTGTGCATAGATGTACTTATTCGATCGGTACACCGATAGCCGCGGACGGCGAGCCGTCCCTTGGATCGTTTGGCGGATGTTGCGGTGAATGCGCTTGCGGCGCGATCGGGTTGTCTCTTTGCCTTTTGCCATGCTACTAAGTGGGTCGTTCTATTCAACAAGGTGGATTCGTACGACTGATCAGGATGCAGTGCACCGATCAACAAAGCGGTTTCTTCATCTTTTTGATCACCGATTCGGCGCACCCTTGGTTTTGTGCTATCGAGCAGCCGTTTTACCCGCCTTCAGAGGCACATGCTCATCTACATACCGCACGCCTTTTCCTTTGTAGGGCTCTGGCGGACGCAGGTCCCGAATCTTTGCAGCTACTTGTCCAACCAGCTGCTTATCGATGCCCTCAATGGTGATCGTGTCATCTTTGCCACGACCCGAGTCTACGCTCACGTCAACCTCTTCAGGCGGCAAGAAAAAGATCGGGTGCGAGAACCCAAGTGCCAGCTCGAGTGCGTCGCCGCTCAGACTGGCGCGGTAGCCCACCCCCTTGATGGTCAGCTTCTTTTTATACCCTTCGGTCACCCCCGTAACCATATTCAAGATGAGCGACCGCGACATGCCGTGCATGGCACGATGACGCTTCTGGTCAGTGGGGCGATCAACAACGATCGAGTCATCGTTGACTGTGACCGTCATCTCGGGCGAAATCTGCTCCGTGAGCTCCCCCTTAGGGCCACTCACAGTAACAATATTTGTGTCGTTTACGGATACCGTCACGTTCTCATCGAACGTAATGGGCTTGCTGCCTATGCGAGCCATGGGAACACCTGTAGGTCAAGGTTGAACGAGTGCGCAGATACGGGCACGATCGGGTTAAAATACGCGGGCCAACACTTCTCCTCCCACGCCAAAACGACGGGCTTCCTTGTCACTCATTACGCCGCGCGACGTAGACAAGATAGCAATGCCCAAGCCGTTTTTTACGCGTGGCACCTCCGTCGCCTTTGCGTATTCGCGGAGCCCTGGCTTCGACACGCGTTCGAGCACCTGGATAGCAGGCTCGCCTGTGCGGTCGTACTTCAGGTAGACCCGAAGACGGCCCTGCTTTCCATCGTCGATGTTGAGGTAGTTTTTAATGTACCCCTTCTCCATCAAAATTTGTGTGATGGCACGCTTCAGATTGGAAGCCGGAATTTCCACATACTGGTGGTTGGCCTGCTGCGCATTGCGAATGCGAGCCATGTAGTCGGCAACGGGATCGGAGATTCCACTCATCGTATAGGTACTTTCATCTCTATGGTCGTAGGGGATGCACGTGTTGGCGTAGCGGAAAGCAAGACGTCGCTTCCTGCTTACCAGCTGGACTTCCGAATGCCCGGAATCCGGCCTTGGAGCGCCAGTTCGCGGAACACGATACGGGACACACCAAACTCGCGCATGTATCCGCGAACGCGTCCCGAAATTGGGCACCGGTTGTTCTGGCGTACGGGGCTGGCGTCGCGTGGCAGCTTCTGCAATTCAACCCAGCGGCCTTCTTCTTTCAGCTTGCGACGCTTCTCTTTGTACTTCTCGTAGGTTTCGCGGCGCTTCTTCTCGCGCGCGATCCAGCTTTTCTTAGCCATGGTCTTCAGGCAGCTATTTTGGTCATTCAGAATACGGAGAGGACACCGGAACAGCCCAGTGTGCAGGCTGCTACGCGGCTACAGCCTCATCATCTTCACGACGCACGAACGGCATGCCCAGCCCTTTTAGCAATGCGTAGGCTTCTTCATCCGTCTCGGCGCTCGTCACGAACGTCACGTCCATGCCGCTTACCCGGTCAACATCATCAACACTGATCTCCGGAAAGATCGTCTGGTCGCTAATACCAAGCGTGTAGTTGCCTTGCCCATCAAAACTCCGGTCAGGCACACCCTGGAAGTCGCGTACGTTAGGCAGTGCCAGCGTGACCAGACGGTCGAGGAATTCGTACATGTATGCATCGCGCAGTGTAACGCGCGTACCAACAGGCACACCTTCTCGAATCCCGAAGTTCGAGATGCTCTTCTTCGCACGTGTCACCTCGGGATGCTGTCCTGTGATAGACCGCAACTCTTCCATTGCGTCATCAAGCAGTTTGGGCGTTTCGGCGGCCTCGCCGACTCCCTTGTTAATGGAAATCTTGGATAGGCGCGGCGCGCGCATCACGTTGTCGTACCCGAACTGCTCCATAAGATCGGGCAGCACATCGTCTTGGTACGTTTTTTTAAGGCGTGGAAGGTTGGCCATGATGTTGCTTATAGGTCGGTTAATTCGCCGTACAACAGCCTCGAAAAGCGAGCCTGTTGCAGATGGTGAAAATGATGGAGCAGCCAGAGGGGTTCCTCCTGCATACTCGTTTCATGCCGCTGGAGGCGTTTAGCTGTCCAGTTGTTCGCCTGTTGTCTTTGCGTAGCGAACCCACTGCCCGCGTCCCGTTTCTGGATCCTCGATGCGGCGGCGTCCGACACGTGTCGGGTTGCCGTTTTCATCAACCGGGTTTACGTTCGAGGCATGAATCGGCGCTTCGCGCTCAATCCGCCCACCTTCTGGGTTTGCCTGGCTGGGCTGCTCATGAAACACGCGCATGTTCACGCCTTCCACGATCACGCGCTCACGCTCAGGAAAGACTCGCAGGACTTTACCCACATAGCCTTTCTCGCGGTCGTCGCCTGCAGAAGAAGCCGACGTTACGGTCTTATTCAGCATGACCATATCGCCTTTCTTGACGTGCAGCTTACGTTGTTGATTGGATGTACGGGGCATGGAGCCTGTGTTTTCTTGTCGTCAAAAGCAAAAGCTGGGGGCTCGCCTGCCTTGCGTCGTAATCGGCAAGCGGGGCTGCGAGCATGGGTCTACGTTACAGCACCTCGGGCGCCAGCGACACAATCCGCATAAACTGTTTCTCGCGCAGCTCGCGGGCGACCGGCCCAAACACGCGGGTACCCACCGGTTCATTCTGGTCGTTGATGAGCACGGCCGCATTCTCGTCAAAGCGGATGTAGG
>CAZBTM010000009.1:0-6829 GCA_964494425.1 uncultured Rhodothermales bacterium | reverse complement strand
GCCTACCTCCTTGCATGCACGCACGACCACGGCTGGGCTTACGTCGCCCTTGCCTACCGTACCGCCTGGAATCGCCGATTTCACGGAGACCATGATGCGGTCGCCCAGACTGGCGTAGCGGCGTCCGCTACTGCCCAGTACTCGGATGCATTGCACTTCTTTTGCGCCGCTGTTGTCGGCTACTTTCAGTCGTGATTCTTGCTGAATCATCGCGTGTCACACAGTTAACTTTGAAGGAGGAGGTACAGGGGGCGTGGGGCATGGAGGCAGCAAGGGGCTTGCTTGTGCGCGGTGCTTATAGCGAGGCGCTTACTTGAACCAGTGGGTTCAGGCAGATGCAGGCCGTCATTGCTCGTCTCCGCTATGCCGCACGCTCAATAATGTCGTCAAGGCGCCACCGCTTCCGTTTGCTGAGCGGACGCGTTTCCACGATGCGTACAATGTCGCCTTCTGAAGCAGTTTCATCCTCGTCATGCGCAAGCATTTTCGAGGAGCGCTCCAAGTACTTGCCGTACATGGGGTGCTTCATTTGGCGGCGCACGTTTACCGTGATGGTTTTATCCATCTTGGCGCTCGTTACAATGCCTACGCGTTCTTTCCGTGCATTGCGCGTAGCGGATGCGGATTCGGTGGGGGCGTCTGTCTGGGGCGTATCAGGCATATCGGGGTATCAGGGTGTGAGAGCAAACAGGAAGCTGCACTTACGCGTCGGCCTGCGCTTTCTTTTCAGTCAAGATGGTCTTCAGGCGCGCCACAAAGCGGCGCTTCGTACGCAGCAGCATCGGGTTTTCAATGCGGCCATGTACAGAGTGGCGGAAGCGCAGCTTTTCAAGCTGGTCTTGCTCTTCTTCAATACGTGTCTCAATCTCAGGGATGCTGAGATCGCGAACCTCTTTGGCTTTCATATCAACACAAGTCTATAACGAACACGGACACAAGGAGTACAGCCACTCCCGAAAGGCGGGCGGCAGCGGGTGGCTACCAGGAGCGATTATGCTTCGTCGCGATCGCGGTACATCGGGCGTACAACGAACTTTGTTTTGATGGGGAGCTTGTGCTTCCCGAGTCGAAGCGCCTCTTTGGCCACTTCACGGGATACACCACCTCCCACCTCAAACAACACCTGTCCGGGGTTTACAGGCGCCACGTAAAACTCAGGCGCCCCCTTCCCTTTACCCATGCGCGTTTCGGCCGGCTTCTTCGTGACTGGCTTGTCCGGAAAGATTCGGATCCAGACCTTACCGGCCCGCTTCATGTAGCGGTTGATGGCCACACGTGCCGACTCAATCTGACGGCTCGAAATCTGTCCTTTTTCGAGCGCCTTCAGTCCGAAGTCGCCAAAGTTGATACGCGTGCCGCGCTGGGCATTGCCTTTCTTCAGGCCTTGCCGACGCTGCACCTTGCGGTGTTTGGTTCGTTTAGGTTGTAGCATGGGAGTGTGTAGGTTGGTGTCGCACGGGCCCAAGCCCGGCAACGCCTATTCATAAGGATAACGACAACAAAGAGTGCATGCATCCGCCTTGTACGCCTGGGAACAAGACCGACGGTTAGTCAGGACACAACGCTGTTAGTTGCGCCGACGACGTCCCCCGCGCTTGCGCCCGCCGCGACCGCTGCTCTGGTTCTGCTTACGCTGCTGCGCTTGCACGTTCGGACTCAGATCAGGCTGTCCGAGAATTTCGCCGCGGTGGATCCACACTTTCACACCAATGGTGCCATAGATCGTAAGCGCGGTTGCCTTGGCAAAGTCAATGTCGGCTCGGATCGTGTGCAGCGGCACGCGACCTTCGAGGTACTCCTCAATGCGCCCCATTTCGGCACCACCAAGGCGGCCTGCTACGCGGATCCGGATGCCTTCGGCACCCATGCGCATCGCAGCCGTCATCGCTTGCTTCATGGCGCGACGGTACGAAATCCGCCCCTCCAGCTGCTGCGCGATGTTCTTCGCCACCAGCGTTGCATCCAACTCTGGACGCTTGATCTCGCTGATATTGATCTGGATGTCTTTTCCGGTGAGGCGCTTCAGTTCCTCACGGAGCTTCTCCACCTCGCTTCCGCCGCGGCCAATGACCACGCCCGGACGGCTGGTGTGAAGCGTCAGGATTACGCGCTTCGGTGTGCGCTCAATAACCGCACGGCTCAATCCCGCACGGCGCAGGCGCGCATCCAGATATTCGCGGATGGTGTAATCTTCTTCGATGTTTTCTTGCAGGTTTTGCTCCGCATACCAGTTGGAATCCCAACCGCGGATGATGCCAAGCCGAAACCCGATCGGATGTGTTTTCTGACCCAAGGGTAGTACCTCGTTTACCTATACAATTGCAGCGATGGGCAGGATGCCCGGTTGAAGGTGCTCAACGGCGGCGTTGCTACGCAACCGGCTCGCGCTCACGCACTTCCACCACAACGGTGAGGTGCGTGGTGCGCTTCCGAATCGGCTTGGCGCGGCCCCGCGCCGCTGCCTTGAACCGCTTGAAGGTGGGCCCTTCGTCCGCGCGAATTTCTTTGATGACAAGCTCGCTCTCGTCGAAGCGTTCGTCGTGCTTATCCATCAGGTTGAACACCGCCGACCGAATGGTCTTCTCGACGACTTCGGTAGGCTTCTGCGGCAAGAAGCTCAGGATGTTAATCGCTTCTGGCACCGTGCGGCCACGCACCACGTTGATGACGCGCCGCACCTTCATCGGCGAGTTCCGAATGTATTTCTGTACAGCTCGTGCTTCCATAGCATTGGTCGGTTTGATGGCGGCGCAGTGCCCACGGCTTCCGCACGCATGCGCCAAACGTGATTAGGCGCGTCGCGTCCGTTTGTCTACTTTCGACTTGGCGTGACCACTAAAGGTACGCGTGGGCGCAAACTCACCCAGCTTATGCCCTACCATGTTCTCAGACACGTACACCGGAATAAACTGCCGGCCGTTGTGCACGGCAAACGTGTGGCCCACAAAGTCGGGGGTAATGATGGAGTCGCGGCTCCATGTCTTTACCACCTTCTTGCTGTTGGAATCGTTGAGGGCGTCTACCTTGCGTTGTAGCTTGTAGTAGACGTAAGGGCCTTTGCGTAAAGAGCGTGGCATAATGTGGGTGTTGTCTGTCGGTAGCGTACGGGATTGCAGCAGCAGCGGTCTTACCGGCGCTTCTTACGCTCGGTACGCCGCCGAATGATGTATTTGTTGGAGGTCTTGTTGCGCTTGCGCGTCTTATATCCTTTCGCCGGCACACCTTTGCGCGATCGAGGATGCCCGCCCGAGGCACGGCCTTCGCCTCCGCCCATAGGGTGGTCAACAGGGTTCATGGCCACGCCTCGCGTGCGCGGACGGCGCCCCAGCCAACGCTTCCGCCCGGCTTTGCCAAGCATTACGTTCATGTGATCGACATTGCTGGTGGTTCCCACTGTAGCACGACACTCGGCAGGCACAACACGCGTCTCGCCTGAGGGCAACTGCAGCGTAGCAAATTTGCCTTCGCGAGCGGTGAGGCGTGCCTCGGTGCCTGCAGCACGGGCCATCTGCGCGCCCTTACCGGGCTTCATCTCAATAGCGTGCACAACGGTTCCAAGTGGCATGTTGGAGAGCGGGAGGCAGTTGCCCAAGTCGGGGCTTGCTGCCGGGCCACTCATCACAGTCGTGCCCACTTCGATCTCGTCGGGCGCGATGATGTATCGCTTTTCACCATCGGCATACACGAGCAGAGCAATGCGTGCCGAACGGTTCGGGTCATATTCGACCGTTGCCACACGAGCAGGGATGTTGTCTTTCTGACGCTTAAAGTCAATCTTGCGGTAGCGCCGCTTGTGGCCTCCACCGCGGTAACGCATAGTCATGCGTCCCTGGTTGTTGCGGCCGCCCGACTTTTTAATCGGCTCCAGCAGGCTCTTTTCCGGTTCGGTCTCCGTAATGTCGTCGAAGGCCGACACCGAGCGTTGGCGCTGGCTGTTTATGTTGGGTTTCAGCTTTTTAATCGACATAGGCCAGTAGGTGCTTGTGCAGAAGCAGTGCCTCTGCGGTAATCAGTGGAGTGCGTAGGCGAACGTAGGAGCGCGTGAGGCAACTACACGTCTTCAAAGAAGTCGATCTCCCCGTATTCGGGATCGATCTCTACAATGGCTTTCTTGAACCCGGACGTCCGGCCCTCGATCATCGATCCTTGCCGGAACTGGCGCCGCCGCTTTCCAGGCACAACTTGCGTACGGATATTTGTTACACGCACGCCTTCGTAGCGCCGCTCAACGGCAGCACGAATCTGCGGCTTTGTAGCAGCGAGGTTCACGACGA
The DNA here is from genome assembly GCA_964494425.1 of uncultured Rhodothermales bacterium. GTDB lineage: Bacteria > Bacteroidota > Rhodothermia > Rhodothermales > Salinibacteraceae > Longimonas. Next base: position 2,555 of record CAZBTM010000009.1, on the reverse strand, counting down.
AGGAATACTTGCCTTCGTACATCTGCTCGGTTGCCTTTTCCGTAAGATGCGGCTCGATAAGAATACGATTGCTCATGGGTCAACAAGAGGTCCAAAGGGTGAGCGGAGACAGGGCAGACAGCCTGGAAGCACGAGGCACCGCAAGGGGCCGGGCACAACAAAGCCTGTGGGCACAAGGCCTGTTTTGTTAGGCCGTCTGCGGAGCCACCGAAAGCAGGTCAGTCAAGTAGTCAAGAGCGCCTTCCTGAAGCAGCACGGCATCGGCATCGAGAACATCGATTGTCGAAAGGCTCGCCACCTCCCGCACGTTCACCTTCGACAGGTTTCGCGCCGAAAGATAGATTTCTTTCTCGACGTCGGTTGTTACGATCAACACTTTTGCGTCAGACAGACTGTGCAGTCCCAGCAGGCTGCGGAGCTCGCCGGTGCTTGGCACGTCCATGCTAAAGTCTTCGATGACGTGCAGCGCGTCGTTTTGCACCTTGTAGGAGAGCGCGGAGCGGCGCGCCAGGCGCGAGGTCTTTTTGTTGACCTTCTGAGAGTACGAGCGCGGGCGGGGCCCGTGGGCCCGTCCACCGGTTCGGCGGATCGGCGACTTGGCATCACCGGCACGGGCATTACCCGTACCTTTCTGGCGATACAGCTTCCGCCGACTTCCGCGCACATCGCTACGCTCTTTGGTTTTGTGCGTGCCCTGGCGCTGGTTCGCTTGAATGCGCTTCACATCCAGCCAGATGACATGGTCATTGGGCTCAATGTCGAACACAGCCGGATCCAGCGTCACAGTTTGGCCCGACGCGGCGCCGTCTTCTTGTATAATTTCGAGATCCATGGCGTAATACTTGTACAGAAGATGCAATCACTCGGTGCGGTACGACCCCTGCGTCCCGCTGTTTAGCGGCGAGCCGTTATTTCTTGTGAAGCTCCACATAGCTGTTTTTCGCACCCGGCACGGAGCCTTTCACGAGCACGGCGTTGTGATCAGGCAGGATGCGAACCACTTCCAGATTTTTAATCATGGTGCGATCGGTACCTGTGCGCCCCCCCATGCGGGTGCCCTTAAACACACGAGACGGATCAGCGGAAGCGCCCACAGAGCCGGGGTGGCGCTGCTGGTCGGACTGGCCATGCGTACGCATGCCTACCCCCGAAAACCCATGGCGCTTCACGACGCCCTGGAATCCTTTTCCTTTCGAGATGCCCACCACATCGATGAGCTCACCTTCCTCGAAAACGTCATCAGGGTGCAGTTCGTCGCCACGTTCAAGCGCGTCGTCGGCACGATCGAACTCGGTGACCTTACGCTTTGGCTCGGTTCCGGCACTGGCGAAATGGCCCTGCATTGCCTTCGTTGTGTTTTTCTCTGGCTTGCTGTCAAATGCAAGCTGCACGGCACTGTAGCCGTCGGGGCCGTCTTCGGTTTTCACCTGTGTCACCAGGTTCGGACCGGCCTCAATGACGGTGCAGGCAATGTTGTTGCCCGCATCGTCAAACACGCTGGTCATTCCTATTTTTTTGCCAATCAGTCCGCTACTCATGACGGTCGGTCGATTATGCCGGTCAGTAAATATTGGGGAAGCTACAGGATGCAGTGCATGCCTGCAGGGTCTTAGTTCGTTCGTTCAATCTGGAGGCGCGCCCCTTCGGTATCACTCCAGTTGATGCTTGGAAGCAGCGCCCGCAGCAGAGGAGCAGGTCCCTGTGGACCCGGTCCAGATGCTAAGCGTGCTCGCGTTCCGGTCTGGACGTCAAGCGTCCACACAATGTCTGTTTCGAAGCCACTCACAAAAGCAATTGTGTTTGCTCCTACTTCTTCAAGCTGTCCTTCTACACGTAGGGGGCTCGCTGAGCCGGTGCGCGTGCCTGTAATGACATAGCGCGCAGCGTCTTCGGCATCAACAGTCAGCGTAGGCAGCATTTCGTAGCGCGACTGCAGCACAGTCGTCAGGTCTCCGCGGGGGCCAGCAACGTCAAGTTCGGTAATCTGCCAGCTTCCGCTGAGCGCCTGAATTTGCGTATCTTCCGGAGCTGTGGTGCATCCAATGCTATAGCTAAGCAACAGAAACACAGCCACAAGCACCGTTCTGCCCGAAGGAAGCAACCTCATACCTTAATCTCTACATCGACTCCACTGGGAAGCTCCAGCTTCATCAGGGCGTCGACCGTTTCGCTGTTCGACGAAAGAATGTCGATGAGCCGCTTGTGGTGGCGCCGCTCAAACTGTTCGCGACTTTTCTTATCAACGTGTGGGCCGCGCAGCACCGTGTACACCTTCTTTTTCGTAGGCAACGGAATCGGGCCGCTCACCACTGCACCAGTCGACTTGACCGTCCGAATAATCTTCTCGGCGCTCTTGTCGATCAGCATGTGGTCGTACGACTTCAGCTTGATACGTATTTTTTGCTGGGTGGCCATTGCAGTGGGTCAGTTTCAGCAGATGCAAATGAGTGGGCAGGCAAGCCGGTGCCTGCCTGCCGCATGTGGGGTGCGGACGGAGCCCGTTAGTCAAGGATTTCGGTGACGACGCCGGCGCCGACGGTGTGCCCGCCTTCGCG
>CAZBTM010000008.1:27712-29158 GCA_964494425.1 uncultured Rhodothermales bacterium | reverse complement strand
GGCGCCGCTGATCCGGGATCCATTCGTCCCTCTGAGTAACGCCAATCACTTCAGGGTTAGCGACTACCTATTGGACAAACAAGATGGCCTTGAGACAGGAAATGCAAGCGCTTAGCCCCCTCACGTTTGCCGCCCGGTAGGGACGCAGCGCGTATCTGTTTAGCAACATGCTCCCAGATCACCGGGGACGCAAGCGGTCCCCGGCTATGGGGTTGACTCGCGTCGCACCGTTCCATAGCCCGGGATCAGGAGCGGATATCCCGGGCGGCCATTGTACCACGCTAAACAGGTACCGCAGCGCGCTGCGCCCCCACGGATCAGTGCAAGCAAGTCTACCCCGATCTTTGCGCAAAACGGATGCACCGCCCTTCCGTTCGTGCCGGGCAGCATATACCTTGAATAACCTACATGCCGTCCGCACTGAAAACCGCCGTTGCCTTCCTGCACCCCATGCCCGACTTGTTCGACGCCCCGAACACCGACCGCACCAAAAAATTCGTGACCATCTCCGGCAACATTGGTGCCGGAAAAAGCTCGCTCACCGACATCCTAAGCTCGTACTTTGGCTGGGAGGCCTTCTACGAGAGCGTTGATGACAATCCGTATCTCGACGACTTTTACGACGACATGCGCCGCTGGTCATTCAACCTGCAAGTCTTCTTCCTGTCCAGCCGCTTTCACCATCAGCGCCGCATCGAAAAGTCTGACGAATCCATCGTGCAAGACCGCTCCATCTACGAGGATGCCGAGATTTTTGCGCGCAACCTCTACGAAATGAATCTGATGAGCGAGCGCGACTACGAAAACTACACGGAGCTCTTCGGCATCATGACCTCCTACCTGCAGCCTCCGTCGTTGCTCGTCTACCTGAAAGCCTCAGTGCCCACACTCGTTGATCACATCCAGATGCGCGGGCGCAACTTCGAGTCCACCATCCGCATCGACTACCTGGAGCGGCTCCAGAAGCACTACACCCGCTGGATCGAAAACTATGACCGCGGCCCCAAAATGATTGTCGATGTGGACGAGGTCGACTTCGTCAACGACGATGCCGACCGCCGCCAGGTCGTTAGCCAAATCGAGAGCCGCCTCTACGGACTCTTCCCTGATGAGTAATGGGTCTGCTTCGTTCACTGCATTGGCTTTGGCACACACCGGGTAAGGCAGGGGGATGCGTAGTGGGGGTGCTGGTTAGTCTGCTCGTTCTGGACACCGCACAGACAGCGCCTCCCCCGCAGCCGGTCTTGCGCGTAGAAGCTGCTGCCCAGACCGCATATCAGTCACCCGCCCGGCATCGCGTTCCACATCCCGACACCACCGAAGCGGATACAACTGAAGCGGGTACGACCGAGGCCGACACGACCGAGGCTGTTCCGCCCGAAACTGGTCCGCCCGACGCGTCCGGTGACGACCCCGTAGCCCCCAATGCTACAATGGAGCTGCTCC
>CAZBTM010000008.1:460-27614 GCA_964494425.1 uncultured Rhodothermales bacterium | reverse complement strand
TGGCCGAAACGTTGGCAGAGGCCCCCGGCAGCTTCCTCTACCACCTGGGTCCTGTCGACTGGCCGCACGGATGGTCGCGCTATGGTCTGCCTCCGCACCGAGCCGATTACTGGCTGAACGATCGGCGCTACGTGGACCCGATCACGCAGCAGCCGCGATACGACCTGTTGCCCTCGCTCTTTACAACGCGTCCCAGCACCACAATGCCTGCCGGACGTCAGAGCGCGCTGGGGCTGTCGCAGCAATGGCGCTTCTTCACGCCCGATCGGCCCCTCACCGAACTGCGCTACCGGCGCGGAGGGGCCAGTCTGCAGGCTGTGGAGATTGTCCACACACAGGGGCGTCCGGTGGAGTGGCTGGGGCAGCCCGCGCGCTTTGCTGCCACCTTCGGATACGGCGGCGCCTCGAACGACGACACCTACCAGAGCACGGCGCTCGACCTAACACGCCAGGTGCTACTACGCATCCGCTACCAAGAGGCCCAATGGGCGCTCGATGTCACCAACTACGCTGTGCGGCACCGCCTGCAAACCCACGGTGGCGTAGAACCCGCCATTGCCGATGTCCCCACCACCGTGTTTGTCCCGGCCCAGGCGGATGTACGAACCGAGGGGCAGCGGCAGACCATTCGGAACGACTTGAGCGCCCGCCTGCGCTGGGCATGGAACGACCGCCTGCCCGCCACGCAGCTCACCACGGGTTGGACCTCCAACACATTCGATTTTAGCGGATTTGAGGACAAACGGACGCTGCGATCGCATGTCCTCACAGCTACACTGCGTCAGCCGCTGCGTGTGCAATCGCATGCCATGCAGGCGGTGGCATACGCCGAGCATCAAACGGCCCCGCCCGATACGTTTGCTACAGCGTCGCCGGGCCTAACCGCACTGCATGCGGGGCTGCGCGACTCGCTTACGTGGCGTGGAACGATGCTGGATGCGGCGGCCTACGTGCATCATCATACGAACCATCCGATTTACGCCAGTGGGCAGCTACAGGCGGCGTACGACTTGGGACCCGTGGGGGGGACCGCCCAGATGGCCAGCACCGCCCGGCCCAGTTCACGACTTGAAACGTACGGCTCAGCGGGGCTCGTCACTCCGCTCTCCGATCCGGTGCTCACGCGCACGCATCGGGCGCAGGTCGGCCTGCACACCACATGGCGCACGCTTCAGACGCGAATAACTGCATTCGGGCATCGCACCGAGCGCGCAGTCGAAGCCGAGCGCGGCACCGATCCGCTCGAAAGCACCATTCGCGCCGTCCCTGAGCCGCTGGACGTAGTGGGCGTGTCGGGGCGGCTGCGGTGGCGCTACGACTCCGCCCGTGGACTGTACGCCGTGGTGCAGGGCACCGCGCTGCAGGTCCGCGCCTCTGGGGATCAGCAGGTTCAGCAATACGCCGCAAGCCTCCCCGATGTGTACGGGCGAGGGCGTCTCGGCGCGCGGTTCGTGCTGTTTCGGGATCTGGACATCGATCTGTACGCCGAGGCGTACGGTTGGGGCACGGCGTTCCGAAGTCGCTGGTTTCATGCGCCCACAGGACAGCTCACGCTGCCCAAGCTGGATGCCCCCGCTACGCCCGATACGCCAGGCCGCCTGCAGCCCGATGGCGTACTCAACGTACACGCTGAAGCCAACCTGCGCGGAGTTGAGTTGATGCTCTCGTACGAGAACGCGTTGGGGGGCACAAACGTAACGGCGGGCACATACGTGGTGCCTACCTACCCGCTCCCAAACCAGCGGATTCGATTTGGCATTCACTGGCCCCTGTTCGATTGACCCACACATGCCGCCCGTACAATAGCGTGGGAGCCGTTCGGCGCACACATGGCGCTGCAGAACCGCACGCAAGAGATCGGGTTGCAGCATGTGTATGCGCATCCAACGACCCGCTTGCATGAGTTCGACACTCCCCACTGCACCGGACGATGCCTCTGAGGCAAGCGAACCGACTGCGCGTTCGGGGGCCAGACGTTTAGGGGCTATGGCAGACGAAGAAAGGTCCACTGCGTCCCTCAACGATGAGCGTCTGAGCGATGCAGTGCGCCGCACGGCCCCATTGGAGGCGCCGTCGTCTCAAGGTAGCGAAGAACACCCGGGCGACGTGTCGGGCGCAGATCCAACATCTGAAAGCTTTGGGTCCACTCCCCTCTCGACGCCGTGGAAGCAGCATGTGCAGACCGTTGCGCTCTACTATCTGCACGGCCTCATCCAAGAGTTGCAGCGCAAAGACGTTATCCTTTGGGCGCAAGCCATTGCGTTCAAAGTGCTTATTACCATTGTGCCCATTCTTATTCTGGGTATCGGACTCCTGGGGCGCGTACTGCGTGGTGACACAGCCTTCAATGCGGTGATGGGGGTGGTGCGCGACTTTCTGCCAGCGAGTCAGGAGGAGCAGGTGGTATTGTTTCTCACGCAACTGCAAGAGGCCAGCGGAGCCGTAATTGGGCTTGGGGGCGTTGGGCTGTTCCTGTCGGCCTTCTCGTTATTCGTTACGCTGCGTATTGCTGTGCGAAATGCGTTTGCGCAGACCTGGCACGAGGGCCGGTCGATTCTGGGCGGATATCTGTTTGACATACGCATGGTTGGACAGGTGGGGCTGCTCTTCTTGGCTACCATTTTGCTTTCGTTCCTGGCTACGACACAGATTAGCACGGCCACGCTTATGGCATGGGGCATTCGCGCGCCCTGGCTGCTCGAAGTGTTACGCTGGTTGGCTGGCGGGCTTGCGGTCATGTTGCCGTTTCTCATCACCACAGCCATGTTCTTCCAGCTGTACTACCTGGTGCCCCTGCCGCATCCGCGTAAGCGCAGTGCGCTCGTGGGGGCTGCCCTGGCGGCTGGTATCTGGGAGATACTCAAATATGCGTTTACGTACTATGCTGTGTACGTGGGCCAGTTTGACCGATATGCCGTGGGGGCCGAAAGCTTCTCGGCACTTGGCAACACTTTTGGCCTAATGGTGGCCTTTGTGTTCTGGGTCTACTTTTCCGGTATCGTGTTTATGCTGGGAGCCGTTATCGCGTCGCTTCATGAGCATCGCTATGTAATGACCCGGCACCGCATCCCCCACCCGCACACGCACCTTCCTGAATCGCCCTGAAGGCGCTGTGGCCAACGCCACCTGTGTGCTCACATATCCCTGCCGCTTCGTCGACCTGCTGTTTCTTTACGTTGCTCACCAATGGTACCACAGGTGCTCTCGATGTTGTGGATGTTGCTGCATATCGCTTGGCGTAGTCCCCTGCGCAGGATTGGAGCTCTGGTGCTGCTCCTCGTGCTTGCCAGTACAGTACCTACAGCTCAGGCCCAGGACCCCCTGGTGCTCGTGAACCAGGACACGCAGGTAGCAGGCATCGACATGCGGTTTGTGGAGGGACAAACGTTCTCCCAAGAACGCCTCCTGCAGCAGATGGCCACGCAGGCGCCCACGGCATGGGACCGCTGGAAGCGTCGCCTTCCGCTCCTGCAGCCCGAGCCCCGCCGGTTTGATCCGCTAACCTTTCAGCGCGACATTGCACGGCTGCGCCAGTTCTATCAAAACAACGGCTTCCCTACGCCCTCCATCGATTACCCTGTCACGCAGTTCAATGCGGCGGAAAATCGCATTCGACTGGTTATTACGATTGATGAGGGCGCGCCACTTCGCATCCAAGATGCGCTTTTTCTGGATGCCAAGGGCGAGCGCTACGCTGCAGAGGTCTTTACCGGCGAGCAGAGCACCGCGTGGCAAACGTTTGAGCGCAATACAATTGTCGAGTTAGGCAGCCGCTACACCGAGTTTAAACGCTCGCAGCTCGAAGACGACATTGCGCGCTGGCTACGCAACCAGGGCTACGCCTTTGCACGCGTCACCTCCAACGTAACCACCGACACCGAGGCACGCACTGCCGATCTGCGCTTTTTTGTCGATCCGGGACCGCGTGCGCGCATCGGCGAGATTCAGATCAGCGGTACGCAGTCCGTAGAGCGTCGCGTAGTAGAGCGCAGCCTGCCGTTTGAGCCAGGCGATGTGTTCTCCGCCGATGCACTGTCGGAGGGGCAACGCAATCTCTTCAACCTCAACCTGTTCCGCGTGGCGCTGGTCGATGTGCCTGAGCAGCCCCGCGACTCGCTCGTTACAGTCCGCTACCGTGTGCGTGAATCCAACATGCGAACGCTTGCGGGCGAGGTTGGATACGGCACTACCGTGGGATTTACCGGAGAGGGGCGCTGGAGCCACCGCAATTTTTTTGGCAATGCCCGCGCGTTCACCGCCAGTGTAACGGCAGAAACCGGCTACCCGAACGATGCTCGCTTTTTACCTGCATTTCTGGCCGGAACCGGCGGCAGTAGCGTCACTGAGCGGCGCTTTCGGGCGAGCCTGCTGCTGCGCGAGCCCTACATTTGGAGCCCCAGTCTGTCGGCTGCTGTAGAGCCGTTTGGGGAAATACGCCGCAACCCGCGTCTTCCAGGCGTGCAGCAAGACCGCCTTGGTATTAACGAGTTTACCGTTGGATTCGACACCCGTCTTACATACGAAATCTTTCGCTTTCGCACCGTTACGCTGCAGCACAGCCTGCAGCGCCGCCGCCAGTACGTGCCTGATGCGCTGCAGTCGGGACCCATCGACCCGGACGACCCGCTCGGTAGCGACGGCTCGTCGGGGTTCAACCGCAGCGTGTTTACGCTGTCGGCCAACTTGGGACGGACCGACGATTTCGTGAATCCATCGGTAGGTTTCTTGGTGCGTCCTACGGCTGAGTTGGCAGGAGCGGTGGTGCCCTCAGGCATCCAGTATGGTAAGCTCTCGGTTGAGGTGAGTGCCTATCAGCCGCTAACCCCAACGATCGATCTGGCCGGCCGGCTTTTTGCCGGGCGCGTCTTTCCATTCGGAACAAGCCGCACAGCGCTCAATGCTGAGCCGTCGCTGCGCAACTCGGTCTTTCGTAACCGCTTTAACGATGTCCTTTTTTATGCGGGCGGCGGCACCGATCTGCGCGGATGGCCCCTGAACCAATCGGGCGGCAAGTTCGTCAACCTGTCGGAGACAGGCGGCCCTGCGTCGCTGTTTACGCCCATCGGCGGGATGTCGAAGCTGGCGCTCAACACCGAGCTTCGGCTTCCGTTTCCAGGGCTGGGGCCGGCGTGGCGCACCGCGTTCTTTGTTGATGCGGCTGTGCTCAGCAGGCACGATTTTACACTTGTGCCCGCCCCGCCCAGCGATGCTGACGATCGCTTTGCGACCTCAACCGGTACGGTGCGGGTTGGCGCTGGAACAGGGCTGCGCTACGAAACCCCGTTCGGATTCTTGCGCTTCGACATCGCCATTCCACTCAACCCCGATCCGCTCGACATACGCGACCCCGAGGCGGTGAGCGATGCCATCCGCAATAACCAGTCGCCAACCACCGTCGATCCGTCGTTTACACGGCAGTTTCGGCTGCACGTGGGCATTGGACGCACCTTCTAATCGGAGACCCCCCGTTGTACGGAGGGAGGATCAGCAGCGTAGATGCGATAGCGATGCGCAGAGCATAGACCGCTCGACACGCGCCGTACGCAACACGTTGCTAAGCAGAGCCCAATGCATCGCATCTGCTCATCTTTATTGTAAACCGTTTGCATCCTCATGACCGATTCTGAAGCGTCGTCTTCGGCTGAATCGCCTGCGTCGGCCTCGCGCTCGACGGGGACGCGCCTGTTGCGGGGCGCTGGGGCGGCGCTCGCTGTGCTGTGTGGGCTGCTGCTGGGCGTCCTTCTGCTGCTGCAAACCGACTGGGGGGCGACCCACGTCGCCCAATGGGCCGCCGACCGCTTTAATCCGGTGCCTGGAACAACGATCACCGTAGATCGCGCATCGGGGTCGTGGCTGGGCGGCGTTGCGCTCTATGGCGTAACATGGACGCTCGACGCGCCCGCCGCTTCGGAAGTTGCCTCAGCCGCCCCTCCCAGCCAAGCCGATGAACCTGTCTTGCGCGCGGCGCCCCGATCGGGCGAACAGCTTGCTACCATCGACACAGTCGAGGTGGGCTACCGCCTTCCGGCATTGCTCGGCGGCACGCTACACCTCACGCGCGCCCATGTGGGCGGGCCGGCCGTCTATGCCACACAGATGCCCGACAGCACCTGGAACTGGACCCAAGCGCTGGCGCCGCTCCTGAACGCCCCGCCCGATACGTCGACCGCCGATCCGCTGCGCATCCAGCTCGACCAGGCGCACATATCGCGCGGATACGCCGAAATCGCTTTTCACGGCGCTGAAGCCGACTCGACAGCGTACATCGATCCCCTCACCATAGCCGTGCGCGATGTGGACGTAGGCGCGTCGGTGCGGGCTACGCTCGACACCCTGCATCTGCGCGGCGAACTTCCCACCTCCACCACAACTCCGCTCACCCTGCGCGCAGGCGGGGCCCTCTCGCCCGAACGACTCACCGTGCGCGCGCTCCAACTGGATGCGCCTCGCAGCCGCCTGCGGAGCCAGGGCCAGGTGCAGTTTGCTCGTGATCCGCTTGCGCCCACCACCGATAGCCTGGCTCCGACGTTGTCAGCCACCACCTTCACGCTGCAGGCCGATTCGCTCGCGATTGCCGATCTCGTGCCGTTCGTGCCCAGTTTGACTCCAGCCGCTAACGAAGTGCATCGTGGCACTGTGCACATTGAGCAGGAAGCGGCGCAGTGGCGCCTGCGCGGTACCGGATCGGTCAACACCGGGGGCACGTGGCAGGCCAACGCCTCGGCCCGCAGGCCCGCTGCGGGAGATTCGCTGCGCTACACGAGCAATCTGTCGGTCAGCGGATACGAAACGCAACTGCCCGGAGTGCGCACCCGCCTCAACGCCGAACTGCGCGCCGATCTAACAGGACCTGCACACAACGCACTGAGTGGTACTGCACTGTTTGCGATGCACGATGCGCAGGTCGATACGATGCGTATCGATACGTTGGGCATCGAAGCCACCGCGACAGAAGGCGCCGTGGCGTGGCGCAGCGCGGGGCAAGCCAACGGCACCACACTCACCAGCACCGGCACCGCCCAGCCGTTTGCCAAACCGCTCACCTACACGCTCGACGCCCAGTTGCAGACGCTTGCTGTGGAGCGGTGGCTGCCCGAGAGCGGCGTGACCTCCGACATCAACGCGCGTCTTCAGGTGAACGGAAGCGGCGTCGAATCCGAAACCCGCTCGGCCTCTGCCCAGCTGTCAATGTATGCCTCGACCCTGAACGGCATGCCCGTCGACACGCTCGACCTTGCGGCCACGCTCGACGGGGCCCAGGTGCAGTCGAGCTTCGACCTGGCCGTGGTTGGCGGACGCGTGATGGGGGCGGCCCGCACCACGCTCGACGACCGCGAAACGTTTGCGATCGAGCGCCTCGAAACCACCAACTTTAACCTGAATGCGCTCCTGAACAACGACACCCTGCCCTCCACGCGCCTGACCGCACAGCTACAGGCTGAAGGGCAAGGGTTCACTCCCGCTACCATGCAGCTACAGGGCGAAGCCCGCATTACCGAGACGACCTACGGCCAGCTGCAGGTCGACACGCTGGCAACCACGTGGCGCCTGCGCGATGGTGCGCTGCAAACCCAGCTGCAAATGCGGAGCAATGCGGGCGGGGTTGACCTTCAGGCCACAGGCCGCCCCTTCGACGCGCCACTGGCCCTTGAGCTCACCGACGGCCGGCTGCGTAGCGTAAACATCGGCCCGTTCATGCAAGACACCACGCAAACCAGCGCCCTTACCGGCACCATCCGCGGACGCTGGTCGCAGCGGCAGACTGGAATAGCCACCGGGCAGGTTGCACTGGCGCTGTCGGATTCGAAGCTCAACGATCAGTCCATTACAGAGGCGCAGCTCAACGCCTCGCTCGGGGCCGACGAGCGCCTCACGTTCGACGTGCGTCTGCGCACACCAGGAGGGGCCACCACCTTTGCAGGCACCGCGCAGCCCGTTGCCGAGCGCCCCACGCTGCAAATCACCGATGGCCAGATTGACGGGCTCAACGTGGGGGCACTGCTGGGGCAGCCCACGCTCGACACAGACCTTAACGGCACCGTGGCGCTAAATGCCGCAGGGCAGGCGCTGCGCGATCTGACGCTGGAGGGCCGCCTTGGGCTTGCCGACTCACGCATCAACGAGGCCGCGCTTCCCGAGGCGTCGTGGACGGTGCAGGCCGAGGCCGGGCAGCTTAGCAGCACCCTCGATGCCCGCTTTGCACTGGGTGCCCTGCACGCCGACTTGACGTCCAGCCTGGCCGACTCCACCTACACACTGTCCATTGACGCCGATGAGTTTGACGGAGCTGCGCTGACCGGCCAAGACAGTCTCCAAGCCAATCTGGGCGCGCTGCAGGCTACGCTCGACGGACGCGGGTTTGTACCTGAAACAGCCGAGTTCACAGCGGCCCTCGATGCCGCCACCGGCACCTACGGACCCGTCGAAATGAGCACTGCCACGCTACGCACAACCTATGCACAAGGCCGCCTGTTGCTCGACACACTACAGGTAGATTCAAACGTGCTCACCGCCACCGGCACCGGCACTGTGGAGCTACGTGGCGAAGAAACGAACTCCGACATCACCCTTACCGCTGATGTGCATTCGCTGGCGCCAGTGCAAGAACTGGCCGGGTTCGAGACGCTTGCTCTGGAGCGTGGGCAGTTTACCGGGCGCTTGCAGGGCGCTGCCGAGGCGCTGCGCTTCAACGGGCAGTTTGAAGCCGAAAACGTGCTGGTTGAGGGCACACGCATTGGCGAGTCTGAAACCGTAGTTGCAGGGGCGTTCAATGCGCAGTACGTGCTCGACCAGATGGAAGCGCGCACCACAAACCGCTACATAAACACAGCTGACATCCCCATAAATCGCGTCCAGGCACGCGGTACCTACCAGTCCGACGACGGATTCACGGTTCGCACCGACATGCAGATCGATAGCAATCGGCGCATACAACTGGCCGCGTCGGCATTGCCGCCTGAAGATAACCGTCTTCAGGCCACGCTCGAACAGCTTGACGTGGAGCTTGGAGCATCGGCATGGTCGCTCATGCAGCCGGTAGCCCTCTCGCAAGATGGCAGTGCATTCCAGATTCGCAACTTCCTGCTGGCGGCTTCGGATCAGCAGATTGCAATCGACGGACGCGTTGACTTCGAAGGAGGGCAAGACCTGGGCATCACCCTCGAAAACGTACAGGCGGCTCCATTTGCCGAGGTCATGGCGCTGGAGGGCCTTAGCGGCACGCTCAACGGCGACGTCGACCTGACAGGGCCCGCCGATGACCCTGTGGCCAATGCTCGCCTGCGTGCAGCAATCCAAAGCGACAATGTAGACGTGGGGACGCTCGATACACAGGTGATGTACCGCGACTTTGGGCTTGCCATTGAGGGGCGCCTTGCCCACGCCGACGGTAGCACACTCACCGTTGAAGGCGATTTCCCGATTGACCTCCGTCTCGACGCCTCCCAGCCAGCATCCGTCATGGATACCCCTGTGGATCTGCGCCTCAACGCAGATGCGTTTGCTATTGGGTGGATTGATCCCTTCCTCGACCCCACTGTTATGCAAGATCTACAGGGCCGTATGCAGGCTAATATGCGCATAGGGGGTACCCGAAACAACCCCGATGTACAGGGCGAGGCCACGCTCAACAGTCTCAGTCTGGTGCTTACTGAACTGGGCAGCCGCTATCGCAACGGACGCGCCGCGCTGCGCCTCCAAGATAACCGGATCACCATCACCGAGTCAGAAATTCGGTCGGCAGGGCAAGGCCGTATGACGGCTACGGGCACGGTCGATCTGGAGGAACTCACGCTGGGCACCATCGACCTGGATGTGCAGGCCAGCAACTTTCAGGCGGTGGATACACGGGCATATCGGCAAGGCACCATCAACGGCGATCTGGCCGTGCAGGGCACCACCGAGCGCCCGAGCGTAACCGGTACGATTCAAGTGGTGCGGGCCGACATTTCGTACGATGAGCTCGACACCAGCGGGGCGGCAGACTTGGCCACCGTGGCGCTCACCGAAGCCGACCGCGCCGACCTGGAACGCCGTTTTGGCGTCCGCCTTTCCGATGCCGATACCACGGCCTACGATGCCTACCAGGCCATGGCGATGGACCTCTCCGTCGAGATCCGGCGTGAAACGTGGCTGCGCTCGCGCTCGTCGCTGGGGCTCAACATTCAGTTCAGTGGCGACCTTGACCTCCAGAAGGCGCACGATGAAGACCTGGAGCTGTATGGATCCATCGATATTGTGCCGGAACGCAGCACCGTTGAGCAGTTTGGGCAGGTGTTTCGCGTCGATGAAGGAGTGCTCACCTTTAACGGGCCTGTCGACGATCCGCAGATGTCGTTCGCCGCGGTCTATGAGCAGCGAGCGCGTGAGACACGAGACACCGAGGTGGCCATTACACTAAATGGAGAAGGACGCCTCGGTAATCTGAATCTGAACTTTAGCTCGGAGCCCCCGATGTCGACGGCCAACATTCTATCGTATCTGGCTACAGGGCGTCCGGCTGATAATCTGCTTGGTGGGGGAAATGCAGGAGGGAGTTCGGGTAGTGGCGATCTGGCTACACAGCTTGCCATCGGACAGGCCTCCAACTTTGTGGAAAACCTGGCGGCCAGCCAGCTTGGCCTGGATGTGGTGCGATTACAGGTGCGGCCTAATGGTATTTCATACCTGACGGTGGGCCGCTACTTTACGCCGCGCTTCTACGTATCGGTCGAACAGCCTGTTGATACCGGAAGCAGCGAAACTGAGGTGCTCGATCCCGATCTACTGATAGAGTATGAACTCACGCGTACACTCATTGCACGGGTGCTGCGGCGCCAGTCGAGCCTGCGCTTCAACGTGCTATACGAACGCGCCTACTAACAGAACCAAGGGCCGTGAACAAAGCCACGGCGGTTCGCCTCAGTTCAAGAACGGTTCGCAACGGCGATACACAGGCGCTCCTTCTGGCGTCTGGATGCGCACGACTGCCTGCGCTTTCGGCAGGGTTGCGTGATACGTAGCCTCAGCCGGGGCCGACGCCGAACGGCTATCGTCAGACGACGTGACCATCCACACGTCAGAGTGCACGTCAACAGCAACCGTTTTCACAACAGTACGGCAAGTCACACGCTGGTCGGCGGTTTGGCGGTGATGATAGTACGACCAGCCCAGCAGCCCAAGAGGAAGCGCCCAGGCCAAGCCGAGCAGAAAAAGCGATGCAGTCATAAAACCGGAGGCGAAGGTGGGTCGAAGGCAACGGTTGGTAAAGATGTACATGTTCTTGTACATCAAGGATGATACCAGCGCGCCATTAGAGAAGTCAATGTCGTCCAAAAGCGCATAGAACAGTCACAAGAGAAGCGTACAGACAAGAAAATAACGGCGCAAACCGTTCAATGCTGGCACGATACGTATCTATATACGGTAAATTATACCACATAGGCTATCTGTGATATCTAAATTATCCAGCCCACACACTTTATGCATCGGGCCAGGAGGTCGTAGCGAGGCCATAGCGGAGGCCGTCTTTCGACGAACATCGCGCATCGTCTGGAATACAGCACATCCAATCGGATTCCCATAAACTCATCTGTCCGCCTATTATGCCTCCCGTTCCTGCACCGGTATCTGGCCTTCATCACGTCACCGCATATGCGCCCGATCCACAGCAGAGCATCGATTTTTACCGCGATGTGCTGGGGCTCCGTCTGGTAAAGCAAACGGTGCTTTTCAACAACCCGTCTGAGGTCTTCCGCGGGCCCACCATGTATCACTTCTACTTCGCCGATGGTCAGGGCACGCCAGGCACCGTCATGACGCTGAAGCCGCATCACAGCATCCAGCAGGGTCAGGTAGGACGTGGGCAAGCCACGGCTACAGCCTTCACCATCCCTGAAGGTGCGGTGTCGTACTGGCAAGAGCGTCTGCAAGCCCACGATGTTCAGACGTATCCGTTAACCACGCGTTTTGGGGATACGGTGCTGCGTTTCCAGGCGCCTGATGGGCAGCCGCTGGAACTGGTAACAGGTACGTCCGACATTGCGCCATGGACGGGCGAAGGCGTGCCTGAAGAACATGGCATTCGCGGCTTTCACAGTGTCACGTTACACCCGAACAATCCGCAAGAGGTGGCGCAGGTGCTCAACGTGCTTGGCTATGAACAGACAGCCACAGAGCCAACCCCTCAAGACGGTGACTGGATGCGCTTTTCAGTGCCGACCGCCGAGCATGCCCGCTTTGTCGATGTGTATAACGAGCCCAACATGCACGAAGGCCGATGGGGATACGGCACCGTGCACCATGTAGCGTTTCGCGCGAACGACGATGCGCACCAAAAGCAGCTACGCACGGCCCTGATTGAGGCCGGATACGGGGTCACCTCCATGAAAGACCGCAACTACTTTCACTCGGTGTACTTCCGCACGCCCAGCGGCATCAACGTCGAAATTGCCACCGATCCGCCCGGCTTCGCCCACGATGAACCCAACGACGAGTTGGGGCAGCACCTCCAACTCCCGCCGTTCTTGGAGCCGCGCCGCGATGAGGTGACGGCCCAACTCGCTGACATCACGCTGTAGGGACGCGCCTGCTGCGATGCCCGCGTGTCGACAGGCCGTTTGTAGCACGCTGCTCATGGGGTAGCAAGATCCTTCTGGAGGCAAAAGTGGGAGCCGAGCGGAAGCTATGAACTGGGCACCGCGAGCGGCTATGGGGACGCCCCCCGCACACGAACCGGGCGGATTCGGCAAGTGGGATGGCGAGTCGAGCGCGTACGCCGACCTGTTCAGTGGCGGACCGAACGACGATGGCATCTCAAGAGAAGAGAAGCCCGAAGCGGTGGTGCCTACAAATAAGGGAGAGATGCCCGGTACGAGTTGACAATCTCCCCTTACACCAAGCGGGGTTCGGACCTCCCATCAGGTCTTATACGCACGAATCCAGTCTATTTCAAGCCGAAACGGGCCGTCTTGGCCGTCAATGATGTAGACCCCAATCGACTGCACTGAAGCACGGTCGAGCGTGTCGACGGTGACCGGCTCGCCGTGGGCGCTTGTCTGCAACGCATCAAATGGGATGCGGACGGTCGTCCAGGAATCGCTTGTCGGAATCGGACCCCGCCGGTTGACCTCGCGGCCTCGGCTGCGCGTTCCGTCATCCACATCGATCTCAAACGTGCGTCCGCCGCCTTGCACGCGGAGCGCAATCCCATCATAATCTGAAAGATCGACCTGCTGGGCCGCGCGCACAGATGAGAATCCGCCCCCTTCGGTAACGACCTCTCCGGTGAACACAAGGGTGCCGTTGGCAATGTCAACGAACCCCTCGGAGCGTCCGCCCATTACGCCGTCGTTTTCGACGGTCCACTGGACGGTATCAGGAGCCTCAAAATCGAAGAGCATCATCGGATCGGCTGATGTGGTGTCGGGGGCTGCTGCGCCTGACTCTGTAGCGGGGGCATCGTAGGTGCATGCGATGCACAAGAAAGCAAGGACAGCGAGAACGAAGGGAAAAAGGCGAGTCATACGGGGCACACAGCACTTGGGAACGAGGGCAACCACACGACTATGCGGTAGCGCCTGCTTGCATATCCTCTTTAGGCGACGCTCCACAGGAGGCAACGCGCAGCACAGGCGGAGCGGTTCCGGCACGCATGGCGAGCCGCCAATCCCACGCTGTCAAACAAAGATAGCCGCCACGGTTGCCCATGAAGGCAGCCCCGATTAGTGCTGTGTCAAAGTCCAGGACCAGTTTCTTGTCGCGACGGAAGTTGAACGGCGCGCCGAATTCGACGATACCGAGCGTAACCTGCGTCAATTTTGTCATTGAGTGGTAACAGGTTAAGACCGACAGGTCATCCATTTGTGATAAACCGAAGCGGCAAGATGCCGGACTTGTAATGTGCGCTGCAGCTTATCGACAACAATCGGTTGTTGGTCAGGGTCGCCTACGGTTTGATTTTGATGGAGACAGATCGTGCGCTTGGCACATGCATTAGTATCTGTACGCAGATCGTCTTTTTGCGTAGATGCTATCCACAAACCTGCCTGAACCCGTTATGAGGCATGCCGACAAGGCACCAGAGGTTGACGTTGCGATTATTGGAACAGGCTTCGCCGGGCTCGGCGCAGCGATTCGGCTTATGCAGGAGGGCATGACGGATATCGTTGTGTTTGAGCGCGCAGACGAGGTGGGCGGCGTCTGGCGAGAGAATCACTATCCAGGATGTGCCTGCGACACCGCCTCGCACCTCTACTCGTTTTCCTTCGCGCCAAAAGCGGACTGGAGCCAGCGCTTCGCGGGGCGCAATGAGATTTTTGCCTACCTGAAGCAGTGCGCGACGCAGTTCGGCGTGCGCCCGCACATCCGGTTCGGGCACGCAGTGCATCGCGCGGTGTGGGACGAAGACGCGCTCCGCTGGCACATCGAGACGTCGGAGGGGACCTACGCGGCGCGGACACTCATCTGCGGTGTCGGTGCGCACTCGCAGCCCCGCACCCCCGACCTACCGGGGCACGAGCGCTTCGAGGGCAAGGCGTTCCACTCATCCGGCTGGCCCGAGGGCTTTGACCCGTCCGCCCGCCGCGTTGCTGTCGTCGGAACGGGAGCCTCGGCTGTGCAACTTGTGCCGGCGCTACAGCCGCATGTCGAGCACCTGACGCTCTTTCAGCGTACGCCAGCGTGGGTAGTCCCGCACGGCGACCAGGAGATTCCTCCCGCGGTTCACGACCTGTTTCGCCGCATGCCAATGCTCTTGCGGATCTGGCGCTTCGTGTTGCATCACCTCCGCGAGGCCTCTGGCTGGCTTTTCTGGGATCGGCGCGTCGCCGGCCTGGTGGAGCCGTTCGTTCGCTACTGGATGCGAAGCCAGATCTCAGACCCCGATCTGCGCAAGACGCTGATTCCCAACTATGCTCTTGGCTGCAAACGTATTCTTCACTCTGACACGTACCTCGCTGCCCTTTCAGAGTCGAACGTTACCGTCGTCGACGGCGCCGCCCGTGCGGTGCATGCAGAAGGTGTGTCTGGACCAGTGGGGCCGCACAACGCGGACGTGATCGTCTACTGCACAGGGTTCGCGTCGACGACGATGCCCTTTAGTCGCAGCATCTACGGCCGGGACGGACAAGCGCTGTCGACGACCTGGGGCGATTCCCCGCGTGCACATCTGGGCACCACGGTGGCGGGGTATCCAAACCTGTTTCTCTTGCGTGGTCCGAATATCGGTCTGGGCCACAACTCCATCCTGCCGATGATCGAGGCGCAGATCGAGCACATCCTCGGCGCGCTACGGTACATGAACGCTACAGAAACCGCTGCCGTGGAGCCACGCGCTGCCGCGCAGGCACGCTTCGTACGCCAGGTTGACCGCTGGTCGGAGGGAACAGTCTGGACGGACGGCGGGTGCCGCAGCTGGTACCTCGACGCCTCTGGCCGCAATGCGGTGCTGTGGCCACGCTCCGTTGCCGCTTTCCGCCGCCGCGTTACCGACTTCAACCCGTCGGAGTACGCGACACTGCACCCATCGGCGGTAGGTGGCACACGGGCGGCCGCCACTTGTCCATGAGGGGCTGCCTGAGGTAATGCCGTTCCTCAAAGTCGTAACGGATCTCTTATCTGAAGTTAGGGGACTATGGCCACTGGCGTAGTACAGGACAAAACTTGAGCGAGCCTCCATAGAATCGGTATGCCCACTCCCCGAGCGCGTCATTCCGATGCCGACAGCCGTCGGCAGAGGAATCTCTCCGGAAACGGCGGAATCAGACCGGAAGGAGACGGCGATCTCCCTTTGTTTCCGCTGGGTTCGAAGAGATTCTTCGTCGCTCCGCTCCTCAGAATGACAGCAATCCGGGCGTGTGAAGGGGCATATGAGTTTTGTCATGTACCATGCCCACGAGCCGCCCACAGCCCTTGCGTATAAGGTGTTTCCCTGTCCGGGTAATCAGTAACTTTACGCAGTGTACTATAGAATACAATTATAATATCATTCCAAGTAGCATATTCTATCAGGACCAGCCGTGGAAGGTAAGCAGCATAGAAAAGGGACAACATCCTTTCCGTACGACATGGCCCTGCAACGATCGTCTACGGCGTGCCTTTTTCCTTATGCTACTGTTCATTAGACCAATTTAAACATATGCAGATCATGCGCTTGATCCAAAAAACTGGAGCCTTGCTCATCATAGCCATGTTACTTGGATGGGGGGCGTCCTCCGCGTTGGCGCAAGACGGCGTCAGGGGCGACGATGTCAGCGATAATGAACAGGCTGGGGATGCACTTGAGTCGCTCTTCCCAGAGTCGATCGGCCCAGCCTCATTGGAACAAGTTGAACCGGAATCCGGGCTTAGTAGCGTCGGAGTGTATACGCATCCGGATGTCGACGGTCCCCTGGCGTTCGTATTGGCATACGGAGTTACGGTCGAGGGAATAGTGGCGGAATTGACTTCCATGAAGATGGAGTCCGCGGATTGGGAGACCGAAGCATGGGATATCCAGGGCCGCAATGTACACTACATGAATGTTCGCCAGATGGACAGGGGAAGGGCTGTTGAAAGCCCTGGGGAAAGCGGCCCGGATGGTCGCCAGATAGAAAATCGAAGAGCCCTTGCCGTTGTGCTTGTCGATCAGTTCCTGGTGGGTTTCATGACCGAGCAGGATGTGGATCCCGCACTGCTGCGGAGTCTCTTCGAGCAATACGATTTAGATGCACTGGCGTCGTGGGAAGCGCCGGGTTCGCCTCCACGCCACGCCTTGGCGGCTGACACGTGCCTCAGCATAGCGTGCTTAATGACGAGCGAAGATCTGGAGTCGCTCTTTCCTGCATCGTTGGGAGATGCTTCGTTAGAGCAAGTTGAGCCTGATGATAGCAGCCTCCGAAGCCGTGGCATATACACGCATCCCGATGCGGATGGCTCGCTGTCTCTGGCGCTGGCATACGGGGCCAGCGTTGAAGAAGGAGTCATGCGGATAAGCTCGTTACAGATGCAGGGGGCGACGGAGTCGGAGGATTGGCGCACCGAAGAATGGGACATGCAAGGGCATACCGTGCACTACATGAGCGAAGGAGAAAATGCCGTCGCTGTTAGTCTAATCGATCAATTCCTCGTGTTCACGATGACTGACGAGACGGCTGAGCCCGCTCTGCTTCGCTCGCTTTTCGAGAGCTACGATCTGAACGCACTGGCTTCGTGGGACGCCCCGGGTTCGTACATGCCTCACTCGCTGAGTTCGAACACGTGTCTTAGCATCGAATGCTTCTCCACGCGTGTTGCCTCGTGCAGCTCAGCCCAGATAATGGGGCAGCTGAACCGCCGTCTGGGGGGCGTGTACACCGTCGAAGAGCCTACTGATGGGGAGCAGTGCCTGCTCTCGTTTGCGTTTACCAACAACCCGAATCCCGACTTTGTAGACAAGAAGGTGTTCTTTCCTGTTGAGCGCGATGCCGACCTCGTGGAAAATTTTCAAAGTGGTGTGATGGAGCCTATGCAAGCCTGCCTGGAGGAAGCCGACGAAGCCTCAGAGCAATGTCGCGGGCCGCTACTTGATGTGATGGAGTAACCTTACTCCGTGTCGCGTTCTCACAAGGTAGGTACAGTAGTATCCACCAGCGCTGCCCCCTCGGTTAGGGGGCGGCGCTTTTTTGTGCCTCCATCGGCTCCCTCCGAAGAACACAAAACATAACGTGATGCTGCCGCCATACCAGCCGCGCCTTGAGCGCTCCTTACTGATTGCCCTTGAGCGTTACGGCGTCGTTGCCGAAGAGCTGCTTCACGCCTCGCATAAACCCGGATGTGGGTTCGACAACGAACTTGCGGCTCCGTAGACGCTCGGGGCCCCGGAGCTCGGGCGCGTTCACGTCGAAGTACAGCGTGCAGTTGCCACGATGCTCGGTACACAGGTCGCGCAGGCGGTTCAGGGTGGAGCGGTCGAGCAGGTCGGCGTCGACCTCAAGCACCACCTCGTTCACCAGCCGCTCGCGGACCTTCCACATCGGGAAAACCTCTTGCACGATGACCGACACCGAGGTGCCACGCACCTCCGCGTTGCCCTTCACAAGCACCACATCGTCTACGTTCAGGTACGGTTGGATGCGGTCGAGCACGCTTGCAAAGCACACCAACTCGCCCTGCCCTGTAAAGTCCTCAACCTTGGCAAAGGCGATGGGTTTTCCGTTTTTAGTGGTACGACGCTTGACCTCGGTGATAATGCCGCAAAATGATCGCACCGGACCGCGATTGCGTCCGTCGCCGCTCTGGGTATGAGCAATGGCCCGTTCCAGCGCTTCGGTTTCGCCGAAGTGGGCGCTGGCAAAAGCCTCGGCTTCCGCCTTGTACTCGTCGAGCGGATGCCCCGACACATAAACGCCAATGACCTCGTGCTCAGCCTTTAGCTTCTTGCCCTTGGCCCATGGCTCCGTATCGGGCAGAGACGGTTCCATCTCATCTCCGCCAATGCCGCCATCGCCAAAGAGCGAGTTCTGTCCTGCCGCGCGGTCGGCCTGCACCTTCTGTCCGTACTTCACGGCGATGTCTACCGCTTCGAGGAGCTGGGCGCGGTGGCCTTCGAGTTCATCGAGCGCGCCCGCCTTTACGAGTGCCTCCAGCGTGCGCTTGCCCGCAGTGCGTAGGTCCAGATGTTTCGTGAGGTCCCAGATCGTGCCGAAGGGACCGTGCTCTTTGCGCGTTTCAATGATTGCTTCCACAGCGCCTGTGCCTGCTCCTTTCACCGCGCCCATGCCAAACAGAATAGCGCCCTGATCGACGGTGAACTGTACATCGCTGCGGTTAATGGAGGGTGGCAGGATCTCGATGCCCAGCGTACGCGCCTCCTCCAGCACCACACTCAGCTTGTCGTTATTGCCGATATCGTTGGTCATGGCCGCCGCCATGAACTCAGCCGGGTAGTGGGCCTTCAGATATGCCGTCTGGTATGCTACGATGGAATAGGCCGCAGCATGCGAGCGGTTAAACCCGTACCCGGCAAACTTAGCCATCAACTCCCACACCTCCTCGATGGTGGCATCGGAGACGTCTTGTGCCCGTGCTCCCTGGACAAATTCCTCCTTCATTTTGTCTACAACTTTCTGCTTCTTCTTGCCCATCCCCCTCCGCAGAATATCCGCCTTGCCCAGGCTGAAGCCG
This sequence comes from uncultured Rhodothermales bacterium, assembly GCA_964494425.1. Taxonomy (GTDB): domain Bacteria; phylum Bacteroidota; class Rhodothermia; order Rhodothermales; family Salinibacteraceae; genus Longimonas. The sequence goes on along the minus strand of CAZBTM010000008.1, from coordinate 8,495 downwards.
CCCATTTCCTGGGCCATCTGCATCACCTGCTCCTGGTACACGGGAATGCCGTATGTCGGCTCCAGGATCTCCTCAAGCATCGGGTGCGGGTACGCGACCTTCTCGTTACCGTGCTTGCGGGCAATGTATGAGGGAATGTTCTCCATTGGACCCGGACGGTAGAGCGAGTTCATCGCAATCAGGTCGTTCAGCTCCGTCGGCTTCAGCTTGCGCAGCCACTCGCGCATGCCGGTCGACTCAAACTGGAAGATGGACACCGTTTCGCCGCGTTGAAACAGCTCGTAGGTTGCCTCATCGTCGAGCGGAATCTCGTCGATGTCGATCTTCACGCCATGCTTTTTCTGGATGAGGTCGAGCGTGTCGTTGATCACGGTAAGCGTCTTCAGGCCCAAGAAGTCCATCTTCAAGAGGCCAAACTCCTCGACCCAGTCGCCATCGTACTGCGTGGTGATGACCTTTTCGCCCTTGCTCTTCGACACGCTGACGGGTACGTAGTCGCTCACTTCACCCGGCGCAATGATGACGCCCGCTGCGTGCACACCCGTATGGCGCGCCGAGCCCTCCAGCACGTCGGCATACTGCATCATCTTACGAATCTTGGGGTTGTCCGACTGCTTCAGTTGCCGGAATTCGGGCACCTCCGCATAGGCGTCGTCGAGGTCCACGCCCACGCCGTCGGGCACCATCTTGGCAATGCGGTCGGCCTCGCTCAGGGGAATGTCGAGCACACGCGCTACGTCGCGGATCACCGTTTTGGCGCCCATCGTGCCAAAAGTGATGATCTGGCACACGTTCTCACGCCCGTACTTATCGACCACGTAATCGATTACCTTCGAGCGGCCCCGGTCGTCGAAGTCAATGTCGATGTCGGGCATCGACACGCGTTCGGGGTTCAGGAAGCGCTCAAACAGCAGGTCGTACTTGAGCGGATCCACGTTGGTGATGCCCAGGCAGTAGCTCACGCAGCTCCCGGCAGCGGATCCACGGCCCGGCCCCACACGCACGCCCAGGTCGCGGGCCGCATCAGTAAAGTCCTGTACAATCAAGAAATAGCCGGCGTACCCCATTTCCTTGATGATGCCCAGCTCGTGGTTCAGCCGATCGACCACGCGCTGCGAGAGCGGCTCGGGATAGCGCTCCTTTGCGCGCTCAAACGCCACATGGCGCAGGTACGCGTCCATGTCGTCGTCGAACGCGTCGGGGATGGGGTAGTGCGGCATGAGCAGGTCGCCCATAGGCAACTCAAAGTCGCACTTGGCGGCAACCTCCGCAGTGTTGGTGAGGGCATTCTGTTGGATTGGGTCGGGCAGGTCCGAGAGCGCGTTGACCATTTCGTGGGCGCCCTTCATGTAGAACTGGTCGTTCTCGAAGCGCATGCGGTTCGGGTCGTTGTACTGCTTGCCCGTCTGCAGGCAGAGCATCACGTCTTGCGCTTCGGCGTCTTCCTGGTCGACGTAGTGCACGTCGTTCGTGCCAACAACGGCCACATCGTACTCACGAGCCCACCGCACCAGCACCTCGTTACAGGTGTGCTGGTCGTCGATGTTGTGGTCTTGGAACTCAATGTAGTAGTCGTCGCCAAAGATGTCGAGGTACATCTCAAAAATCTCGCGAGCCTGCGCTTCCCCTTTGTGCAGAATGGCCTGGGGCACCTCGCCCTGCAGGCAGCAGGTAGTGGCGACAAGTCCTTCGTGATGCTCGCGCAGCAGCCCGTGGTCGATGCGCGGTTTGTAGTAGAAGCCATCGGTGTACGACTTCGACGATAGCTTAATCAGGTTGTGGTAGCCAACCTTATTCTTGGCCAGCAGCACCTGGTGGTAGCGGGTCTTGTCTTTTTTGTCGTGGATGCCACTGGGCGTTAGATAAAACTCGCATCCAATGATGGGCTGCACGCCCTTATCGCGCGCTGTGGTGTAAAACTCAGGCACGCCGTACAGATTGCCATGGTCGGTGATAGCCACGGCCGGAATCTGCTTTTGTCGGGCCCGGTCGATCATCGTGTCGATGCCGGCAGCGCCGTCGAGCAGCGAGTACTGGGTGTGGCAATGCAGATGGCAAAAGTCGTCCATAGCAGCAGGAGTGGGGCGGAGCGAGCAGGCGAAGAGGGACCGAAGGGCCAGGCTGTGCGAGGCGCACATATCAATGAAGCACACAGCCGTCGCATCGTCAATACACGCGGTATGAAATAACAGGCCGGTGTGTCCTGTATCCTATGTGTCTTGCATCAGGGCGTACGGGCCACCGAAGGGGCGAACCACAGGCTTGGCGTGCTCGTTGATCATGCACATTTACTTTTCAGCCTAACTCCCTGCTTTCTTCCGTGCTTTACATCCTGTACCTGGACACCGAACACGTCAGCGATCCGCTGTTTCTGGAAGCGTTGGCGCAGCAGTTCCACCAGCATCCCGTGGGCCATCGACGGGCGCTGATTGTACACGGCAGTAGCGAGAAAGTCGAACGCACGTTCGAGGCCGAGGGCCAGTTCATAGAGCGCGAGAACGGACTACTGCCGGTGGAGACGGAAGAGCAGCGCCGCCTGGTAGAGCGCGATCTGCGCGAAACAAACCAGTCGATTGTCGCCACGCTCACCGATCAGGTGGTGCCCACGGTAGGCATTCAGGGCACCGACCGCCAGCTGCTACGCCGCACCGACGACGGCACGATTGCAGCAGCCGACAACTTAGGATGGCTCGACGCGCTGCTCAAGCAACACGTCGTCGCCGTGGTTTCGTCGATGATCGCCTCGGACCCCGACACGATTGCCGAGGAGGTGCCGCTTCCAGAGGCCGCTGCGGCGCTTGCCCGCCACTTTGCCGACGACGCTGTGACCGATGACCCACCGGTGCGTGTGGTGCTCTTCCATTCGGAGGATACGCCGGGCTTGCAAGCCGACGATGGTACCCTGCTTGAGGAGTGCCCGCCTTCGCATCCCGACATTCCCCACAAAAACGCGGTTGACGTGCTCGTAGCGCAGCATATGCCTGTACTAATCACCAATACAAACGGATTTTTCGGCGGAGATACACCAAGTGGGACCCGTATTGTGCTTGTGGATTGAACCTTTGGGTAAATTGGCGTCAAAGATGCGAGTAAACGCCGCAGACGCCACATCCGGCTTGAATGCGGTGCAAGGGGGGGTTATGTTTGGACGCTTAAAACCGCCGATCTTTAGAATCTTAAAACCTGCTTTAACGCACCTATGAGCACTTTTGAAGAACGTTATAGCCAGCTCACCAGCCTCGTAGAAGACGCTGAGGAAGACCTCATGAAGTTCTACGAAAAAGAAAATAAGGCTGCGGGCACGCGTGCTCGGAAGAGCATGATGAGCCTGAAAAAACTGGCCCACGAAATCCGCCAGGAAATCCAGGATATCAAAAACGAAGAGCTGTAAGCGCTCGTTCGAGCCAGCCGATTTATCGTCTGGCTTCCCTGTGATGGATACCCTCCGTATGGCCTGCACAGGCTTGGAGGATCCACACGCATGGGGATAATGCCCGGAAGGCAAGCCCGCACTGATGCGGACTCGCTTTCTGGGCATTCCTACATGGGGGCTCTTACGCGACGCACCCCGTTACGCTACAAATCAGCTGGGCTGCCGATAACATAACACAGCCGTTGCAGGAAATGTGTGCTGCGTTGTGTACAACGAGTATTGTGTGTTGCATGTCGTTCCAATAACCGCCTTCCGTTCTCCTATAATTAGGTTTCAATCGATTCATGTCTACTGATACGCCTGCCTCGGCTCCCCGAGCGTTGCGCCCTGGCCTTGCATGGGCTGGTGTGCTGCTTCTCATTATGGGAATGACGAGTATGCTGCCGCTTGCTGCCCAGGGCCAGTCGCTTCCTACTACCTCCGACGAACCGGAGCCTCCGCAAGAGGAGGAGCCCCACCCGTGGACGTACGACATGGGGCTTCGCTTTTCGGGGTCACAGGCCGCATACAGCAACTGGCAAGAAGGGGGCGTGCAGTCGGTTGCGTTTTCGGTGGCGCTGAATGGAGAGGCACGTCGGACTACAGAGCATCTGGCCCAGATGTATCGTGGGGACTTTCGCATCGGGTTTCTCAACCAGCAAAGTGAGCCGTTCCGCAAGTCTGAAGACGTGCTGCGCTTGCAGATGGCCCAGCGCTACATTGGCGACGGCTTCTTCAGGTTGTTTAATCCGACATTTGCCTCCGTACTACGTACGCAGTTCGTAAAGGGGTTTAATTACGATGAAGATCCTTTTGGCGATGATGTGAATCGCGAAACGCCGGTGCTGGTGTCCAATTTCTTGTCGCCTGCGTTCTTTACGCAGTCGCTTGGTCTTACGTACGAGCCCGCGCCGTGGTACATGCTGCGGGTTGGTGGGGCCACAAAGCAGACCATCGTGAAAGACCAGGAGCTGCGTCCGCTCTACGATGTGGATACCAACGACTTCCTGCGTCTGGAAGCGGGGGCCGAGCTTAATAACGTGATCGATATTGAGCTTATGGAAAACGTACGCTGGCGCTCCACGCTGAACGTATTTCTGTCGTTCAATGAAATTGAAAGCCCGCCCGATGTCACGTGGGAGAACAACGTGTCGCTGCGGGTAAATGACTGGCTGAGCACCGAGCTGGAGTTCGTGGCGCTCTATAACGAAAATGTGAGCGATGCGGTGCAGATTAAAGAGGTGCTCTCGGTTGGCGTTACCTTTAGCCTGATTTAGCACGTGCCAGGATGTGCATGCTCGGCTGCCTGCCAATACGTACACAGCGCGCATGACGACGCGACTCCTCATTGGCGGATACGTAGCGGTAGCTGTGCTTTGCTGGAGCGTGCCCCCGCTGGCGACGCTGCACTACCCGGCCGGGGTCGTCTGGGCCGGGGTCGCATTTGTAGGAAGTGGGGCGTTCGCTGTCTGCCAGTTCAGAGATACACGACGCTCGCTACTGCATGTAACGCGCTCGGCCATCGCTTTCCTGGGTATCCCGCTCATGGGGCTGTTGATGCCGGGGCTGTGGCGCGCGCACTGCGATCTGGTGGCCGGATTCGGCTACTTCTTGCTCTTCCCGCTGTGTTCGGCGCTCTTTGCCGTGGCGCTGGCCTACTGGCTCACGAGCCGTTCCACGCGATATGCGACGGCGCAACTGTTGGGCATTGGAGGGCTCATTGCCATCGCGGGCCCGGTGTATGACATCGGGCTGCATCCGCAGTTCTACACGTACAACCATGTGTTTGGCGGCGTACTCGCGCCGATCTATGACCGGTTCCTGCCGTTCCGGCCCGGACTCATCGCCTTTCGAGGCACGACGCTGCTCTGGACCGTGCTGCTGGTAGCGCGTGGATATGCGCTGCGCCAGAGCCGGGGAGCGGTTGCTCCGGCAGTTGTTATGGGCACAGCCGCCGTGGCGTTAGTTGGCGCTTACGTCTATGCCGATGCGCTGCACATCAACACGTCGGCCCAGCGCATCCAGCACGTGCTGGATGCCGAGCACACCACTGAACATTTCGACGTGCATTACGACGCGGAGGCAATCGATTCGTCTACCGTGGCGCACATTGGAGACGACCTGGAGTTTGAACGCGCCCGTCTGGCGTACGACCTGAAGGCAGGATCTGAGGCGCCTACCGGCATCCAGGTGTACCTGTATCCGGATGCGGAGACGCGCGCCCGGCTGACCGGCGCACACACCACCAGCGTGGCGCCGGTGTGGCTGGCTACGCCGCAGATGCATCTGCTCATGCAGCGGTACGGCTCCATGCCCCACGAAATGGCCCACCTCATGACGCGTCCGTATGGGCTGCCGGTTATCAACGCGTCGTGGTCGGTGGGACTGGTGGAGGGGTGGGCCGTGGCGCTCGACGCCCCCACGCGCCGTCCGCCGCCTCACGATCAGGTGCTGGCGGCCACGCCCCCGGGCGCACTGGAGCGTCGGACCCAGATGGTACAGCAGCGCGCCACGCCCTGGGGCTTTTGGAGTGCGCCCGGCGGGGTGTCGTACACGGTGTTTGGCTCGTTTGTCGCGTCGGTAGCGGATACGCACGGCCACGAGGCCATTGCCGATGCGTATGCCTGGGGCAATCTGGACGCAACCACGGGATGCTCCATCGATGCGCTCACGGACATGTGGCTGCACCAGCTTTACCGACAGCCACAGGTGGATACCGAGGCGCGTCCGGTGGCGCAACGCCGCTTTCGCATCCCCGGCTTCTTCGCGCTCGATTGTCCGTATGAACCGATTCCAGCCCAGGCGCGCTACGAAGAGGCGCAGGCGAGTCTTAGCCGCCACGACACCACGGCCGCGCGGCAGACGCTGCACGCGGTGGTAGACGAGCACCCAGATTTTACGCCAGCGCGTCGCCTGTTGGCGCGCATTCAGGTGGATACGCAGCCGCCCGACAGCGTGGCGCAGATGCTGGGCGATGCGGAGGATTGGGGCGCGGACGACTGGGCCCTCTTCGCACAGAGCCACGCTCGATACGCTCGCTGGAACCGGGCCGCCGAAGCATACCGCCGGGCTGAGCAGGCCACACCGCGCGCTGCTATTGAATCCCGCACGCGCTACATTGCCCGTGCGCTTGATGCCGCAGCTGCGGTGCAGCCGCCCGACTCTACGTGGCAGCAGCGACTTCAGGCGTTCGAGGCGCCGCTTTCATCGGATACGCTGGACGTGCGCCTCCACCGAACGCACCACTTGGATACGCTGCGCACAGCGGATATGCCGCCCGGCTGGCGGAATACGTGGCGCCTGCGCATCCACCTGGGTACCGTACAGGCCGCCCGCCATCAGCGCGATGCAGACGCCCTGTACGAGGCCGCATGTACCGCCCGAACAGAAGCCTACGCCCAAAATGCGCGTCCGCTCTACGGCGTCCTAACGCACGAAATCCGTCGTGCAGCGTGGATGCGAACGGGCACGCCGGTAGTCACCTGCGCGGCGACCGACCCGCCCGAACCGTAAGCCACAGGGTTCGTTCAGCACGACATAGCGCCTGTGCGCCGCTCGTCCTCCTTCCTGTACAACGTGTATACGCTCATGCCTGCGTGCCCTTCGTGTCCTGCCGGGACGTCGTCGCCCGGATCGTTTTGCCCTTGGGTTCATGGGGTGGGTCTTCTGCTGATACTCGTGGCGCTCCTTACCGGCGGATGCGCAAGCAGCGATGAGGCCGTTTCATCTCCTGAGGAGCCGCGTCCCCCGCGGGCGTTGCTGGCTCCTGCCGACTCGACCGTACGCACCGTGCAGCTCTATCGGGGCGAGGACGAGCGTGCCCTGCCGGTGCTGTCGATGCAAGGCGGCGCGCCCCTGACGCTGGAGTTTGACCTGCTCGTGGACGACGGGCGTCCGCTCAGCGTGTACTTCATCCACGCCGATCGCACGTGGCGGCGCGACCTGACGCCCTCGCAATACATGCAGAGCTTTGCCTCCGACCGGCTGCTCGACTACCGCTTTTCCCGCAGCACCGAGGTGCCGTATGTACACTACAAGTACGAATTCCCCAACGACAGCATTGGCTTTACCGTGAGCGGGAACTACATTGTGCGCGTGACCGAGCAGGGCAACCGCGATGCGGTGCTATTTGAACGCCCGTTCTATGTGAGTGAGCAGGAGGCAGCAGGCAACTTGGAACTGGAGGCGCTCCGTCAGCCGGGCACGGCCCGCGCCCCGCTCCGCCCCACCTTACGGTTTACGCCGCCCGACGACTTGCAGGGCAACCCCTATGGCTATACTGTCTGCTTTGCGCGCGACATCATGATCGAAGCGCCCCGCTGCAGCACGCGTCCGCTGCTCAACGCACAGCCGCAACTGGGCTTCGAACTCGACCGCGAGGCCGCGTTTGCCCCCGAAGTGCCCTCGCTTGAACTGGATCTGAGCAACTTGCGCACCAGCATCCGCATTGCCCGAGTCGACCGCCAGCGGCGTCCGCCCCGTGTGGTGCTCGACCCCGACCGGGCCCGCATACTTGAGGGCGAACCGGCTGCGTTGGGCGGAGGCTCGGTCATCCGAGATGCGCTGCGCGGCGTGCCCGACGGTGAACTCTCGGGCGAGTATGTGGACGTGCAGTTCGCCCTT
>CAZBTM010000008.1:0-450 GCA_964494425.1 uncultured Rhodothermales bacterium | reverse complement strand
ATCGCTACGAGACGACCGATGCCGGGCTGCAGCGCGTTCTGCAACGGGCCTCACTGCGCTACGCGCGGCAGTATCTGACCTTCGTGTACTATCGCGATGCCCGCGTAGGCACCGATCGTCTGCTGCAGGTGCAAACCGCGCGTCCGCCGCGCTAACCACGCCCCCGCCGCCTTCTTCACCGCCCCGTGTGCCTGTGTCGCTGTACGTTCTGCTGGGCAGTTTACTTGTCATCGCCGCCATCCTAAGCACGCGCTTTGCTCAGCACATGGGCGTGCCCGCGCTCGTGCTCTTCGTGGGCCTCGTATGCCTCTACGAGTTCATGGGCATGACCCAGAAGGAGGACGCGGTCTCCCGGGTCCTCATGACGGTGATCGGCGGCTTCATGATGGTGGGCATCATGACCGGCGAGCTGGCCTCCCAGCCCACGGCGACCGCGACCTCGGGGCGGAA
>CAZBTM010000007.1:22906-29910 GCA_964494425.1 uncultured Rhodothermales bacterium | reverse complement strand
TCCCATAACTCATCTGATCCAACACGCTTTTCCGGTCGCGTGGAAAGCTTGATCAGGACATCCTCAAAGCCAAAATCGCGATACACCTCGAACAACAGGTCACTGAACGCCAGTACCTCGGAGAGAATCTGCTCCTCGGTACAGAAGATGTGCGCATCGTCCTGCGTGAAGCCGCGCACACGGGTCAGCCCACCCAGCTCGCCGCTCTGCTCGTTGCGATACACCGTGCCAAACTCGGCAAAGCGCACCGGCAGGTCGCGGTACGAGTGCATGTCGTGCTTGTACATCATGACGTGATGCGGGCAGTTCATCGGCTTCAGGAGGTAGCCGTCCTCCTCATCGCCCTCGCCGCCAAAGTGCATGGGCGGAAACTGGCTATCTTTGTAGTACGGATAGTGCCCGCTTGTGCGGTAGAGCGCCAGGCGGCCAATGTGGGGCGACACGACCGGCTCGTAGCCGCGCTTCAGCTGCTCATCTTTGAGCAGGTCAGCCAGCGTTTCGCGGAGCGTAGCGCCCTTGGGCAGCCACATAGGCAAGCCGGGGCCCACCACGTCGGCGTTGAATGTGAACAGATTCAGCTCCTTGCCCAGCTTGCGGTGGTCGCGCTCCTTAGCCAGGCGGCGCTGCTCCAAGAACGCATCCAGCATTTTCTTTTTGGGGAAGCTGATGCCGTAGATGCGCGTAAGCTGCGGATTCGACTCGTCGCCGCGCCAGTATGCCCCGGCGACCGACAGCAGCTTCGGGTACTTGATGCGACCCGTCGACGGGATATGCGGGCCGCGGCACAGATCCGTAAATTCGCCTTGCTCGTAGAACGTAATCTCCCCATCGTTGAGGTCCTCAATGAGCTCCAGCTTGTAGGGGTTGCCCTGGTCCTCGTAGTACGCGAGGGCCTCGTCTTTGGAGACCGCGCGCCGCTCGTAGGCCACATCGCGTTGGGCCAGCTCCTTCATTTTGGATTCGATGGCCTCCAAGTCATCCGCCGAAAGCGTCGCATCGCCCAGGTCCACGTCGTAGTAGAAGCCGCGCTCGATGGGCGGGCCGATGGTGAACTGGACCTCTGGATACAGCGCCTGCAGCGCCTCGGCCATGAGGTGCGCCGACGAGTGCCAGAACGTCTCCTTGCCAGCGTCGTCGTCCCACGTCAGAATCGCGATCTCGGCCGATTCGGTGATGGGGCGCTCCAGATCTTGCACCGTTCCGTTCACCGTGATAGCGAGCGCGGCGCGGGCAAGCCCGGCGCCAATGCTTTCGGCAATTTCACGGCCTGTTACGCCCGCATCGTAGGTGCGGGTGGAGCCGTCGGGCAGCGTGATCGTGATGGAGTCGGTGGTGGCGTTGGGCATGGAAGCAAGGGCGTAAGTCATCAAACAAAAAGCGCTCCATCGCAAGGACAGAGCGCTTTAGCAGAAGCAGGCGGGCGACGAGCGCATTTAGCAAGTTGCGTTGGAAGCTAAGAATGCCTCGCAGTTAAGAACGTGGGCTCACTGGCATCGCGCACCTGCCGCATTCGGTGTTCGCATGAGCGACCGAATATAGGGGGGCAGGTAAAACATGGGACGAAAGCCGGAGCATCGAGCAGAATGAAACGGTGGGTCTAAGTGGACTCGAACCACTGACCTCTACGATGTCAACGTAGCGCTCTAACCAACTGAGCTATAGACCCGCATGGTGGGGAGGCGCTTGGCACCTCGCGCCGCATAGCATACGAGCCGTGCGGGCATAGTGTCAATGCCTACCACGGGCGGGGGATTCAAGATCGGCTCAATTCATGGAAGTTTTGGGGTTGGGTGGACTCGTTCTATTCAGGCGACTATGCTGCCGGATCGGAGGCGGCTTTCGCTTCGGTCGTCAACTGCTCGTACAGACGGCGCACCTCATCCCGCAGGGCGTCGCGGTCGGCATTGTTGGGGATGATGAAGTCCGCGCGGTCCCGGATTTCGGCTTGCGGAAGCTGGTGCTGCATCCGGTCGCGCACGGCGCGCTCGGTGGTGTCGTCGCGCTGCATCACGCGCTGGATGCGCACGTCATCGGGCGCAGTAACCACAGCCACGTAGTCGACATGGGCATCGCCTCCGGCTTCGAACAAGAGCGCGGCCTCGTGCACGAGCACCTCTACGCCGTCGGACTGAGCCTGGGCCTTGGCCTCCTCAAACGCATCGAACACAAGTGGATGCACAATGGCGTTGAGCTTTTCGAGCTTCGACGGATCGCTGAAGACCTGTGCCGCCAAGTACGAGCGGTTCAGCGAGCCATGCTCGTTGTAGCTGGTTGCCCCAAACGTGTCGCGAATGAGCGCTCGCGCATCCGCATCGTTCTGCATAATGTCTTTCGCTACCTTGTCGGCGTAAAAGACACGTGCGCCCATGTCATTGAGCATGCGGCAGGCGGTGCTTTTTCCGCTTCCAATGCCGCCGGTAAGTCCTAAGGTAATCACAGTACGAGTGGGGGAGAATGAGGGGGACATAATCAGGGCCGAAGAACGCCATCATCCGGGCGGCCATTGCAGCGTGCGGCCGCCCAGCACATGCACATGCACGTGGTTCACCGTCTGTTGCCCGTCGTCGCCGCAGTTGATGACCGTGCGGTACCCGTTGTTGAGTCCTGCCTGCTCGGCGACTGTGCTCGCCACGCGAAACAAGTGGCCCATGAGGGCCTCGTCGTCGGGGCCGATGTCGTCAATTGTCGGAATCGGCTTACGCGGGATGACAAGGATGTGCGTGGGGGCCTGGGGGTTTATGTCGTGGAAGGCGATGCACTGCTCATCCTCGTACACAATATCGGCGGGCACATCGCCGTCAAGGATCTTCTGAAAGATAGTAGGTTCGGAAGCAGCTGGATTGGTACTCATACGGGGCATTCGCATAATCCAGGGAAATAGAGCGGTGCACAGCGTAAATAAACTGGCACGTACGACGATGCTTCATATTACGTATGCAGCCACATGTTGCGGAAGACACCCTGGTAGAACTGTAACACTTCAGTAGGCATGGTGAACCTTCCGAGAGGGCTACGGTCTGATTGTATCCCCCGTGCGCTCCGCTCAAATCCCCACACGGGTGCGTCACAGCGCTGGAGGACGTACGTATTTCCATTGAGAATGCTTGGCGTTATGCCGTCTATTGTTTACGTTACACGCAAGACGCACTTCAACGCAGCACATCGGCTGCACAACCCCGAAAAGTCGGAGGCCTGGAACGAAGACGCGTTTGGGGCCTGCAACCATCCAAACTGGCACGGCCACAACTATGAACTGGAGGTGACCGTAGCAGGCACTCCCGATCCTGATACTGGCTACGTAATCGATCTGGGACGTCTCAAGTCGATCCTGCACGAGCGTATCATCGACAAGGTGGACCACAAAAACCTAAACCTTGACGTCGACTTTATGGACGGTATTATTCCGTCAACTGAGAACTTCGTGGTGGCGATCTGGAACGAACTGGAAGGCACGTTGCCGGGGGGCACGTTGCATTGTATCCGCCTGTACGAGACCCCACGCAACTTTGCTGAATATCGGGGCGAATCGTCGTAGGCCGCCTACAAGAACCACTTGCACATTACTGTCTGGCTTGTTTTCATTTTGTTTGTTTGCTCTCTGGTAACCCATGGCTGAGAAGAAGATTGTAACCGACGACATTGTCGAAAACGGAACGGTGGTAGGCGACTACCCGACCCACTACGAGCGCCGCGACATGTACGACGCGGAGACGACCCGTGACGTGGCCGACCATGTTGGATCCATTATCCAAAAGCTCGGCGAAGATCCCGAGCGCGAGGGGCTGCTTAAGACGCCTGAACGGGTAGCGAAAGCGTATCAGTTCCTAACGCAAGGCTATGCCCAAGACCCCAAGGCCATCCTCAAGCAAGCTATGTTTGAGGAGACCTACAACGAGATCATTTTGGTGAAAGACATCGAGGTGTACTCGTTGTGTGAGCACCATATGCTTCCGTTTTTTGGGAAAGCTCATGTCGCCTACATTCCGGATGGACACATTGTAGGATTGAGTAAGATTCCCCGTACCGTAGAGGTCTTTGCGCGCCGCCTGCAGGTGCAAGAGCGGCTTACCCTGCAGATCCGGGAGGCGATCGACGAGGTGCTTCAGCCGCAGGGCGCGGCCGTTGTGATTGAGGCGCAGCATCTGTGCATGATGATGCGCGGAGTCGAAAAACAGAACTCTTGCACTACCACCAGCGCTGTAAGCGGGGCCTTTCGCAACCATAGCACCCGTGACGAATTCATGCGTTTGGTTCGCAGCTAAGCAGCCGTACCGGCTGGATGGCTGGGCCACGCATGTTTTCTCATTACGGTGATTCCGTTATTATGACGATTGTTGTAACCGGTGCCAGTCAGGGCATTGGCGCAGCCATTGCCGAAGCCTTTGCCGCACGCTACGATGATGCTCGCATTGCGCTTGTGGCTCGCTCCACTGGCAAGCTCGAATCCGTGGCCGCCACCTGCCGCGACCGCGGAGCCACCCCGCTTGTGTGTCCCACCGACGTCACCGACGACGAAGCCGTTGCGGCCATGGCAGAGCGCGTACACGATACCTGGGGCGCTCCTGATGTCGTCGTAAACAACGCAGGGGCGTTTACGCCTGCGCCACTCAGTGAACTTACGGCTGAAGGCTTTCGCAGCCAGATCGCCGTGAACCTGACCTCCGCGTTTGTTGTCACGCAGGCATTCCTGCCGTTCATGCGCAAGCGAGGCAGCGGGCACCTCTTCTACACGGCATCGGTCGCATCGCTGCAAGCGTATCCGGGCAATGCGGGCTACTGCGCCAGCAAGCATGGGCTGCGCGGACTGGCCCGTGTGGTCCGCGAGGAAACTAAAGATGAGGGCGTACGCGTTACAACGGTCTTTCCGGGCGCCACCCACACCCCTACATGGGAGGGCGTCGATATTGACCCCAAACGCCTTATGCCGGCTTCGGATATTGCCGACACGATCGTGCAGGCCTACGCGCTTTCTGATCGTACAGTGATGGAGGAGGTGCTACTGCGGCCACAACAGGGAGACGTGTGAGTCGATTGCGGATGTGCACATGGTCAGACGGCCTAATGCTGAAACGCATCGCACGTATCCTTCATGGATGCAAAGAACGTGTGAGCGTTTGGGACGTATGGCGTTTTGTATCCCACTTGTTTTTATCGCTTCACATACGCAACCGACTTTATTGCATACAATTATGTCGCGTACGTCTATGACTGAACAGGCGCTGGAGCACCTGGAGCAGCTCATTATGCAGGAAATGCCGATCACGGAGCACCTGCAATTCTCCTTGAGCCCGAAAGAAGATGGCTGCCTGTGCGCGTCGGCTCCGCTCAAGCCCAATGCCAACCACATGGGCACAGCATTTGGCGGCAGCCTTAGCATGCTGGCAACCGTTACCGGCTGGGCGATGATGCATCAGCTGGTTGATAACATGAAGCAGCAGGTTGAGGTTATCATCCAAGAGAGCGACATCGAGTACCTGAAGCCGGTCTGCGAGAACATTTCGGTGGTCTGCGAGCGCCCGAACGAAGACGCGCTCGATCGCTTCCAGGCGATGCTCGATCGGTGGGGCCGTGCTCGTCTCGACTTAAAGTGCAAGATCGAAGCGGCTGGCGAGTGTGCATTCACGTTCATGGGGCGCTACGTAGCACTGGCTGATGAGAAGAACGGCAATTCCCCTGCTCCTTCCTCGTTGACTCCCGCTGGCATTGCCGAGGAGTAACGGCTCGCTGCAGACGCACATTACATTTCTGTTTCGTACATCTGGTATGCCGTGCGCGCCATGCCCATGGCTCCGTACGTGGCCTGCGCGGTAGCATTCTCGCGTTCCACGTAGAGGCGCAGCCCGCACACGTCAGGGGCGGTCTGTGCGTTCGAGCGTACATGCTTGTACAGTGCCGTAAATACGCCCTGCCGACGCATTTCTGGGCGTACGTATACGCTCTGAATCCACCAGAACGCGCCGTTGCGCCAGTCGCTCCACTCGGTTGTGCACATGAGGGCTCCCGCTATGCGATTTTCGTGCTCCGCCACCCAGTAGCGCCCCTTCTGCTCATCCTGTAGCAGCGTGCGAATGCCCGCTCGTAGTGTGTCTTGTTCGAGTGTTTTGTCTTCGGTCTCGTCTGCCATTGCTGCGTTGAAGCGGACAAGCGTGTCCAGGTCGTTAATTGTAGCACGGCGGATGGAAAGATCAGGCATGAATGTGATGGAACGTTACGCTAAAACAGAGGCTGGTCCTACATCCGACGCAAGCTTCCTTTCCCACTGCTCCTGGTTTTTCTTTGCATTCTGGACGAAGGGCGACTTGCCGATTAAGCTGATGACCGTCCGGTTGATGCGATCAAGCGGTGGAGCAAGCGGACGCACGACATCCAGAAAGAGGACAACGCGCTCGCCGTCGGTATCATTCCACACCTCGTGGTCATGCGTATCGTCGAAGAGCATTACCTCGCCCTCCTCCCAGTGGCGATAGTCGTTCCCTACGCGGATGCGGCACTGCTCTTTTGGACCGGGCACTTTCAAGCCAAGGTGCACACGAATGACCCCTTTGTACGGCCCACGGTGGGCAGGAATGTGCTTGCCCGGCGACAGAATCGAGAAGAAGGCCGTCTTCATTCCTGGAATCTGCTCAATGATCTCGGTAGTCTTTGGGCATCGGGCTGCGTTCTTCTCTGCTTTGTGGCCAAATCCATACAGGAAAAAGGTCTTCCAATCATCGTCGTTGGTAATCGCAGTCTGATCTTCTGAGATTTCTTGGAAGTTAGGCAGCCGCTCGCGGTGCTTTAGCACAACCTCATCCAACTCGTTGCGAATGGCTGCCCAGTTGTCTTCCAGAATCTGTGTCCAGGCAAAGTCGTCGTTATTGAAAAACGTGGGGGTACCATGGAGCGAGTATCGTGCGAAAATACGTTCAATCAACTGTAGAAGCGCAAATCCAACTCTCTTGGTAACCAGGTCGGTTGTTCTTTTAAATGGGGTCGCCATAGCAGGACAGGAAGAATAAGAGTGG
>CAZBTM010000007.1:0-22788 GCA_964494425.1 uncultured Rhodothermales bacterium | reverse complement strand
TCTCGTCGTCAGAGAGCGCAAAGTCGAACACATCCAGGTTGCTTACGCGGTGCGCGGCGTGGGCGGCTTTTGGGATAGCGGCTACGTTCGGCTGCTGGATGAGCCACCGAATGGCGATCTGCGCCGCGCTCTTTCCGTGCCGGTTAGCAATCGCCTGAAGACGCTCGTTCTGCAGCACCGCCCCACGCGCCAGCGGACGATACGCGGTGAACAGGTAGTCGTGCTCGCGGGCGTGCTGGAGCACCGCTTCCTGCGACAGAAACGGGTGGTACTCGGCCTGATGCGCAAACAGGGGCGCTTCGTCGGGCAGATGCGCCACCGTTTGGTCGAGCAGCTTCGGCGAGAAGTTGCTCACGCCAATATGTCGCGCTTGTCCTGCTTCTTGCACCTCCACAAACGCATCCAGCGTACGCCGCAGCGCATCCACATCGCCATCGAGATGCGCAGGCCAGTGGATGAGCAGCAGGTCCACGTAGTCGGTGCTCAGCGCGCGCAGGCTCTCCTCGGTGGTGCGCTTCACATCAGCGGGTGCGAGGTTGGTGTGCCACACCTTCGTCGTCAGAAAGACGTCCTCGCGTGTCACCGGGGCTTCGGCGATGCCGGCGCCGACCTCGGCTTCGTTCTGATACATCTGCGCAGTGTCGATGTGGCGGTAGCCCATCGTGAGGGCATGCGCCACGCTCTCGCGGCAGGTGTCGCCGGTAATCTTGTACGTACCCAGTCCCAGCGTCGGGACCTCGCGTCCGTGGATGGTGGTCGTGGTGTCAGCCATAAGAGATTGAATCTATAGGAAGTTGGGGAAAACGGATGGCTGTGCGGCTGCGGCTCGCATCAATAATGCCAGGGGAAGTCGCTGTAGTCCTGGTCGCGCTTTTCGAGGAAGGCGTCGCGGCCCTCCTGCGCCTCGTCGGTGCCATACGCCAGGCGGGTGGCCTCGCCGGCAAAGAGCTGCTGCCCCACCATGCCGTCGTCAATCGAGTTGAAGGCATACTTTAGCATCCGAATGGCGGTCGGACTTTTTGTATTGATCTCTTCGGCCCATTCCAGCGCCGTTGATTCCAGGTCCTTGTGCGGAATCGCCGCGTTGGCCATGCCCATCTCCACCGCCTCTTCCGCCGAGTAGTTGCGTCCCAGAAAGAAAATCTCGCGGGCGCGCTTCTGCCCCACCTGGCGTGCCAGATAGGCGGAGCCAAATCCGCCGTCGAAGCTGGCTACATCGGCATCCGTCTGCTTAAAAATGGCGTGCTCGGCGCTGGCCAGCGTGAGGTCGGACACCACGTGTAGGCTGTGCCCGCCGCCCACCGCCCAGCCGGGCACCACCGCAATCACCACCTTCGGCATGAAGCGGATGAGGCGCTGCACCTCCAGAATGTGCAGACGCCCCAAACGTGCAGGGTCGGTGTCGCCCTCGTCATCGGCATACTTGTAGCCGTCTTTGCCGCGAATGCGCTGATCGCCGCCCGAGGAAAACGCCCACTTGCCGTGCTTCGGCGAGGGGCCGTTGCCCGTCAGCAGCACCGTGCCCACGTCCGACGTCTGGCGCGCGTGGTCCAGCGTGCGGTAGAGCTCGTCCACCGTCTGCGGACGAAACGCGTTCAGCGAGTTGGGGCGGTCGAATGCAATACGCACGGTGCCCTGATTGCGGGCGCGGTGGTACGTGACATCGGTCAAGTCAAAGCCGTCGACAGGAGCCCACGCCTCAGCATCAAACAGATCGGAAACCATAAGCAGCAGTCAGAACGTGAATAGAAACAGGGGGATGCAAAGGGAGGCGTTACGGGCCATCGTGCAGACGCGCTTCGAGGGCTTCTGCTACGGCGAACAGCGCAGCCTCGTTGCCGGGGGCCGCAATCAGTTGGATGCCCGGCACCAGCCCCGAGCGCGCGTCCTGGTGCGTCCACGCCGGAATGGAGATCGCAGGCAGGTTAAGCACGTTTGGGTAGATGGTCGGTGTAAACAGCCCACGGATGCCAGGGCGAGCCATGTAGGAAGCGGCCTCGCCGGGCGGCATGGCCAGGGCGCCGTTGGTGGGCAGCAGCACGATGCCGTCATCGCCCAGTTGGGTGCGAATGGTGCGACGCGCCTGGCGGATTTCGGCCTCCGCGTTCCATCCGGCCTGTGCCGAGGGGCGCAGCGCATGCATCGAGGCCAGTAGCCGAAACAGATACCAGTGCACCGTCGGACGGTTGCGCGCCTGCTGCCACGCTTCGCGCGTCCACGACAGCGCCTCGCCGTTGCGGGTAGTAAGGGCGTCGTACAGGAACGTGGCATAGTCGCGCACGACCACCGTGAGGTACGCCTGATAGAGCGCTCCGGCATCGGGCAGGCGCATGCGGGTAGACGTGAGCCCCACCTCCTCCAGCTGGCGGCGGCTGTAGTCAACGGCTGCAGGAATGAGCCGCTCGCGGGCGGTCATTGTAAAGTCGGCAGGCGCGATAAGACGCAGCGAATCGAGTGGAGGGGCCTCAGGCAGCGAACGGTTGGCGGTCCACGCGTATGCGGTGCGCACATCGCGCACCGAGCGCGCCAGCGGACCCAGCGCGAGCATCGAATCTGCCAGGAGCGGCTCCGGCGGCTCGGCGTCAAGGAGCGGCCAGGTGCCCGTGTCGTCGATCTCGCCCGAGGCCGGCTTAAAGCCTACAATGCCGCAGCAGTGGGCCGGATAGCGCACCGAGCCCCCCAGATCCGACCCAAAGCCGACGGCCACGGCGCCCGAGGCCACCAGCGCCGCATCGCCGCCGCTCGACCCGCCCGGAGCGCGCTCTGGATTTAGCGGATTGTGCGTGCGCCCGTAGAGCAAGTTTTCGGTTTCGTGCGTCATCGCAAACTCCGGGATGTTGCCCCGTGCACAGACCACCGCGCCCTGCGCGGCCATCCGCTGCACGAGCACCGCATCCTCCTGTGGATGCAGGGTCGGAGCCCGCTTTGAGCCGGCGGTAAGCGGCTCGCCCTTCAGCCCATAGGTCTCCTTCACGCTCATCGGTACGCCCGCCCATGCTCCATCAGGGGGCGTGTCAACCGCCTGTTGGATGCGATCAGTCAGGCATGCGGTCGCCGCGTTGAGCTCCGGCTGTACCGTCTTCAGGCGTTCCAGATGCAGTTCGAGCACCTCGGGCACCGACGTGTCATTCGTGTGGATGCGCTCGGCCAGGGCCGTAGCATCAGGGAAAAGGCGCGGATCGGCAAGGGGGGCGGCCATACAAAGAATCGTACGTTGGGAGGCAGAGCAAAACGATGTTACGCTACATTATGCGCAGCGCCACGAGCTTGGCGCGCTTGCTGCAAGTGACGGCGCTCGTGGTTGAGCGTGGCCTCGAACCATGCACCAATGCCCAGATACAGCACCGGCAGCGCGGGCGAGGCCACCCGCACGCGGGCCCAGTCGAGTCCTTGACTGCGTGCCACGCACACCGATAGGCGGCGCTGGTAGTCACAAAATGTATCGAGCACCGCCTGCGGATCCGGCTCGGGCGGCGGACGAAACCACGGCGGCGCGGGGATGGCCAACGAGCTTTCCGGGTCCACCGAGGCAATAAACAGACGGCCCATCCACCCATAGCGAAACGGCGGCTCGCCGTACGGTCCGTAGCGCTGGGCCTTGAAGATGCGCGCCTCCAGCGCCGGTACGAGCGGACGCGCCGCTGCGTTTAGGTGCGCCAGACACTGCGCAGGCGACCAGCGTCCGGGGGCCGGGGGCGTGACGGCCTCGCCGGGTGTCATGGTGTCCCACAGCATACGGGCGTCATGGCAGCACGTCTCGAATCCGGATCGGTATGGCGCGTACGGTGGCGGCAGCGGTTCCATAATGAGAGGACCTGTAATGCAATGTGTCATGCCCTGTATAACGACTGTAACGAGGCAGCGTGGGGCGTCAGTCGCATACGCATTCGTGGCGACACGGCCCGCCGTGTCGTTACCGTTGTACACCGCAGGGATACTACAATCATACAGCCGGATTTGATATTAGGCATCATCCAGGACATGATCGAGTTCGAGTACGCCGTCATTAACCAACTCGGTGAGCAGTTTCTGCACAGCGGCCTGGTCGAGCAGGTCCGTCAAGTCATCGGCGGGGATGCGCGCGCGCCCGGCAATGCGCGGAGCCAGCGGCGCCTCGGCCTCCGAAAGCACACGGGCCTGTCCGTTTATGTGGAGCGTGCGCGTGTCATCCTCGGCATCGGCAAACACGAGGTGCGCCACGGGTCCGCGCCGCAGCCCCGTGCCATCGCGTAGATGCGCTACAAGCGTCTTGGGCGAGAGCGGCTCCTCGCGGGGCGGAGCGTCGCGTCCGGGAGCCGGTGTGGTGAGGGTGCGCGCGAACCAGTCGTCGAGCGCTGCGTCGTCCGACAAGAGCGATTCCAGGCGCTGGCGCACCAGCTGGCGAGCCCGCTCGCGGTCGTACGTAGGCAGCTCGCCCGGCGCATTGGGCAGTGGACGGTCGGGGTCGCTGTAACGGGCGGTGTCGGGGATCTGTTGGGCGGCGTCTTGCGCGAAGCTCTGCACGAGCGCGCGGTGGCTGGGGGCGCGGAATCCGACCGAGATGGTGAGGCAGTCGTCGCTCTTCGAGATGCCATGATGCGCCACGCGCGGCGGCAGATACAGCAGATCGCCCGGACGAGCCGTGAGCGTCTCATCTGGTGTAAAGTCCGCCAGGATGCGGACGTCCAGGTCGGGTACGATGCGCTCATTTTCGATCGGGTCGTGGCCAATGGCCCACTCGCGCGTGCCTTCTGCTTGCAGCAAGAACACATCGTAGTTGTCGATGTGTGCCCCCACATTGCCGCCTTCAGGCGCATAGCTAATCATGATGTCGTCGAGGCGCCACGAGGGCACCACGTCAAAATGGTCGAGGAGCGCCGCCGCGTCAGGCAGCAGACGATCGACCTCTTGCACCAGGAGCGTCCAGTGCGTATCGGGCAGCTCGCCAAACGCCGATGGGTTGAACGGACCGTGGCGCAGCTCCCACGGGTGCGCACCGCCCTGTTCCAGAATGAGGCGGCTCTGCACATCCGGTTCGCACGCCAATCCGGCCAGCTCGTTCGCCGTTACCGGCGACGTGAAATCAGGAAACGCGTCGCGGATGAAGAGCGGCTTTTTCTGCCAGTAGGTATCGAGAAAATCGCGTGGGGCCAGCGATCCAAAGGGCGCGGCGGGCGAGTCAGGCATAGAGCACAGCAGTCAACAAACAGAAACAGACAGCGAGTGGGCAGCAGAGCGTTGCATCCCCCTGAAATTACTAAAACCCAAAGATAAACAGCAGCATCAGCAGTAAAAAGAGGAGGGCCGCCCATATGGTCGAAGACTTGCGCTGCGGAAACTCATAGCCGCAGTACGGGCAGACGTCCACATCGCCGGTATCTTCGTACTCCAGCGCGCACGAGGGGCATTCACGGGTGTCGGGCATAGCACAGTTGGGGGATGCGGGGCGAAATGCCACAAGCAGAACGAGTTGGCAGGGCGCTACAGCCCCAGCTGCGACGCCAGCTCGCGCATGAGCAGCTCCACGTCTTCATCGGGCATAGCATCGGGATCCATTCCGCCAAAGGGCATATCGTTGGAGGGCGCAGGATCGGGCTGATCCAGATCAAACTGGCGCAGGACCAGTGCGGCTGCGCCGGTAGCAGCCGCCGAAATGAGAAGAGCTTTCAGGACACGCGACATAGGCAGAGGAATCCGTTGAAGGACACAGGAGCATAGAAGTACAAACGCATCCACACCTAACATCAGGGGGCGCCAGATGGTTCGGCACATGCGCTGCAAGGCGGCGTATAGCGTAGCGCATCAACTGGTGCTCTATGTCTGTCGAACTCATCACGTAACGCCATGACGCAGCGTCTGCTTTGCACGACGGGTCTGCTGTTTGCGCTCCTCACGTTGGGCGCATGGAGCACAGTGCCGCCTGCGGTTCAGGCGCCCAGCTATGCGCCGACGGACGATCCGCATGTGCGCATAGCAGCGGTGCAGTACGGCGGCGGAGGCGACTGGTACCAGGCCGAGACGCCGCTGCCTACGTTTTTGTCGTTTGTACGCGAGCACACTGCCATTGACGTGGCCCCTGAGGGCGATGTAGTCGAGCTGGGAGCCGATCGGCTGTACACGTATCCGTTTCTGGTGATGAGCGGGCACGGCAACGTGCGCTTCACCAGCCGCGAGGCCGAGCGCCTGCGTCACTACCTGGAAACCGGCGGCTTCCTGTTCATCGACGACGACTACGGGCTGGACGAGTACATCCGCCCGGAACTCGCCAAGATCTTCCCGGATCAGGAACTGGCTGAACTCCCGTACGACCATCCGATCTACCACCATCCGTACGACTTTGCGGACGGCCCGCCCAAGATTCATGAGCACGACGGCGACGCGCCGCAAGGCTTTGGGCTCGTGCACGACGGACGCGTGGTGGTGTACTACCTGCACGAATCCAACATCACCGACGGGTGGGAGCCGGCCTCGGTGCACGACACGCCTGCCGATCTGCGTCGCACCGCCCGCGAGATGGGTGTGAATGTGCTTACGTACGCGCTTACCCACTGAAACGTGCTTTTGCCCCCGCCTCCCTCGAATCACTTGCTTGCTATGCGCATCTCCACCGTCTTCCTTCTCGTGCTTGTCGGCCTGCTCGTATACACGAACCCTGGCATGGAAGCCTTCGAAGCGCACGTGGAAGACGAAGCTGCTACGCTCATCCGTAACGAGGTGGGCAGCGATTCATGGCTTGGGGATGCGTTGGGCAGCGTAGCCGGTACCGCTCTGGCCAACCGCGCCGACGAGTACACGATGCGCACCAACTACTTTGTGGCCAGCGTCTACACCATCGACATTGATGGCGACGAGCAGCCCGACCTGAAGTGGCTCGGCATTGCAGACCGGTTTGTGCAGCTGGAAGCCAAGGAGTAGCGCTGCTCCGTGTACCGTACCTACGTATCCATTCTGATTCCTTTTATTCACCTGTTTCTGGACACCTTATGTCTACCTTGCCCCAGCACGCCCTCGCCACGCAAGACCCCGACGTGTACGCCGCCATCCAAAACGAGGTGGACCGGCAGAACGATGGGCTGGAGATGATTGCCTCGGAAAACTTCGTATCACGCGCTGTGCTCGAAGCCATGGGCACGCCGCTCACCAACAAATATGCCGAGGGCCTGCCCGGCAAGCGCTACTACGGCGGATGCGAGCATGTCGATGTAGTCGAAGACCTGGCCCGCGACCGCGCCAAGAAGCTGTTTGGCGCCGACTGGGTCAACGTGCAGCCGCACTCGGGGGCGCAGGCCAACGCCGCGCTCTATCTGAAGGCGCTGGAGCCGGGCGATAAGCTGCTCGGCCTGGACCTGGCCCACGGCGGCCACCTTACGCATGGTAGTCCGGTCAACTTCTCCGGCATCCTCTACGAGGCGGCGTTCTACGGCGTGGAGCAAGACACCGGGCGCATCGACATGAACAAGGTGCGCGATAAAGCCCATGAGGTGCAGCCGAAGATGATTTCGATTGGCGCCAGTGCGTATCCGCGCGACTTCGACTACGCGGCGTTCCGCGACATTGCCGACGAGGTGGGGGCGCTGCTGTGGATGGACATGGCCCATACGGCAGGACTCATCGCCGCAGAGGTCATGAACGACCCGATGCCCTACGCGCACGTCGTAACGACGACTACACATAAGACGCTTCGTGGTCCGCGCGGCGGAATGATGCTGGTCGGTAACGACATCGAGAATCCATTTGGCATCACCGCCCGCAAGAGTGGGCGCACCAAGATGCTGGGCGAAGTGCTCGACTCGGGCGTCTTTCCCGGCACACAGGGCGGTCCGCTCATGCATGTGATTGCAGCAAAAGCCGTAGCCTTTGGGGAGGCGCTCCAAGATAACTTCGCGACATACGCACAGCAGATCATCGACAACGCCCAGGCGCTGGCCGAGGCGCTCATCGAGCGTGACTACAATCTTGTATCGGATGGTACCGACAACCACCTGGTGCTGGTAGACCTGCGTAACAAGGACCTGACCGGAAAGCAAGCGGAACAGGCGTTGGAGGCCGCAGGCATCACCGCGAACAAGAACATGGTGCCGTACGACGACAAGAGCCCGTTTGTGACGAGCGGCATCCGTCTGGGCACACCTGCGCTTACCACACGCGGCTTTGGCCCGGATGAGCTGCGCCATGTGGCTGATCTGATCGATCGTGTGCTGGCTGACCCGTCTAACGAAGACGTGCAGCAGGCCGTGCGCAATGAGGTTAAAGCACTCTGTGATGCGTTCCCGTTGTACGATTTTGCAACGGTGTAGCGGATTCGCTGTGCGCGTAACCATACCGTACAGCGACAAGTGCGGGGGAACGCACTGCCCAAGACGAGGGTTTGGAGTCAGTGCACTTTATTCCCTCCGCATTCCGTGTATATTCCACCTACGCGCCCGTCCGCTCCATGCCTTCTATGGACCACAACGCGCTTTCGCCCACAGCCTACGACGAGCTGGGCGTCGACCGGCAGCAGCACCTGGTCGACCTGGGGCGCCGCCTCTATGACAGAGCGCTCATCCGCCGCGAGGATGAGCTCATCACCGATCCGCGGGGGCAGCCCATCGGATGGCTGCTCGATACGCGCGTGCCCATGCTGCATGGCGATCTGTTTCAGGAGGTGGGGCAGGTACTGGCGAAACGGCTCCTGGAAAAGGGGATCCACCAGGTCGTTGGATATGGGTTTGGCGCGCACCCGCTTGTGTGCGCTGTGGTTGGCACGGCCAACGAGCCTGCGTTTCGGGGCGGGCTTATTCGCGAAGAGCGCAAGCCGCACGGGCGGCGGCGCATTGTGGAGGGCGCGATTGACCCGAGTGAACCGGTCGTGCTGCTTGATGACATCATCAACAGCGGGCGCAGCGCGGTGGAAGCACTTGAACGCCTGCGTACGGCCAACTACACCGTCGACGGGCTACTCACGTTGTTTAACTTTACGTGGAGTCGCGGGCGTTCCCGCATTGAAAACGAAGGGCTCTGGGTCGACTCGCTGCTTGACCTGAACCTGCGTGACAAAGCCACCGGTAGCTCCGACTCGGCGTAACCCAAATGTAAAGTCGCTATGCCTTCGAGTTCGTCCTCGCCTTCTCGTACCGAAGCGCCCCGCTCTATGCACGGCGACGGAGCGCCCGACCCTGCGGCTACGCCCGACGAGGAAGGTGTTATGCCGTTCCTCGACCACCTGGAGGAGCTGCGCTGGGCATTGCTCAAAGGCGGAATTGGCGTCCTCATTACCACCGTGCTGGCTGCGGTCTTTAGCCGTTGGGTTGTAGATACTGTACTCATCGGTCCTACACGGCCCGACTTTTTCATGTATCAAGTGTTGGGGTTCCAGGCCGAGGAGCTCAACCTGCTAAACCGCACGATTACCGGGCAATTCTTTGCAGACATCGGTACAATTCTCGTGGTGGGCATGGTCGCAGGGTCGCCGGTGCTGGTGTACTACCTGTGGCGATTCATTGAACCGGCGCTCTATCCCAAAGAGCGCGCAGGCATGAAGTTTGCGTCTGTTTCGGCTACGTTTTTCTTCTTACTGGGTATTGCGTTCGGCTACCTGATCCTGACGCCGGTGGCCCTGCAATTTTTTGCGACCTACGAGATCTCAGCGCAGATTGCAAACCAGTTCGACATCATCACCTACTTCAATATGGTGACGTTCTGGGCGCTGGGCACTGGCCTTTTGTTCGAGCTTCCGGTGGTGGTGTACTTCCTGTCGAAGGTGGGACTGCTTACGCCTGATCTCATGCGCACGTATCGCAAGTACGCATTGCTTGTGGTGCTTGTGGTGGGGGCGCTGCTCACTCCGCCCGATCCGTTCAGCCAGATTCTGGTAGCCGTGCCGCTACTGCTGCTCTACGAACTCTCCATCGGTGTGTCGGCCTACGTAAACCGCCAGCAAGCACGCGCATCCCAGTAGCGCCAAGATGGCGCAGTTGCTATGACGCCCAGGTTGGGAGAAGCGTTGTGGGCATGTTGTCTCGCTATTTGTTGCATTTGGCCCTCTTGCTCGTATAATGCGTATCGACACACGCTACACGCACGTTCTTGCGGGCTGGGTGGTCGCTGCTCTGGTAGGGCTACTCGTCGGGTTTGGGATGGCACGCTCACAGACCGATGCTGACGTGCGCAAAAGCATTCAGATCTGGTCAGCTGCATTCGAGGAGGTCGTCAACACCTATGTAGACCCTGTTGACGCACAGGACTTCATGGAGGTTGGGCTGCAGGCTATGCTCAGCGAACTCGATCCGTACACCGCGTACATCAGCGAAGATGAGCGCGCTACGGTCGAGGCACTCACGCAAGGCCGATACATTGGCGTTGGGGCCCAGGTCGAGCGGCGCGGGCGGCACGTGGTCGTCGAGTCGGTTGTGCAGGGAAGCACCGCCGAGCAGCAGGGCCTGTCTATTGGCGACGTAGTTACGCACATCGACGGCGCTTCCGTAGAGGATTGGAGCATCCACCGTGTGCGTGGCGCACTGCGCGGCGAATCGGGCAGCACCGTTACGCTCTCCATCTTGCGCATGGGAGAAACCCCCGACACGGTCGCGCTCGACCGAACGCCCGTAGAACTGGCGGCGGTTCCATATGCTGGATTCATCGGAGGCGTGCACGAAGGCATGGGCTACGTGCGCATTGAGCGCTTCACGCAGCAAGCCGCCCAAGAGGTGCACGAGGCTATTGCTGATCTGGAAGACAGTGCGCCGGTCAAAGGGCTCGTGCTCGACGTGCGAGACAATCCCGGGGGGCTGCTGGAGGCGGCTGTCGATGTTGGAGCGCTCTTTCTGGATCGAGGCCGTGTGGTCGTTTCCACTCGAGGGCGCACTGCGCGCAGTGCCCGCACCTATCGCAATACCACGACGCCTGCACATCCCGACATGCCTATCGTGCTGCTGGTAAACGGGCGCAGCGCCTCGGCGAGCGAGATCTTGGCCGGAGCACTGCAAGACCACGACCGCGGCGTTGTGCTCGGACAAACGACGTTTGGAAAGGGCCTTGTGCAGGTGATTCGATCGCTTCCGCATGGGGCCTCTCTCAAGATGACAACCGCGCGCTACTACACGCCGAGCGGACGTAGCATCCAGGCCGAGACGACCAATATAAACCGGGAAACGGCGCATATGGCAGACTTCAGAACCGATTCAGGTCGCCCTGTGCGCGAGCGCCATGGCATTGAGCCGGATGTACCAATTGATGACAACTATGCGAGTCCGCTCGAAGAAGCACTGCAGCGCGAGGGTGCGTTTTTTCGGTTTGCCAGTCGGGTGGCACGTACGCATCCGCATCCCCCTGCAGGCGGCTGGGATTCGGATGAACTGCTCAACGAATTCCGGTCGTGGGTCGAGTCTGAGTCAATTCCCGTTCAGACGGAAGCACAGCGCGCGCTGCAGCCGATCGACTCGCTGGTGGTGGCTGACCATCCGGAAGCCGACGGGCAGCTCGATCGCCTTCGCGAGGCGCTCGATGCTTCGGTGGAGGGGCAGTTCGGTGCCCATGCCGATCTGATCGTAGCGCAACTGCTTTCCGAAATACGAAGCCGCTACCTCACATCACGGGGCTACTACGCGGCCACGCTTGCCGAAGACGAGATGGTACAAGAGGCCACACGCCTGCTTAACGATGAGCGCCGCTACGTAACGGTACTCAACCCGTAGGCGCGTCCAGGCTCCGGCTCCCAACTGTTCTCCGGCTCCCTGCTATGTCACTTCGCCAGTTGATCTTTGCGGAAGGATTGCGTTGCATAGATGCAGCACAGCACGCCGTCTATGCGGCGCATAAAACACGCCTACTGGGGGGCTTGCATGGTACGGTGGTTGAGGTTGGGCCGGGCACAGGGCTCAACCTTGCCTACCTCAACCGCGATGTAACCTACATAGGGCTGGAGCCGAATCGCCATCTGCACGCACGCATTCGTGCGCAAATGCGCACACACAGCCTCGACGGACGCGTGCTCGAAGCTTCCGTCGAGGCCGAGGTGCTACCGCCGCAGAGTGCCGACGTAGTCGTTAGCACGCTGGTATTGTGCTCCGTGTCCAACGTAGCTGCGGCCCTTGCATCCATTCAGCGATTGCTGCGTCCGGGCGGACGGTTCGTGTTCATCGAACACATCGCTGCAGAAGATCACAGCTGGCCGCGCCTGGTGCAAGAGGGCATTACCCCGCTGTGGCATCGATGCTTCGACGGCTGCCACCCCAACCGGGCCACCGACCATGCGATTCGGCAGGCTGGCTTCCAGGAGGTAGCCATGACCCATTTCAGCGTGGGGGTGCCCGTCATTCATCCGCACTGTGCGGGATACGCGGTGGCGTAGCCTTGGCCTGTTGGGGTTCCACGGCCTACGAGCCGGCCAGCAGCGCCATCACCGCTGTGCGCACAGGCACGCCATGCGCGACCTGGTCCAGAATCATGGATCGTTCGTGGTCAACTACCGCTGCCTCAATTTCGACGCCCCGATTCACCGGACCCGGATGCATGATTCGCAGATCAGGATACGCCTGGAGATGCGCCGCTGTGACGCCAAACTGCGCGTGGTACTCGGCCAGGCTGGGGAAGAGCCCCGTTCGCTGGCGTTCCAGTTGGAGCCGTAGAAGCATGGCCACGTCGCAGGCGTCAAGCGCATCGCGCAAGGTATGCGTAACGCGTACATCCATTGCCGCCAGATCGGCAGGCAGTAGCGTTGGAGGGCCGCACACCGTGACCGCGGCCCCCATGGTACGCAGTGCGCGAATGTTTGAGCGCGCCACGCGGCTGTGCGTAATATCGCCAACGATAGCAACATGCAAGTCGTCTAAGACAGGGTAGTGGGCATCCAGCGTGTACAGATCCAGAAGGGCCTGTGTAGGATGCGCTCGGGCGCCATCGCCTGCGTTGATGACCGTTGCGTTGGTATGCTGAGCCACGAAGTGCGCCGCGCTGGCGGCGGCGTGCCGCACAACAAAAACCTCTGCGTTTAGGGCTTGAAGCGTCTGCGCTGTATCCTTCAGCGACTCCCCTTTTACCACCGACGAGCCCGACGCCCCTACGCTCATGACGCGGGCCCCAAGCTGCTGGGCGGCCTGCTGAAACGACGTTTTGGTGCGCGTAGAGGGCTCAAAGAATAAGGTGGCTACCGTGCGGCCCTGAAGAGACGGTAGCTCGGTATCTATGCCGTCATGAAAGGCACGCGCCGTATCCAGAATGCAGCGCAGATCGGCGGGGGGGTACGCTGTAAGATCGAGAAGATGTGCGTGCGAAAGCGAGGCAGAGCGAGAACGCGAAGCGGGCATGAGCAACCAGGGCAAGTGAAGGCAACGATAAGGAGCCGCACAGGCAGCGTCGTTTCGTTGCATTGCCAACAGGCCGTATCGGTTTCATCGGTGGTCCGCCTATGTACAGGAGCACGAAAAATGTGCTAACTCGTTCATGAGGTTGGGCCCGTTGTTCGCGATTCACAGACAGCTATTGTATTTCGATAGAGTGCATCCGCTTATTTGTCGCGTTCACGTCTGCAGCCAGGTCTACTGGCATCTCGCGACCTCTCCATTTAGCATTGCTGGTCATGATCCCACGACTTTCGTTACGTTGCGTCTTCGCAGGGCTGCTGTTGTTGGTATGGATAAGTGCACCGACTGAAAGCATTGCCCAAGACGTCAGCCCTGAAGTACGCGAAGAGCTAAATAACCAGGGCATGTCAGCGGCCGAGGCGCGGCGCCAAGCCCGCGAGTTGGGCATCGACCTGTCCAACCCGCAGCGCGCGGCACAGCAAGCCCGCCAGTTGGGGATTCCAGAGTCGCGCATCAACGCGCTGCTACAGGCGGCCGAGCGTGCAGAGAGCGACAGCGGAAATCGCCAGCAAGCAGCACGCACAACGGCTATGCCCCCGGTGCCGATGCTTACAGGGCGTGCCTCGCTCAACCCGGCCCAGATTTTCGTGGGCGATTTGCCGCGCGAGGTGTCTGTACGGGTGCCCTTGCGAAGCGAACAGCCTATCGAAAACGTAAATCCATTCTTCCTAACCGCGGAAGGCGACACGGCACGCGTGGAGAGTGTAGAGCGCATTTCTGGATCTGAACAAGAGGGCACATGGGAAGGCCGCCTCTTTACGCCCGAAGAAAGCGACCCTGCCAATTGGCCGCTTTTCACGCGTGTTGAAACGCAAGATACCACGGTCGTCATTGCTACGGGTCGTCGCCTGGAACTGACCGATACCCCGATTGACGACGAGGACGGGCCCGATGAGGACGCCCGCCCGCGCCTCGACGACCTGTCTGCGTTTGGATACGACCTGTTCGACTCTATTCCAGAAGCCTTTGCACCGCAGCCGGTGGGGCCGGTTGATGACAGCTACATCGTGGGGCCCAACGACGAACTACGGCTTACGGTGTGGGGCGCAGCCGATTTTCAGTACGACCTGACCGTTGACCGCGAGGGGCGCATCAATATTCCGGATGTGGGGCAGATTACCGTAGCTGGAAAGCGCCTGTCTACGCTTCGCGAAGATGTAAAGCAGCAGCTTTCACGAAGCTATTCGCAGCTCACCACCGACCCGCCCACCGCATTCATGG
The DNA here is from genome assembly GCA_964494425.1 of uncultured Rhodothermales bacterium. Taxonomy (GTDB): domain Bacteria; phylum Bacteroidota; class Rhodothermia; order Rhodothermales; family Salinibacteraceae; genus Longimonas. The sequence goes on along the minus strand of CAZBTM010000007.1, from coordinate 8,245 downwards.
ACCTCACGGTCACGCGGTTGCGCCCGGTACAGGTGTTTGTACTCGGCGAGGTACCGCAGCCCGGTGGATACACCATGAGCAGCTTCTCGACAGCATTCAACGCCCTCTACAGCGTAGGGGGCCCACTGGAGCGCGGGAGCTTACGCAACGTAAAAGTCATTCGCGATGGCAGTGTTATTGCCACCGTCGACTTTTACGACTATCTGCTGCAGGGCTTTGCCGAAAACCCGGTACAGTTGCAGAATAACGACGTGGTGTTTGTCCCGCCACGCGGAGAAACAGTAGCCGTAAGCGGAGCCGTGAAGCGACCGGCCATCTACGAAATGCGTCCGAATGAGACCGTTGCCGATCTGGTCGAGTACGCGGGCGGACTCGAAGCCAATGCGTACACGGATCGGTTCACCATCAATCGCATCGTGCCGTTTGATGAACGCAATGATCCCTCGATTGCACGGGAAGTCGTCAACCTGAACCTGAATGCAGCACGTTCGGGGGATGTGCAGGTCGGACTCAACGACGGAGATTTCGTCCGCATTCGCACGATCCTGGAAGCCAACGAACGCGCCGCCCGAGCCCGCGTGAACAGTGCCCAGGTATCAGGAGCCGTTTTTCAACCGGGCGAGTACGAGCTTGGCGAAGACATTCGCACCGTGCGCGACCTGGTCGAAGCTGCCGATGGCGTAACGGGAGATGCCTACATGCCGCGCGCTGAACTCTCGCGCATCGATGAGAACCTTGACCCAGCCGTGCGAGGCCTTGACCTCGAAGCCGTTCTCAACGACGATCCCACCCAAAACGTGGTGCTACAGCCAGGCGATAGCCTGCATGTAGCGTCGCGCAACGCGGTGCTGCGCGACCGGCAAGTACGTATTTCTGGCGAGGTGCGGCGCCCCGGCCGATATCGCTTACGTACCGACATGACGCTGCGCGACTTGCTTGCACAGGGCGGCGGGCTCTTCGACGAAGAGTATCAGAAAGATGTCTTTATGGAGCGCGCTGATCTGTTTCGGGAGTCGCCCGATGGCAGCCGCACCGAGATCATCCCCTTTCATCTGGGCAACGCGATCGAAGGCACTGGCGAGGCCGACCGCCGCCTGCAGCCGGGCGACGAAGTGCGCATCTATCAGGCGACGGTAGAGCGCCTCGAAGAGCGCTTTGTGGAGGTGAGCGGCCGCGTCAAAGATGGCGGTCGCATCCCGTACCGCGATGACATGACCCTGGCCGACGCGCTGTTGCAGGCAGGTGGATTCGACGAAGGCGCGCTGCTTCGTGAGGTAGAAGTTACGCGCATGCGTATCGACGCAGATGGCAACGAGCGAGCCACTCCGATTACGGTTGCCCTGGGCGGCACGCAGTACACCGATCCGGTAAGCTTTGCCGCAGACGGTGATTCAGCACAGGTGCTTGGCGAGGCGCGCACGTTCGAACTACAGCACCGCGATCGCATCTTTGTGCGCCAAGACCCGGCGTTCCGTACACAAGAAACCATTGCGGTAGAAGGCGAAGTGCAGTTTCCCGGCCAATACACCATTCTCGAAGACAATGAACGCCTCAGCGAAGTGCTGGAACGGGCGGGCGGCATTTCGTCTACGGGATATGCGGGCGGCGGGCGCCTCATCCGAGATGGCGAGCAGGTCATTAGCGATATCGGCGAAGCAATCGATGGACGCGAACGAAGCGACATTATTGTGCAACCGGGCGATCGCATTGTCATCCCCAACCGCCCGAATACAGTGACTGTACGTGGTAATGTGGCCAACGAGGGTCTAATTAAGCACGAGTCAGGAAAGCGCGTTGGATATTACCTTGACCGTGCGGGCGGAATCCGTGAGGACACCGAAACGATTCTGCTCACGCAGGCCTCAGGCGCGACCTTTCGCGTGCGTACCGGATGGTTTCGACGTACGCCTCGCGTCGATGACGGTGCCATCATCGAGGTTATTGCCGAGCCCGAGCAGCCTCAAAATGAAGACTCGTTCGATCTCTCCGAAACGCTCACCGAGGTAACCGGCATCCTGTCGAGTGCGCTTACGATTATTGTCTTGGCCACTCGTGCATTCAACTAACAGACGCACGATTCTTCCAGGTGCATAATTCTTCGCACTGCTTTTCGCTCCCCGGTTGCCCCCGACGCCATGTCTGAGACTGTTAACGCCTCGTCTGCTTCTTCCACGTCGCCTTCGGAATCGCCCACGGAGGCAGCTTCCCCCTACGCAGAGGAAGAGATTTCGCTACTCGACCTGCTGGTCGTTCTGGCGCAGAACCGGCGTTTTATCATCAGCTGCATCGTAGCCTTCACACTCTTGGGGCTCACTTATGCGGTGACTTCACCTGAGCAGTATACGTCGAGCGCTGAAATGGTGCGTGAAGTAGAGAGCGGGTCGGCTTCCGTTCCGGGCGGCATTTCAGCACTCCGCGGGCTGGGTATCAATCTGGGAGGCGGAGCAACGGGGCTGACGGCAGAGACCTATCCACGCATTCTTACCAGCCGTGAGGTCACACTGTCGGTGGTGCGGGATACCTTCTACTTTGCTGATGTAGACCAGGAGATGCGCTTCGTGGACTATCATGCGCGGGAGACGGGGGGCGTGCTGTCTGCTCTGAAGAAGTACACAATCGGGCTGCCAGGACAAATTTTGAGTGCTTTAAAGAGCGAATCGAGGCAGCGTCCGGTAGAAACGTTGGATGGAGATCGGCAGGTGTATCCGACGGAAGCGGAAGAGGAAGCAATGGAGATCGTCGGCAACATGGTGAACTCCTCGGTTGACGTTGAAAGTGGTATCATGACAGTGTCGGTCACGGACTATGATCCGGTGCGAGCGGCGGAGATCGCCGACAGCTTCCTGCAGCATCTCACGGAACGTGTACGCACCATCCGCACGCAGAAGGCGCGCGACAACCTGGCGTTCATCAACGAGCGGTTCGAGGAAGCTAAGGATGAGCTGGAGGCTGCTGAGCAGCGCCTGGCGGCGTTCAGCGACCGCAACCGTGACATCCAGTCGGCCCGTCTGCGCACGGAGCGCGACCGCCTCCAGCGCCAGGTCCAGTTTGCATCCAATCTGTATAGTGAGTTTCAGACGCAGCGCACGCAAGCGCAGATCGAGCTTCAGCGAAGCCAGCCTGTCATCACCATTCTGGAAGCGCCCACGCCACCTATCAATCGCAGCGCGCCGCAACGGACGCTCGTAGTGCTGCTCAGTATATTCTTAGGCGGCCTGGTGGGTGTTGGAGGTGCGTTTGTGCGCACGTTCTTCGCAGGTCAGAGTGACGAGGAGGAGCAAGAGAAGATGCAGCAGGTGAAAGCGGCCTTTCGCGATCCACTCGGACGCAACGTTTCCTGAACGCTTTTTGAATGAAGTGGCGGCACACGCCTATTCTACGAGGCATCAGTAGGCGCCACTACGACAGCAAGCTGCCCACCCTGCGACGACACGGCAATGCGCGAAGGCATGGCTGGGGCCCAATCATGTACTGCGCGCCATGTGGCTGCCTCAGGATGCCACTGGTAGAGCGCCGTTCCGCTTGTCATAAGCAGATGGCCTTCGGGCGTCCATGCGTGGTCGCCGTCGCCGTCTAACGCCGGAGCGTATGCATTCACATCTCTCGGACTGCGCACCACCAGGAGCGAATCCTGGGCTTCGTCATGGCGCTGCACGGCACTGAAGCGTTGTCCGTCGGGATGCGCCTGAATAGACCGCCCAATATTGCGGCGGACCACCGTTGGGTCGGTGTTGGGGCTGCGCGGAGTCCACTGCAGCGTGGGCGGCTCGCCCAACACAAACAGCGCCCAGTGCGTTGTATCTACTGGAGCAAAGTAGCCCACCGGTTCAATCTGGGGCAGCAGCACGGTTCCCGTTGTAGCAGGGACCGCTGCCTCATGCATGGAAAACTGCCAGAGTCGCTGAGTGCCATCCTCCTCTACGCGAACGACGGCGTAGGTGCTGTCGGAGAGCGGGGTGGGCGAATACTCGCTGGTAGGTGTGGCGGTTACAGGATGCGGCGCGTCGGCATCCAGCGGCCAGCGGTAGATGTCGGTTTGCCCGTTGCGTGCGGAGGTGTAGAGAAGTGCACGCCCATCGAGGGTGAACTGCGGCTGGTTGTCGTACCCTGTGCGCTGCGTCCGGTTGGTAGGAGTGGAAAGCACAATCGAATCCCCCAGAACCGTGTACGCAGCCTGAAAGATATCGGTTGCGGGCGGAGCAGGAGGGGGGTCGTCTGTATCGCGTTCAGTGGCGCATCCAAGAGCCGTAACGGCGAGCAGAAGGCCGACCCACAAAAGAGCCGTTCGAGAGCGCGAAGCAGGCATCATGAGGACGAGAGGGCATCGGCGTGCAGAACGAAAGGAGGTACCGGGCAGTCCAGCGCCTCGGCCACAGCCATGAGCAGGTCGGCTTCGGCGTCGGTAACGGTGTCATCATCCAAGATGCAGCGCGCGCAGGCCTCAAGCACCTGTTGCTTGAGCGCTGGGCGCGTTTGAGCAAGGCGGTCGAGTGCATCGTCGAGCTGGCTGGGGGGGGCGCTGGTGCGCTGGTGCGCGCTTGGGTCGCTTACATCGTCAAAGGCGCCGATTCCGGCTTCAAACGCTTGGGCTGCTTCACGTTGGGTCTGTGCCCCTGCCTGGGCGATCATGGAGAGCAGCGCCACCGCGTCGTCTTGAATCTGGCTAAACCGCTTGAACCGGGGGCGATCGGACGATGGATTGGCAATGCGGTCCAGTCGGTGCCGTACAACGGTTTCGAGGGCGTACTCGAACACCGTGAGCTGATCATCGGCTCGAACAAGCGCCTGCGCGGTATCATGAAGGGCGGTGCGCTGGTCAGCGCTGCGATGGCGCAGCGCTGGGGCGGCAATGTTGAGCAGGGGGAGGCGCAGGCGGTGTGGCAAGGCGTGCAGATCATCGAGCAGCCGCATCACTTCGTCGCGCTCTTCGGATGTGGTCTGCTCGCGCAGGACATCCATCTGAGCGGTGCGGTTGTCGGAGCCGGTCTGCGGCGAGAGGAGCAGGCCGTACACAATGGCTGTGGCCCCAAGCGGCTCGTGGGCGGCATCGAGTAGGGATTCGGGGACCGCATTCCGCAACTTGGCACCAAAGTCGATGTCGTCGGCAGTGAGGCCGCCGGTGTGTGATACGATGTCCTCGGCCTTGGGGGTCGAGCGGCTCGGCGATGAGGCACTGCTGCCTCCAGCAAAGCCCGATGCACCGGCGGCCTGGGCCGTGCCCGTTCCGCTCGTCCCAGAGGCAGCCTGGGTCGCGCGCTGTTCGCCTTCAAAGTCTGCGTCGATGCGCTGGATCCGTTCTTCGAGCGGGGGATGCGTAGCAAAGGCGCCGCTGCCGAACAGCGCACTGCCCACGCCGTCACTGAAGAAGAGGTGGCTTGACTCTTCGGCTTTCGGGTGCTCAATCGTCGATCCGGATTCGTATCCCCCTATCTTCTTGAGTGCCCCGCCAATGCCCTGCGGGTTACGCGTGAACTGCACCGCAGCAGCGTCGGCCAGAAACTCGCGCTGGCGCGACACCGCACTCTTGATGAGGCGTCCGCACAGCAGCCCCACACTGCCGATGACAAGCAGGCCCACGCCCGCAGCAATCATAACGAGCTGTTCCTTGTTATCCTCGCTGCGACGGCGGCCCATGCTGCTGTAAAACGTAGCGCGTAGTAGCGTGCGCCCCAGAATCGCAACGAGCAGGATGCCATTGAGCACGCCCATGAGGCGGATGTTCAGCCGCATATCGCCATTCAGGATGTGGCTGTACTCATGGGCAATAACGCCCTGCAGTTCGGCCCGGTTGAGCTGTTTCATACATCCACGTGTTACACCGATAACAGCATCGTCTACGGTGTAGCCCGCGGCAAATGCGTTAATGCCGTCTTCGTCGAGCACGTACACTTCGGGCGTGGGCACGCCCGAGGCAATCGCCATCTCCTCAACCACGTTGCGCAGCACCTGCTCGTCGTAGTCGGACGGGTTGCGATCGAGCGCCTGGCCGCCCAGCGACTCAGCTACAACATGCCCGCCTTGCTTAAGCTGGATGATCTTAAAGACGCTGCCCCCGCCTACAATGACCACGGTACCCAGCACAATGAGCACAAACAGCCCCGGCTGAATGGGAGATACTCCGCCTTCGGTCATAAACATGAGAATCGCCACCGCAATGCCGTATCCGGCTATAATGAGCCCAGTCACAGCGGCAATGAACAGCACGATAAGCCGGGTGGTGTTGCGCCGGGCTTCGTCTTGGCGCTCGAAAAAGTTTTTCATGACAGCAGAGAACAGCGCGCAGCAGCAATGAGCCAGTGAGTCAGTCGACAGGCCACAGGGGGGCAGCCGGGGTTAGTCGAACGATACCTCGGGGGCATTGCGCACCTCGGCGGTATCAACCTCGAAGTATTCGGCTTCGCCGTAGCCAAACATGTTGGCGATAATGACGGTGGGAAAGCTCTCGCGGGCCGTGTTGTAGGCACGCACGCCGTCGTTGTAGGCCTGCCGGGCAAAGCTCACCTTGTTTTCGGTGGTCTGCAGCTGCTCTTGCAGCTTCAGCATGTTCTCGTTGGCTTGAAGCTCGGGATTGTCTTCGACCTGAATCATGAACCCGCTCACCTGCTTGTCCAGCACCTGTTCGGCAGCAGCCAGGTTCTTCATCGCTTCAGGGTCGCCGGGGTTGGCTTTCGCACTCTTCCGGGCTTGCTCGGCCTGGTTACGCGCATCGGAGAGCGCCTGGAAGATCTTCTCTTCGTGCTTCATCGCGCCCTTGGCGGTGTTGACCAGCTGCGGGATGAGGTCGTGGCGGCGCTGCAGCTGCACGTCGATGTCGGAGTAGAGGCTCTGGTAGCGCTGGTCGAGCTTTACGAGCTTGTTGTACTGGCTTACGGCATAGAGCCCCACCAGCACCAGGGGGATGAGGATCAGTGCCAGAACGATAATCAGCGTGAGAATCATGGGAGTATGGCGTTAACGAGAAAACAAAGGCGGCGGCCATGTTCGTATGCGCAGTTGGGCACGATCTCCGGCCAGTGAGCCGGGCGTATGCAGCGCACAGATCGTTTACAGGCGCACAGTCTACAGATAGATACGGATACTTAGCACATTCATCAAGTCGGTCACATACGGCTCCACCACAGCGGCGTAGTCGATGCGAAGGTCGAGCGTGCCGACGGATTGGCGAAGTCCGAACCCGGCGCTGGGTTTCCAGCCCTCGAATCCATTCGCGCCCAGGCGGTCGGCCCCGCCGCGTACATCAAGCACGTCGAGCAGGCGATAACGCACGCCCACACGCCCGAGCGACTCGTTAATCTGAAACGACGAGGTTGCGATCTGGTCAACGGGCTGAACGGGTGGGTTTCGGGGGATGCGGCGGCGCTGCTCACGCTCGCTAAAACGTGCCTCGTACTCTGCAAGAAGCATCAGGTTGCCGTCGAGCAGCTCTTGTGCGCCACTTATGCGCAGGCGTACAGGGAAGGTATCGGTTGCAGAGCGCCCTCCTACGCCGCCGGTTTCCCATTCATAGGTGGCCAGCAGATCGCTGACGGCAAGACCGAGCGTGGTACCGTCGCGGGGCGTGTAAGTGAGACCGAGGTCTACGCCAAGGCTCTGTACGGTACTGACTTCGTCAACGAGATCGGCAATGTAAAACTTGAGCGTGGCGCCGGCGGCAACGCGATCAAAGAACTGGTTGCCAAATGCAAGGAAGAGTGCGTACTCGTTGGTTGAGAGCGTTTCGGTGGGGGAACCGTTAATGTCGCGTCCGTCAATATCGCCTACGCCAGCGCGTAGCACGCCTGCACTGATACCGGCAGTGGGGCCCAGCGGCGTGTTGAAGGCAGCCAGTTGCAACTCGCGGTCGAAGCTCATCAGCGCAGCTGAGAGCGACAGGTACTGCCCGCTGGCCTGGTGGGCGAGCGCCGGGTTGTAGAGCGCGGCGACGTCGGCTTCGGGAGACGCGCCAAGCGCGTTGCCCAGCGCCATCCCCTGCGCATCTGCCCCCATGCGCGCAAACGCCCCAGCAGCAGTATCTTGCGCAACCAGTGGAGGGGTACTGGCCAGCAGACCTATCAGGAGCCCCATGATGGCTCCAATCCATGCGGCGCTCCACGCACGCGGGGCAGAGGAGCGGGCCGATTCGGTAGCACGCAGCATAAACATAGGCATCAGTCAATCAGCAGAATTTTGCCACGGGCGCTGCCGCGGTCGGTCTCAACTTCGTAGAAATAGGTGCCGTTGGGGAGGCGGAGGCCGTTTTCGTCGG
>CAZBTM010000006.1:21477-30687 GCA_964494425.1 uncultured Rhodothermales bacterium | reverse complement strand
GGCCCGCACTACGGTTACATATCCGGCGCGGTTTATGCTCGTAGCCAGTATGAACCCGTGCCCATGCGGCTACCTGAACGACCCGAAGCGGGAATGCGTATGCCGTCCGTCCCAAATTCAGCGTTATCTGGGGAAAATTAGCGGTCCGCTCATGGACCGGATTGACCTGCACATAGAAGTGGCGCCTGTTGATTTTGACGAGCTGCAGGCGGATCCAGCAGGCGTAGAACGCTCAAAAAACATCCGGAACCGCGTTATGGAGGCGCGTGAAGCACAATCAGGACGATTCGCAGAGCGCGATGGCTTACACGCCAATGCCCAGATGGGCGCACGTGCTGTGCAGACGCACTGCGGACTTGACGCTGAAGGCACGTCCTTACTCAAGATGGCGATTGATCGGCTGGGGCTGAGTGCGCGGGCATACACGCGCGTTCTGAAGGTTGCGCGGACCATTGCAGACCTTGACCGTGCCGACTCAATCCGTCCGGCTCACATATCAGAAGCGATCCAGTATCGTACGCTGGATCGTGACTGGTGGAACGGGTAACCCATGCTCATATGAGCTATGGGCTAATTTGAGAACTCTGAGGAGTGCAAGTGTTACAGTGCAAGAGAACACGTCAGATAGTTAGGCGTGATGCAAAATGTATAGGTGGCCTTTAACCTGGCACACCGGATCGTTCGTTCAACGGCAGAGCATAAAATTGAAATTGCGAGATGGTGCCAACAGGGCATATTTGAGGACCTCTCGGCTCTGCTTGCTGGATGGGGCTGGGAGAGACAAACGAATGTGGACTGAAAAGCAGAACGGATCAAAGAAGTGCCAGCAAGCCTTTCTGTGTCTGACAAGCCCTCTGCCTTTGTAACAAATGGCACGAAAGTGAGTTGGGGCACCGTGAGGTCTAAACCAGTACAGGCCACAGAGTTGTTTCTACAGTACGGTGGGCCGAATAGTGAACCGCTCGGACTCTTCAAGAGCGCAAAAGATGCTTCCTAAGTGGTTGGATGGAGAGTCGCACATATCCGAGAGGTGCGAGCGTATTTCTTGTGCGGCGCCCCCGAAGATTGCGTTATCGACACAGGTTCTTTGCATACCAATCGGAAAATGGTTAATGTAGAGGGAGACGTTGTAGGCACATCGGTTCTCAGAAGCCAGTTCCATGATAAGGAACCGGGAAAAAGCTTCCGAGAGCTTTTTGCTTCTTTCAAAATGTGGCTGCGCAGCGCAGCGGGGAAACACTCTTGTTCGGAAAATTCTCATTATCCCTCTGGTTTTGTTTGTCACTTAGCACGCTGACACGTACCATGGGTATGCAGTATACATCTGCACTCCTGACTGGGCGATGAGCACAGCCACAGCACTCGATTCTTGAAACTATCACGGCGTTGGGTACATGCCTAAAGCATCATACAATACCGCACTCGCTACCATTGCCGTCGCACTTTCTGTGCTACTCCTCATGCCTGCGTCAGCAGTAGGGCAAGGGTTCGGAGAGCCGTTTCAGGAAGAGGGCGCTCCGGGGAGCCAGGCTGAAGACGAGAGCACTCCTTTCGTTCATGGCCTAACCATCGGCATAGGGATGAGCACATATCAGGGTGATCTAAGCCGAAACCCAGATAATAACGTACTGAAGTACTTCAGTTCAGCGACTCCCTCCGTTCTGGTGCGAGCCGACCGCCGTTTTGGTCAGTTTCAGCAGTTTGGTTTGAATACAGAATTGCAGTACCATCGGATTTCAGGCAAGACAACCTCAGGTGGAAGTCAGCCGCTCGAGGTTAGCAACAACTTGGTTGGCCTTGATTTCACAGCTGATTACGATCTTCCCTATATCCGCCAGGGACTTTTTCGCGTGTTCCTTGGTGGCGGGCCACTCTTTGTTATATCTCCATCGTACTCCTCGAATTTCCCTGAGCCTGAGCAAGACGACCGGTTTGATCCTTTGGGAAGTCGAGTGGTTGGCTCCGTAGTGGCTGGCGTTACAATGTTCGATACATTCCGTATCGGCGTCCGTGTCTCAACCTCCGATTTTCTGGACGGTCATGTCGGTGTTGATGGAACAAAGGGTGTGGACTACATGGGATTCTTTGGCGTCACACACCGCTTTGACTTCCGGTAGATCGACAGTGCTTTCTTTCTGACTGGTTCGTATGCAATATGCCTTATGTCCCCCGCTCCACAAGTGTAGAGAGCACGCATGGGCAGTAAATAACGCCAACAAGATCAGTTGGACGCGCGTGTGAATGCACACGCTCAGACCGCTTTTTGACCTTCGTTATCCAAGATAATCATGCAAATTAAGCGCTTACTTACTGCAGCTCTGCTGGTGGCAGCTTTCGTTGGTGCGCCTACCGAGGTGCTTTCGCAGCGCCTCTTTCTTTCCGGTGGTGCGCTCCTTTCCCAAGACACTGATATCTCAAATTTGGGAGGCACGAACCCTGCTATCTCTGGCGGTCTTATGCTGGACTTGAACAGTGTTGCACGCCTGCGGGCTGGAATGACATATCAAGATCTGACCTCAGCAGAAGGTGGAGTCGAATTTCATATTTTAGGTATCGAGAGCGACGTAAGTCCGTATCTTTATGCAGGATATGGAAATTATGTTTTCGGGGATGAAACTGAACGCGGCGTTTTCCCGCTTGCAATAGGGCTTGACTATGGTGTAAACCAAAATGTGCGCATTAAGGCTGAATTGGCGGGTCGTTGGTCATGGACGGAGGAAATAAACGGGGGGCAGGTCCAGCCTGACTTGGTATCCAGCTTTATGCCGATGATCGGTGTTACATATCGACTGCAACGCATTGAGCGCGAAATTCCGGGTGAGGGGGTGATGGACGATGAGGATGACCTCGGCGTCGCGTCACAGGAAGAGGAGAACCCGTTCGGAAGCTTGGACGCAACAGGATCCTCTCAAGAGTTCGAAATCGACTACACAAAAAGCGATCTGAAAAGCGGCGAGCCTGAGACTGTGCAACAAGGCGAGACGCTTTTTCCCGATCCAGGCGCACGTCCATACAGCAGTCCAGTGACGCGCGAAAACATTACGGAGTTTGAAGACCATAGCGATATGATGCGCCTTCCCAGTGGGTCTTTCCTGATGGGGTACACCGGTGAAGATCCGCTCGGTCGACAGCCGGCTGGGCGTAAGCGGATTTCGGTTTCTGGATTCTATATCGATCGCAATCTCGTTACAAATGAAAATTACCGTGCGTTCTTGAACGACCTTGGGCCTGGAGAGCGTGAGCAATACGCGCCGGACTCTACGGCATGGGAAGGATCTGCTGCACGGACAACCAATTGGTCAGCATACTTCAGAGGCTCTACATACAGCGACTATCCCGTTGTTGCTGTTGATTGGGAAAAGGCGAATGCATACTGTGAATGGCGAGGCCATCGTCTTCCATCCGAGGCGGAGTGGGAATATGCAGGGCGAGCTGGGCACATTGGAGAGCTGTATCCGTGGCCTGGAACTCGTGCTCGTACGTCGGATGGCCAGTACCTGGCCAACTACGCTCCTGAAGGACAAGCGCAAGAATTTGTATTCACGTCGCCAGTTGGATCGTATACTCCTAACCGATGGGGGCTCTACGACATGGCAGGAAACGTATACGAATGGGTTCAGGATACATATACACCTACATATGCCGGACATTCGCGTCTTGACCCTGTCATTAGTGATCCGTCCAGTTCCGATCGTGTCGTACGTGGTGGGTCCTGGAACTCCCCAGTATTCTTCATCAGTGTAGGTGTACGTACGCCGAAAGCGGAAAACGACGCCGATACCGAAACTGGGTTTCGCTGCGCTGGCGACATTGGTCAAGTTGAGGGTGCGCGCGGAGAGGCAGAGCGAGCTGCACCAGCTCAGGCGCCTGAAACCGGCGCTGAAGGCGGTCAGCCTCCTGCTGAGGGAGGAACCCCCGCTCCAGATTCAGAGCCTGAATTCCCCGAACCCTCGAGTGAGGAGCCACCTCAGCCTCCTATGGAGTAGCGTGCGCGCTACGCCAGCAGGCGCTCTTTTGTGGCCCTTGCTGGCACGATGATGCGCGACCGTCGCATCTGCCCTATACTGTCTGTCTTAAACTACTACTGAATAACCCATGGCGAGCCGAGAAAACAAAAACACCGGCGCATCAGCGGTCCAACTGTTGGGCATCTGTGCAGGAGTGCTGTGCATCGTCGTGATGCTCGGTTTTTCTGCTGCAACGGATACCCCGTGGGAGCATGGTCTGGCCGAGAATCTACAGGAGAACGAGGCGGGTGCTACTACGAACAGTGATATCGTGCCCGCTCCGCCTGGAGACTATGGAGACATGGTGCGCCTGCCCGATGAAACGTACATCATTGGGTTGACGGATGAAGATCCGTACGGCGCACAAGCCGCCGGTCGACGTGAGATTACGGTCTCTGCATTTTACATCGACCGCTTTGAAGTGACGAATGCAGAGTACCGAGAGTTTGTCTCTGAGCAGGGAGAGCAGTATGCACCACGTGTAGAAGCCTGGGGAAGCAGTGCGTCAGCAGAAAGCCAGATGGAAAACTACTTCTACAGTTCCTCACGCGGTAACTATCCCGTGGTCGGCATCACATGGGATGACGCCAAAGCATTTTGTGAGTGGAATGGTCGACGGCTTCCTACTGAAGCGGAGTGGGAGTACGCAGCGCGCTCAGGTCGCACCGGGGCTATCTACCCCTGGCGTGGAATATCTACAAGCGATCCGCGAGGGCGCTACTTGGCGAACTTTGCACCAAGCGAAGGACGCGCTCGCACCGGATATGCATTTACAGCGCCTGTTGGCTCTTACCCTCCCAGCCGATGGGGCATCCACGATATAGCTGGAAACGTAGCGGAGTGGGTCGAGGATGCTTACACGCCGACCTACGATGACTTCCCTGTAACAACGGAAACGCCTGTTGTGCGGGCCGACTCCAGCAACAACCGCCGCGTCGTGCGTGGGGGGTCCTGGGCCTCATCCGGATTTGAGATCGGTGTTGGGGTCCGTGACTACGCTCAAAAAGATGAGGCAAGCACCCAAATTGGAATTCGATGCGCTGCTGATCCAATTCAAGTCGAAAGCAGCGGAAACGTCGGGCCAGGTGCAATGGACGTAGTACCCCCTGCCGAGAGTGGAAACGAACCTGCCCTTGACAATGAAGAGGAAACAGGCGATGAAAATTCACCAATGCCCCCCGATGAAGAGCCGGTATTCCCTGATCCTTCTGAAGAGAATGGGTCGGAAGAATCCGAAGAAGGCTCAGAGAATGAGCCACCACAGCAGTAGGATCCTTTAAATGAATCGCTGCTGCTTTATTAGGGCGGCATCCTGTTTGCAGCATTGCATACAGCGCCTGACAAACAGCCGCGATACACCGTAGTCTCTCCAGATAGCAATCAGGGGAGCAATGACTTTGCGAGTATCAACCTTGTACCAACAACTTTAGTCTCATGGCTTCCAGCAATCGTAAAGAGTACATTCTTTCGTTCACTACAAAGGTGCTCGGGTTTTTCATTGGGGTCTTTGGCGCAGCGGCAATCCTCGGTGTGTTCTTCAAAATCTGGGACAATCCAGTCGCCGCCGAGTACTCCGAGCCCTTCATGATTATTGGCTTTCTTGGGGAAGCCGGTGCATTTATCATCATGGGAATCTTGGAGTTAGTCCAGGCTTTCTTCATGGATGCCCCGGACGAAGCCGAAGGTGATCCTGCTGCAGCAGGCGGAGGCGGGTCAGCTGTTGTGCAGTCAGCCCAAGGCCCTGCACCAAGCGCCTCTGCACGAAAGATGATGGAGAAGAAGGTGAATGACGACCTTAATGTCATGATGAGTGCGCTCGGCAAGGAAATTAAGCAGTTTGGTGGAGAGATCCACGATATGGCTGGAGAGATGAAGCGGGCGCGTGTTGCTGTAAAAGACATGCGTACGAAGCTCTCCGAAGTAGCCAGTGGAGAACTTGCCGAAGATGCGAGTCGCTTGGGTGAAGGTATGCGCACTCTCGGAAATGAAATGGAGGGGGCAGGGTCAACAGTTGAAGAGATGCGGAGTGATCTGGACGAGATGCTTTCGCGTTTCCGTACGTTCAACAATCCTGGAGCAGGAAACGGGGCGTCTTAAAAGCGGGCGTTACGAGAAGTCTGCCCGACCACCTAAATACCTCGGCCGTTACAGGTTTGGAGTATGCCTTCATGACCGTTCTGCCCATTGAAAACACAAATGGGATGCAGAATGCAACTGTTAACCCTTCGTGAGGTGCTCTGCTCGATCACATATTACCGTTCATCCTGTAGCACCTGCCTCTACAAGATCAGCTGTAGGGAAATTGAATCGCTGTTTCTCAAAGCGAGGACCTACACTGAATCTCCTGAATAACCGTCTATATTTGTCGAGACGACTGCCCTATGAAAGACTCAACAATCAGGATTAAGACACTCAGGTACCAGATAATGCTGGCTCTGTACCTGCCTGTCCTGCTTTATGCATTCAGCACCTTCGATGTCGAAGAAGACACAGCGTACATCCGCGACGTCGAGCCAATTGTTGTTGGGCAAGAAAATGTGGTCCTGGGTCAGCCCTATGAAGCAACAGCCTACCTCGCGGCCTCTGGAGAAACCGAAATTGGGGTCCAGACGAATGATGACCGACTCCAGATTGATGGTGAGCGTCTCAGCATGCAAACTGGAAGCTTGCTCCCTGAAGGAGAAGATGAGCAGGTTGTCGAATACACAGCAGAGCTTACATTTCAGCAAGTCAACGGGGAGACGGCATCGCGCGCTGTCACAGGACAATTCACTGTGCGACGTCCGGAAGTCATTGCACAGAGTGTGGCAACGGACGCCTTATATCGTCAAACGCTGAACGAAATTCGTATCGACGTACCCGGTCTCGAGGAGCAGCCGCTTCGGCTGGTTTCAGGTGGGCAGAGCCAAGAAGGGCGGACCCTTTCATTGAGCCCATCGGGCGAGGAGGTCTCGGTCGAAGCTTATCTCATCCAAGAAGGGAGCGACGACGTCTTCTTAGGTACACGTACCTTTAATGTCATTCAGCCTCCGCTTCCAAGTATTCGTGTGTTAAATGCAGGAGGGGATGAGTTGCAAGCGAGCGACCGCGTTTCACTTGCACGCCCGAACGTTCGCTTCGACTTTGAGCCGGATCCAGAGTTTGCATCGCGCTACGCACAAGATGCCCGCTACAGCATTGGGCAGGTCCGCGTAAGTTACCGCCGCGGACTCGGTGCAAGTCAAGAGCTGGGCACATTTGACTTGGGAAGCAATAACCAGCTGAATCTTGCTGGACAGCTCACAGGACTCCAGCCGGACGACACAATCTTCCTTGAGCTCGAAAATGTAGCACGTGTAAACCACGCAGGCCAACGCATTCCGATTGATAATGACTTGGGAAGCGCAAGCCAAACGTTCTCCTTTTCACTCGGTGGATAACGTATACTGATTCGGCTTCCTACTTCAGAGAGAACGCCAGGGTGGAAGGAGAAACCGGTTAACCGCTCCTTCCATCCTCACCCACTAATACCGTAAAAGCCGAAATGCCACCCTCGAGGGTCCCATTGTAAGGATTGAAGGTTCCACAACTGTGTCGGTATCATGCCGGCAATGTGTCTTCAGCTTCGTATTGCTTAGGCCCGGCTCGTGGTAACTCTAACTCGTAAAAGATCGGACAGTGTGTGATGGTAGGCACTGCCTGATTATAATGGTGGACAGCATACGTTGGTATAAAACTGCAGGAGAACGAATGGGCATCTTGCAATGCTTGGTTTGGTTCTTGCGAGACGTAACCATGCATTCAGGAGGCGCGTTTCTACGAGCTCCTGTGCTTTTGTTTACTACACCTTCGACAATACATACACTCGGTTATGCACAGATCATACGTACATCAGTCGATCGCCGTTTTTGCGATTGCCCTGCTCAGCTTAGCTGGAATGCAGTCGGTGAATGCACAAGCAGTCTGGCAGCAAAATATTGAGATTCGAGTTCCTGTTGAGCGTGGAAGCGCCATCAGTGCGTTCCGAGACGCGCTCGTTGAGGAGATTCGAGAGCAATCAGAGAGCGAAGATGCTCAAGAGTTTGCCATCAAGCGGCGCAGCCGCGATCAGGAGACGCAAGATCTGAGCTCAATCGAGTCTGAACTGATCAGTGAAGGATGGGGCGGTCTCAGTATCGCCAATACGTTGTATATCAGCTATACGTTTGCTGAAGGCCGCAACGGATTCCGTGAACAGATTACCTCGATCAACTTCCTGCGCCAGCAGGACGGTGAGGGCCCTGATGTCCCTGTTTTCTACATGGATACAGAGGACTCACAGTTCTTCAGCAATTTCTTGCGTCGTGAAGGCGTTCAGGGAGGCATGGGAGGAAATATCGCGCACCAACAACCCTTCCGCGACATCCTGCTTTTTGGGCGCTTGATGCGTCAGCAAGACCAGTCTATTGTAACGGCAGTAAATGGGCAAGCTGTGAATGCGGATGAGGTTACACTTCGCACGAGGCAGGTCGTCGATCGAATTATCGAAATCTCTCTTGCCTCCCGTTAATCCCGAAGGCCAGGGCGCGAATATTGCAATCGGCAGCCCGGTTGCTCCTTCAGCAAAGAGTTGTTAATATCAGGAAGAAAGGGCTACTCTCACACAGAGGGTAGCCCTTTTTGTGTGTGCTTCTTTTCCTAAGAGCATACCGTTAAGGAAGAAGGTCCGCTCGGTGGATAATGTAAGTAGAACGACAAGCACGAGGGCCTTCATCGTCGTTCCGTGGCCATCAGCACGCGCAGATTGAGTGCTTGAGCTGCAGAGGCAACGGTGGCAAACTGGCGAATCGTGGCTCCCTCGTCGGCGCGCAGCACAACAGTTGTCGTTTCGTCCCGACGCGCATCACGAATCTGTTGCGTGAGCTGCCCCTCCGGCGCAGGCATGCCGTCAACGAAGTAGCTCCCGTCTTCCGTAACCGACACCGTGATGTACTGCTGCTCAACAGGGGCAGAGGCATCTACCTGCGGAAGCGTGACCTCAATACCGAGCTGTGGGACAAAGCTTGACGTAAGAAGAAAGAATACAAGCAATAAGAGGACAACGTCTGTCATCCCTGCCAAACTAATTGACGAGACCGGAGCGCGCGAAGGCTCAAAATCAAAACTCATAGTGTACAGGATCTGGAAAGATAGAAGAGCGCAGCTCGAACGCTACAATAACCAGGTGCCTACGACACTGGCTCTT
>CAZBTM010000006.1:19991-21467 GCA_964494425.1 uncultured Rhodothermales bacterium | reverse complement strand
GTTCGTGAGACGTTTAATGCGGTCAAGCAGGTAGTTGTATGCCAACGAAGCAATAATGCCGACCAGTAGACCTGCTGCCGTCGTAATAAGGGCCTCCCAGATTCCTCCGGCAAGCACGCTTGGGTTTACGTTGCCCTGTAGACTTTGGATGTCTTGGAATGCGCGAATCATGCCGAGCACCGTTCCAAAGAAGCCCAGCATTGGGGCTACACTCGCAATACTTGCGAGCATATTGGTTCGCTTTTCCAGCAAGAACGTCTCATGTTTACCCGCTGCACGAACCGCGTCCTGGATCTCCGAAATAGGGCGTCCCAGACGTTCAAGCCCATACTGCAGAATGCGAGTAATAGGAACGTCCTTGCGCTGACAGTACGCCAGCGCCCCATCGATATCGTTTGCACGGATGTAATCACGGACCTGATCGGTGATTGCGTCAGGGTTGCTGGCTGCTTGTCGAATCGTGAGCAGACGCTCTATAAACAGATACACAGCAACAAATGAAAGTAGCAGGATGGGCACCATCACCCAGCCGCCTTGAATTAAGAGGTCGAGCACCGACAGCGCGCCCTCGTCGGCTGCAGCGGTAGTCATTGAGTCCTCAGCAGCGTTCTGGGAAAGGGCGGCTTGAAGGCGAAGGTACATAAGCGGAGAAATACGTGAATATAGAAGAATACAAACAGAGTACCGGCCAGTGGACCAACGGGTAAGATACCTCTGCGCTACAAACGAAGCGGCCAAGCGTCGTCAGGAACCAGTTCGCTGTATTCCTGCTGAATGCGGCGCGCTTCCTCCTGTGAGGAGACTTGCCCTACAATGACGCGGTACCGCGTTGTTCCACCGCTGCCTTCGCTGGGCAGCACGTCAACTGGAACGCCAACCGACTGCAGGGCCGTGGCAAATTGGGTACGAATGGCCTCGGCCTCTTGCTCGCTTGTGCGCGATGCTACGACCAGTGTCCAGCCTCCCTCTTCGGGTACAATAGAGGTTGTGGCAGGAGCATCGTCAGCTACGGGACCCTCTGTACTACTCGAGGCATCGTCATCCGTAGGGGCATCATCGGCAGATTCGTTAGCAGGCGATTGATTGGAGGCTGCTGAATCAGCAGGGTCGGGCGGGGAAGAGTCGGAAGCAGGAGGAGACGCATCCGACGCTGCAGAAGGATCGGAGTCTGACGGTGTCACGGCAGGGGGCTCGGTATCCCCAGAGAACGAGGCGCGTACGTTTTCAATGACAGAACCTGGACTGGGGACTGTGCCTTGCGCTCCAAGGACGATCCAGCCTCCGATCAAGGCAGCCAGCACAACCACCACGCCAACCGCCGTGCGAAATCCAGAGCGTTGTGTAGGTAATTCATCGGTAGCGCCCTGTTCAGGGGGTACGTCAGCCGAAGATGAAGCTTCTTCACGATCCTCAGAGTCTGCCGCGGGGGGGCTTTCCTCATCGGAAGGCATAGCGGAGGGGGCGGCCTCATCCGGC
>CAZBTM010000006.1:19246-19981 GCA_964494425.1 uncultured Rhodothermales bacterium | reverse complement strand
CATCACCAGCACCGTCGGGTAGGTCAGGTTGCGCAGCCGCAGCGGGGCCGGAAGCCACCGCTCCGGATCGTCGTCGGCCACATCACCAAACGCAACGCTTGACAGGTCCCACTCGCGATCCCGACTCCAGAAGTCATCGTCTGTTTCGTCGTCGATATCAGTCTCCGTGGTACCAGGAGAGGTTGCCGTATTGGCCTCCGAAGGCCACAACGATCCTGTATCAGACGATTCGGTCGCTGTTGGGCCCGATGCAGGGAGTTCTTCGGTTGCATCGTCGTCCTCCGTGGGGGCTCCGGTTTGGGGGGCGTCGTCAGATGCGGAGGGGGGCGACGACTGATTAGCAGAGGCCTGTTTGGGGGGGGCGGCTGGCGGGGCCTCTGCGAGCGCTGTGGACGTGTCGGGCGCACGCTTTGGTGTCGGTGCAGGCTCGTCTTCCAGACCGGCGAAGTCCTCGTTCACCGTATCCACGAGGTCGGCGTCGGGCTCAAACTGAAGCGTGCCACTGGCAGTGGTTGTAAATGTCCAACGCCCGCCTCTACCAGTGATGGAAAAGTTTTTGAAGTTCTTTCGGACTCGCCAAACGAAATCGTTAATTCCGTTTGATCACATAGTTTTTTAATCTCTTTAAAAGCCAGAATGAATGGGTTCCTCAATCCATTCAATGTTGATTTTTGTGCGCTCTAACTCCTTTAAAAATTCAATTGCCCTGCCTAAATTCATAACTTGGTTAGCATC
>CAZBTM010000006.1:2291-19236 GCA_964494425.1 uncultured Rhodothermales bacterium | reverse complement strand
GTAGGAATACGAGCTCCCGAGCCCTGTCCAGCACGCTGTCGGACTTGTTTAAGCAATGCGTTGAGCATGGGCGCAACGTCCGACTCATCCAGCCCCAGGCGGTCAGCCAGTTGAGATAAAAGGCGATCAGACATAATGCAGCGAGGCAGTTATGAAGGAGAGGATGAGTCGTTGTGCGGAACGAAGGTAATTTTGCGCTTTGGGGGTGACCACATAGCGTTGTCGTGGCCTTGTACCGTGCTGGCGTCGTGCTCGACCTGAATGGTGCCCAGTCCGGGCAGGTCTACATCATGACCGTTAGCAAGCTCGTCGCGTACGACAGCACAGAAGGCCTTAAGTACTTCTTTGGGGGATGGACGGGCCATATCGGTGGGGGGCTAAGGTGTGATGAACACGAGGCACTGTAGCTTACTACATTTGGCGACCATCTTCAATGCAATCTCACTGTTTATGGGGATACAGTGCGAACCCGCATGAAGTTAGGAGCCTGTGCATCCGCAAGACCGGGCAGTCATCCCAATAGTGAGGCAACGTTAGAGCATCGCCGAAAGCAAAAGCGGACGTAACCGCCAAAACACATGTTACCACAATAGGCGCAGTCCGCCACCCACGCGTGCGGTTGGCTGCGGATAGCCGGGCCACTCGGTCGCGTCGTTTGATGCAATATCTTGTACGTACGCCGTAACTTCAATGTTGGGCGTGATCTGCACATCTCCCGAAACGCCAACCGCGACAAATCCGGGCGCGGTATCGGTGCCCGCCGATGAAAGGTCGCGTGCACTTTGTCCGCGTAGGTGTAGTTGTAGGCGGGCCTGGCGCTCGGCGAACTGGTAGCCCACGGTCGCCTCGCCTGTGGTCCGGGCGACAAGGGGGAGGCCGTTCTCGTCGGCTACGCTGCCGCCGGTATACTGCAGCGACATCGTACCAAACCAGGGAGCAAGGGCTTGCAGAGTGGCATCAGCACCGAGCGTCCAGGTTGTCGCTTCCAGATACTGAAGGGTGAACAGACCGGTGTCGTCTTGCGCAAAGAAGCGGCGGGTGGGGCTGTGTGTGACACCGGCATGCGCGTCGATCTGTGCGGTTCCTGCGTTCCACTGCACGCCCGCGGTGGCATCGAGCGTGTGAGCCGTGCCGCCCAGGTCAGGAATCCCGCTCAGGTATGGATTGGTTTCGGCAAGATCAATGGGCGTGTGTAGCGTAAGGGACGGACGCTGTTCGGCGTAGAGCATCCATCGCGTGTCAGGGCGCCACTCTACAAATGCATAGGGGGCGCCATAGGTGTGCGTGTTTTCTGTGCCTGGACGCGCCAGGTCGGTTGTCATACTTATGATGCTGGCGCCGCCTTCAACCTGCAAATCAGGGCGATCTACAAGGCGAACGATGCCATGGAGCGTGCCCGCGCGGCTGTCGCCCGAGAATGCGGCATTGCCCAGGTGTCCAGCCAACTCGGCAGCACCCTCAAGGCGGAGATCGATCGCCGAGAGTCCGATGGTGGCCTCCAGGTCGGTGTGAACACGTTGTGTTGAGAAGCTAAGCGCCCTGGTTTCCAAATCATGCCCTTCGTATCCAACGGTCCACGTAAGCGGCAGCCCGTCGTACACCCGAAGTGTGTGCTCGGTGCCAATGCGAGCCACGGTGCGTTCGGGAGCGCCCTGGACCCCATACAGATCGTACTGGCGGTACGCGCCGTTAACGCTGGATGCCAGTTTCCACGACGGGCTCCGATAGGACAGGTCGATCGTGCCTGTGCCCCTGTCAAAAGCGGTGCGCGCATCGCGTTGGTCGAAGGGCTGGGCCCCGTTCATCCCTTCGTAGTCGCCGTGCAGGCGCAGGTCCGTACGCGCAGAGATGGGCAGTTGTACATCGGCAGCCGCGCGGCGCTCGGTAAAACGTCCGCCTGCCACGTCGAGTGAGCCGTTCATGCCGCTAAGAAGGGGAGCCAGGGGCGAACGGCCGTCATAACGCGCCTGGGGCGGGTCCAGGTTGAGCGGCGGCAGGGCGCTTACCTGAAACCCAATGGGGGAGGCTGCAGGCAGTCCTTCAAGAGGCAACGCCTGCACACGGGTTCGGGGCTGGAGCTCTTGCAGCGTAGGGCGCTCCAGCGAGGGAAACACCACGCGGTACTCGCCCCGAATCTCGATTTCGCGGGGCGTAATCTCGGGCAGGGTAGGGTCCGACCCAGGGTCTTGGGCCCAAACCAGGCCAGGCACAGCAAAGAGAAGCGCCAACGAAAGCACAGCAAAACGCATCATACGCATCATAGAAAGCAAATGGGATTCGCAAAGTCAGGGAGTAGCAAAGAGGCACGGGCATGTGCAACAGTCGGCATGCTACAGCGCGTCGCGGGCGGTGCGGGCCTCGTCAGCAAAAGGCGTATCGCCATACCGATTGATCACGCGATCGTACAGGCGCTGCGCTTCTCCATTTTGGCCCAGCTGCTCATACGCGCGCGCTTGCTCCAGGTAACTACGCGCAATCCAGCTTGGATAGCCGGAAAAGAGGGCGGGGATACGCTCCAGTTCGGTGATAGCCTGGTTGGGGTTTCCGCTCTGGCGCAGCAGGCGCCCCAGGCGATAACGCGCCTCCGCCTCAGTTTCGTCGTCCGCATTGGCTTCGGCAACCTGGCGGTACAGGCGCTGGGCCTCATCGAGCCCGCCGTTCTCCTCGGCAATGCGGGCCAGGCCCAGGCGAGCAGAAGCAGTGAGGCGCTCGCTGTCTTGCGTACGCACAATCTGGCGCAGTAGCTGCTCGGCGTCATTGGCACGACCCTGCTGAAGAAGGGCCATGGCCTCGCCGTAGCGGGCGCGGGCCACCACATCGGTGGGCGCTTCGGGATGGTCGCCCGCCCGCATGAACGCATTAAGCGCTTCGCTGTACCGTTCGTCCTGTTCGTACAGTTCGCCCAGGCGAAGAGCGGCCTCGGGCACACGCGGATGATCGGGATACGAGTCGATCAGCTGCCCAAAGAAGGTCTGTGCCTCCTGCTCTTGCTGCTGGTCGGCGTAGCCACGTCCGAGGAGAAAGTACGCTTCGGGGAGATACGCATCGGTTTCGGCAATCCGAACGAACTGCCGCAGCTGTTGCATGGACGCTTCGGTGTCGCCGCTCTGGTACGTGGCCTCGGCAATGCGAAAGCGCAGCGCATCGCTCCGCTCTGGATCCTCAATGCGGTTTGCAATGTCGTCAATGAGCGCCTGGGCACCGTCGGGGTTGTCTTGCACCACAAAGGCGTACTGGATGCTGGAGGCGGCATCCGCAAATACACTGCTGTTCGGATAGTCTTCGAGCACCGTCTGATACGCGTCCACGGCGGCGTCTAAGTCGCCCATGTTGAAGTAGGCGTCTCCGATGCCGTACTGCGTGCGGGGGACGCGCGGATGGTTGGGGTAGGTGTCGAGAAGCTGTTCGTAGGAGGCGCGGGCCGCAGCGTAGTCCTGCGCCTGAAAGTAGACCCCGCCGCGCCGGTAGAGGGCTTCGGGATGCCATCGGCTTTCAGGAAAGGTGTCGATCAGCGTATCGAACGACTGAATCGCCTCCTCAAAGCGGTCCTGCAGCGCGTAGGTTTCGCCCATCTGAAAGAGCGCGTAGTCGCGTCCGGTATCGCGAACGGCGTCGTAGGCGCTGAGGGCATCGTCGTAGCGGCCCTGGGCAAAGTAGCTGTCGCCCAGGCGGAGTTGCGCATCGGCGCGGTAGGGGATGCGAGTGTCGGTATCGTAGGTATTCAGGAAGCGCTCAAACGCGGCGGCGGCGTTGGCGAACTGCTCTTGCTTAAAGTACGACCATGCCACGGTGTAGCGCGCGGCCGGGGCTGAGGGGCCGTTGGGGGCCGCCTCGATGTATCGCTGCAAGCGGGCCCGCGCCGACGGATAGTTCCCGGCTTGAAAGAAGCTTTCACCGGCCCAGAAAAGCGCCTCGTTGCGCTGGTCGAGCCGCCCAGACTCGTATACCCGCATAAAGGCATTGGCCGCCTCGCGATACTGACGACTTTCGTAGAGCGACCAGGCCTGCTGAAACTCGATGGCGTCGCGGATGGAGTCGGGAGCCGCGCCCAGGGCACTGGCCTCCTCGAACGCGTCCATAGCGCGTGCCATGTCGTTGCGTTGCAGCGCCACATTGCCGAGCACCAGCTGCGCCTGCCCGCGCTGCTCCGAATCGGCATACGAGCGCAGCAAGCGTTCCATAGTCTGCCCCGCATCGCCGTAAGCACCGCGCTGGTAGTACAGGCGCCCGACCTCAAAGAGAGCTTCGTCGGCCCGGTTGGCCGAGGGGGCGCGGTCCACGTATGCAGCGTAGGCTTCGCGGGCTTCGTCGAGTTGGTCGGCCTGCTGATAGTTGCGCGCCGCCTCAAACTGGGCGGTGCGCGCTAACGCATGATTACCGCGGGCCGCATGGGCAAAGTACTCCGCCGCCTGTGCATGATTGCTCTGGTGATACGCCGTCCATCCCAGGCCATACGCCAGAACCGGCGAGGCTTCGCCGCGCTGCCGGGCCCGCGAAAATGCCCGGTTCGCCTGCGTCCACCGCTCGGTCTCCAGATAGGCAAACCCGAGCAGCGTGTAGGCCCGCCCCGACAAGTCCGACGCCCCTGCAAGCACCGCTGCAGCCTGTTCGGGTTGATTCAGGGCCATGTGCGCCTGCGCAAGCGGCTCACGGGCTTCCTGGGCATAGGGCGATGATGGGTATTGCTCAACCACACGCCGCAGGGCTCGCACCGCATTCTCAGGCTGATCGCGCGCCAGGTAGAGGCGTCCGGCTTGATACGCCGCCTCGGGTGCCTCATCGCGATCGGGATGCGACTGCACAATCTCGATGTAGTCGCTTAGCGCGCTGCTGGTCTCACCGGCACGATGTGCCTCTTGCGCAAGCAGCATGATTGCAGGCACCGACACATCGGGGTCGCTGTGGTCGCGCAGACGCGTTAGGTAGGTGCGGGCGCTGGCACGATCGCCACGGGCCAGGGCCTCCTCGCTGATTGAGAGGAGCAGCGTGCTGGACTGTGGGTGCCCGGGGTACTCCCGCTGCAGCACGCTGGTGAGCCGGATGGCTTCTTCGGTACGGTCGAGCGCCTGCATAGCGCGAATCTCCAGGTAGAGAGCCTCGGGGGCGGCGCTATGGCGCGGGTGGCTGCGCCGAAAGTCGGCGAGGTCGTGCGCGGCAGACGCATACAGCCCGCGATCAAAGAGCTGCTGTCCGCGCTCAAACGACGACATCGAGGACGACAGCGATTGAGCGTGGCTCTGAGGCGCTCCTGCACCAAGCAGCGCCACCAGGCATCCCACACATACGAAACGAAACCAACGCATAGACAGAGATTGATGAGGAATCCGACAACGAGCACTCGAAAAAATGGTAGGCTCAGCCGAGCATGAATCCTACATGCGAACCTACACCTGAACCTACGCATGCAGCGCGTAGAGTTGCGAATGCCACCGGCATTTCCTACCCTACGCACTCCAACCTACAATGCATAACGCAGACACACCACATCGGTCTCCGAAAAACTGCTATGGATACGCCGCCGAACGCTCCTGATAACGAGTCGGGCAACGAGCCATCAAGCCCGTCGCCCAACCCGCCGTCCGATCGCCCGTCCGATCGCCCGTCGAACGGACCCGCGCCCGATTCGCCCTTCGACACCTCGCCGTCTGAGGGATTCGAGGGGCCGTTTCCGCCTACAGGAGGGCAGCCCGGCGGCCCAGCGGGGCCATCGGCGGGAGGCGATCCGTTTGGCGCGCCGCCCATGTCGGTGGGTGATGACTGGAGCACCCTCACCATTCCGGCGTCCATTGCGGTAGATATGGCGCGCGATTGGGTGCGCGAGCGACAGACGGCCACGCTGCTTGGCACCTTTGCCGTGGGCGTGTTCGTGGGCGTGCTGTCGCGATAGCGTAAGGCGTTGCTATTGTATAGCGCGCTCCTTTGCGTAGAATTCGAACAGCGGGCTCAACGATTGTTGGGCGCGTTGGGTACGTTGGTCTGTTCGCCGCTGATCATTTTTACTTGCCGATCTGTGAGTATACTTGCTGTAGGAACCGTTGCGTTCGATTCGATCGAAACGCCGTTTGGCACCGCACCCCGTGTTTTGGGCGGTAGTGCCTCATATCTCACCCTTGCTGCCCGCTACTTCTGCCCTGAAGTGCGCCTGGTCGGTGTCGTTGGGCGCGACTTCCCCGACGACTACGTACAGCGCTTTCGCAACAGCGGAATCGACCTGCGCGGGCTGGAGGTGGACGAAAGTGGTGATACCTTCCACTGGAAGGGCCGCTACCACTACGATCTCAACGAACGCGACACGCTCGACACACAGCTCAACGTGCTTGTCGATTTCGAGCCGGCTCTGCCCGACGACTACCGGTCCAGTAAGATTGTGTGCCTGGGTAACCTCGATCCCGCCGTGCAGCGTCACGTCCTCGACCAGGTCGACGACCCGGAGTACGTGCTCTGCGATACGATGAACTACTGGATTGAGCACACGCCCGACAGCCTCCGCGAAACGCTGCAGCGCGTAGATTGCCTCGTCATTAACGACTCGGAGGCGCGCGAGCTGGCCAACGAGCCGAATCTGGTGCAGGCCGCCGACATCATCCGCGACATGGGGCCGGAAACGCTTATCATCAAGAAGGGCGAGCATGGAGCGCTTCTCTTTAACGGCGACACCGTGTTTAGCGCGCCCGCCTATCCGCTGGAAGACATCGAAGACCCCACGGGGGCAGGCGACACCTTTGCAGGCGGACTTGCCGGGCACCTGGCCCAGGTGCAACGCTATACGTCTGACGACTTGCGGCGCGGCATCATCTACGGCAGTGCCATGGCCTCATTTGTAGTGGAGCGCTTTGGGCCGGAGCGGCTCTACCACTTGAATCAGGAGCTGATTGTGGAGCGGGCCCGCGCCTTCCGCGAGCTGGCAGCTATTCCCAAGCTGGCACCGCTTCAGACTGCGTAAATGCGTACAGGGGGAGGCGAAGGGCACTGCCTCCCCCTGTATTTATCTGCAATACCATCTCTTTTGGATACACCGCAGCACGCTATGCATGGAACCGTTCGGCTTATCAACGCGGTCTTCTACGGCCACCACGGCGTGATGGAGGAGGAAAACCACCTGGGCGGTCGCTACGAAGTTGACGTCGAGGCCGACCTGGATCTGGCTGATGCGGTTGCCTCTGACGACCTGAACGACACCATCAACTACGAGGCCATCTACGACATTGTGAAGGCCCAGGTCACCGAGCACGAGTACGCCCTCATTGAGCGCCTGGCCGGGCTGATCGTGCAGGAGGTGGCTGCGGCCTACCCTGCGCTCGACGCTGTTGAGGTAACCGTGCGCAAGATCGGTCCGCCCGTGGGGGGGCTGGCCGACCGTTCGGAGGTTACGCTGCGTCACGAGCCGTAGCCTGAGGAGGGGGCACACCGCCCTATACCGCGTACATTTTCAGGAAGCGGTGCAAGAGGTCATCGACCTCGGGGGTTTCGGTGAGGTTGTTGAGCACAGCTTGGAAATCCTTGTCGCTGGGCAGGTCGTCGCGGTAGTAGTCGCGGTACTCCACGAGGCGCTCGCGCTCGCGCTTGGCATCCAATTCGCTATGAAACTGCGTGCCGTAGCAGGGCCAGTCGGGCATCCGAAATGCCTGGTTGGGCTGGTCGTTATGCGCCAGTTCGATGGCGCCGTCGGGCAGTGCCACGACGCGGTCGTGGTGGCCCATGTTGGCTTTAAAGGTCTCGGGCAGGGTGCCAAATAGCGGATCGCCTGCGCCAGCTTGGGTGAGGGATACGCTGCGGCAGCCCAGTTCAGAGCGGTCCGAATCGTGAACGACGCGTCCGCCCAGGGCCCGCGCTATGATCTGGTGGCCCCAGCATGATCCAAACAGCGGGCGTTGCTCATCGGCGGTGCGGCGCACGAAGTCGAGCAGGCCCGGCATCCACGGAAAGTCGTCGTAGGCCGAGTATTCGCCAGCGCCTCCAATAAAGACCGCATCTGCATCATTTAGCAGGCGAGGCGGCAGCGGGTCGCGCAGCACGCTTAACGCGGCAAGCTGGTCAGAGCGCAAGCGGGCCCGCTCCAGAAAGCAGAGACGTTCCTGGCGTTCCATCTGGGCCGAGGTGCGTGCCTGCAGCAGCAGCACCTTAACCGAGTCGAGGGGCGATGATGGGGGCGATGAGGCGGTCGGGTCGTTCATTCGGGCAGGGAAACAAGATCAGCAAAGCGGGTGCGGAGCGTCGTATAGAGCGTGCGCAGCGGCAGCCCCATTACGTTGTAGTAGTCGCCATGCAGGCGGCGCACAAACAGCGAAGCGATGGCGTCTTGGATGCCGTAGCTGCCGGCCTTGTCCATGGGCAGTTTCGAGCGCACATAGGCGTCGATCTCGGCGTTGGAGAGCGGTGCCATGAACACGGTGGTGCGCGTGACGGTGGCCACGCGCTGGCTGGCACGGGGATGATGCAACGCCATGCCCGTGAGCACGTGGTGACTACGGTCTTGCATGCGCTGAAGCAGTGCGCGAGCCGCATCGGGCGAGGTCGGTTTGCCCTGAATCTCTCCCTCAAACACCACAATCGTATCGGCGGCCAGCGTGAGGGCTTCAGGATGCTCGGTGGCCACCGGCGTAGCTTTCTGATGCGCGACGGCCCGCACGGCTTCGGCCGGTGTGGCATCGGGCGGCAGGTGCTCCTTGGCCGGACTCGCGTGCACGGTAAAGGGCCACTCCACCTGCTCAAGCAGCGCCTTCCGCCGTGGCGATTGCGACGCTAAGATGAGCGGCACACGAAAGTCAAGCAAGGGGGGCATCGGCACAGCAGGCGAGTCAAGAGAACCAACGAAGCGGCACGCTTACGAGCAGCAGGGCAAGCGCGGTCCATGCAATGTCGGTGTACGGGGCCGTGCGCATAGACCAGCCGGGGGGATGCGGAGCGGGCCAGCGGATCGGCACAACAGCGGCATCTCCAAAAGGGGCGAGCACGGTGGCTGTTCCTGACGGTGCCATGAGTGTGGTGGGTCCACTGACTGAGGCCACCAGCAGCGGGCGCCCTGTTTCCATGGCGCGCAGGCGGCTGTACTGCACGTGCTGCTGCGCAGGGAGCGCACGCCGCCACCACCCGGTTTGCCCGAGGGTAATGAGCGCGCGGGTTGGAATAAGATTCGTATCCAGTCGGGCCAGGAGCGGCGCAGCCAGGCTCTCGAAGCAGATGAGCGGCACAAACGAAAAATCATCGTGCGAGAATGTGACAGGACCCGGCCCCGATACGTACGTCCGCTCGTTGGGCTGCTCCAGTGCAAAGCGACGCAGCGCCTGCCAGCTCTGGGCCCCGGGCACGGCCTCGGCAAACGGCACCAGGTGGTGTTTGTCGTAGCGCTGCATCGCGCGGTGAGGGCGGTAGAGCAGCGCTGAGTTGGTCTGTGAAAAAGGCTGCGGCGTCTTAGCAGGCAGCACAGCACCCGTAAGTACCGCTACGCCCCAGCGGTCTACAATGGCTTGCATACCGGTAGTGTCGGGGGGATGCAGAGCGGTTTCGGGCCACACAATGAGGGCAGGCGGCGCCGAGGTTGTGTCGAGCGCGGTTTGTGTGAGTGCCAGCAAGCGCGTCTTACGGGTCGAATCATCGGCGTTGGCCCAGGTAGTGGGCGCTACATCCGGCTGCACGGCCCAGGCAAGCGCAGGCGGCACCGCGGTAGATGTTGGCGGTGAAGAAGAGGAGCCAACCGACCCGATGAGCAAGCCAAGGAGCATCAGCACGAGCCCAGCGGCTCCGGCACGCATATTTTGCTTCTCCACAGATTCCGATGCAGTCATCGGCAGCACCGCCAAGAGTCCGGCGTGCAGGCCACCGATCGCTGCGGTGCCCGCTACCGGACCGCCGAATCGCACGAGCGTGTAGGTACCGGGGCTGTCGACGATGGCATGCGCCCCGAGCGCCCACGGAAAGGCCCACGATCCATACTGGAGCAGCAGATCCACAAGCATCCACCCACCGATCCAGATGCTCACACCTGCGCCGCGCCGACCACGAAGGGCCACCTGAGCCCCAGCCATGAGCGGTAGGCTATAAAGCAGCGCAAGTATAACCAGCGCCGAGGTCCCCGCCTGAATCCCCGATGCCGTCGCGTGTGTGCCAATCCACGGATATGCCACGCAAAAGGCCCCCACATAGGCAAGCAGTGAGGGGCCTACGGTGTGCTTGAGTATCGAGTACAGTGGCACCGGGCGGTAGAGCCACACCACCCACAGCGGCAGAAACGCAATCCATCCGAATAGCCACATGCCGTATCCCAGCGCTGCCCCCCATGCAGCGGCACTAACGAGGGCTGCGGCGTACGTGTACACAAGCGAGCGTGACATGGAGGTAGGGAGCAACAACGAGGACACGATACGAAGAACCAACGACCTGATGCGTATAGGATACGGGGAAGCGTTGGCAGACGCAGGATGCCAAAATCGACGTGGCTTCAGAGAAATCGTATCAACAAATCAATAAAATGATTTGACAGACGCCCTCGCTACGGCTACTTTGCAGCTGATTCTTCTGCAGACACAGCACCGTTCATGCGTGTATTTACCATATGCAACCATAAAGGAGGCACCGGAAAGACCACAACGGTCATCCACATTGCTGCGGCAATGGGGCTTTCGGGGCATCGCACGCTGGTGATTGACCTGGACCCGCAAGGGTTTTTAACGCGCACCATGGGCGTGAACCCCGACACATGCTCCGACACCGCCCTTTCGCTCTTCGACCCCGAGGCCAGCCTGTGGGACTGCGACACGGTGACGATGAACGGGTTTGATCTGTTGCCATCGTCGAACCGCCTCACCCGCGAGATGCGCGATCTGAATAAGCCCACCGATGTGCTGTGGATTCGGGAAGCCATTGAGCGCAAGGCCAACGAAGCTGCTTATGATACTGTGATCTTCGACACCGCGGCAGCCGTTACCGTCTACAGCCTGAATGCCTTGGTGGCCAGTCAGTACGCCGTCATTCCAGTACTGCCCGAGTACCAGTCAGTCGTGGGTGCCGAGCAGACCTACCAGACCGTAGCGATGGTGCGCAAGCGCCTCAACCCCGAACTGCATCCCTCCATGTTTCTGTTTACGCAGGTCGATGAGCGTAAGCGCTTGCACAGCGCGTACCGGAGTTACATGCGGAAGAAATACACACATCGCGTGCTCGATACCATTATTCGGACGAGCACCTCGCTCACCGAAGCCTCCGAAGATGGCGAAACGGTGTTCGACACCGACCCCCAGTCAAAGGGGGCCCGCAACTATGCCAATGCTACCGACGACCTGTTGCGTCGCGTTGAAGCATACGAAGAGAGCAACGCCACCACGCCCTCGAACGGCCAGCTGGTTTCGTCGACATCGCCTCCCGAAACCCCCTCGCTCTCATGAGTACGCGCCGCCGTGCTGTTGTTCAAGCCGGGCTTGCTCTAACCGTTCTTGCTGGATTGTATGTGGGCCTCACGACACCGTGGGGCGGGCTGCCGCCCATCGAGCGGTTTGTGGATCCGGCACACGGCCTCTGGCACACCGCACGTACCGCTCCCGCGCCAGGTGGATCGCACACCCTGAGGCTGCCCGCCCTGCGCGATAGCGTAACCGTGGTACGCGATGAACGCGGCGTTCCGCACATCTACGCCCAGAGCGATCGCGATGCAGTCATTGCTATGGGCTATGCCGTGGCGCAAGACCGGCTCTTCCAAATGGACTTTACCTCGCGCGTGGCGCAAGGACAGCTGTCAGAACTACTCGGCCCCGACATGGCCGACAGCGACCGTTTTCTGCGGGCCACGGGCATGGAATGGGGAGCCCAGCAGAATATGGAGCGCATTCGGGAGGCAAAGGGCATGGAGTGGGATGCACTGCAGTGGTACAGCACCGGAGCCAATGCCTACATCGACGAACTGGCCCCGCACGAGCGCCCGCTCGCGTACCGCGTGCTCAACGCTACCCCGAGCCGCCGCGCCCCCATTGACGGGCTGCGCCTGCTTCAGTACATGACGTACGACCTTACCTATCGCAGCGACGCCCCGGTCTACGACGTGCTGCGCGAACGCCTGGCTCCCGGCGAATACGCGGCGCTCTATCCCAGCCATCCGCCGGGGCAATACGCCACAATGTATCCAGCAGGCCCCGCCGAGGCGACGCACCGCACTGCCACCGCTACGTCTTCACCTGCAGCCCGTACGGACCAGGCGCGCACAGACATGCTGCCGCAGCACCATCATGCACGAACCATTTTGGAAGCGCACCGCACGGCGCATCGGGCATTGCAGGGGAGCGTGTTGGAAGGATATCGCTTTGGCAAAGGATCGAACAACTGGGCCGTGGCCCCAGAGCGCAGTGCTACCGGTGGGGCGCTGCTGGCCAACGACATGCACCTGGGGCTGTCGCTGCCGCCCATCTGGTACGAAGTGCATCTGCACACGCCCACCACGCACATCTCAGGACTCACCATTCCAGGAGCGCCAGTCATTGTGCAAGGCACCAACGACCATGTAGCGTGGGGGCTCACCAACGCCGGGGCAGATGTTGTGGACCACTACGCCATCACCGTCAACCAGGAGCGCACGCAGTATCGCCACAATGGCGCGTGGCGCGACCTGGAACTGCAGGTCGACACGCTCTACATGCAAGACAATACGCCCGTGCTCGATACGCTGCGCATCAGCCACTGGGGGCCGCTGCTGAATGAAACGCCCGCGTCGGTGCCCGACACCCAGGCGGTGGCGCTGCAGTGGGTGGCGCATCACGACAACACCACGCTGCGCGCGCTCTGGAAGATGAACCGCGCCACCTCGGTCCAAGAGGTCGACCAGGCCCTGACCGACTGGACGGCTCCGATGCAGAACATCGCTATGGCGGATGTGGAGGGGGCCATCGGGATGCGCATGGCGGGGCGGCTTCCCATGCGCAATGCCGCCTCCAGTGCCGGGCTCCTTCCCGGCAACACCGACGCGCACGCCTGGACCGGCTGGGTGCCCCACGATGAGATGCCGCACGTTATCAATCCCGAACGCGGCGTGGTTGGGTCCGCCAATCAGGTGCCGGTTGAGCCCTCGTATCCGCACTACGTAGGCCACGACTGGGGCGATGGCTACCGCTCGGTGCGGCTGGACACGCTGCTTCGCCAGACGCCAACGCACAGCCTGAACGACATGAAGGCGTATCAGACCGACGTGTATGTGCAAGAGCGCGCCGCGTTTGCACCGTTCATTGCAGCGGTAGATACGACCACGCTTACCGACCGCGGACAGCAGGTACGCCGTTGGCTCTTGGACTGGGATGGGCACGCGACGGTCGACCGTCCCGAGCCGCTCATCATGCATACCTGGCTGCGCACCCTGCGCGATCTGGTGTGGGACGAGGAGGCATTCACCGATGTGCCGCGTCCTGAAGATGCGGTACTTATTCAGCAGTTGGAAGAAGCCCCCGCATCCCCCTGGTTCGACCGCACCGCCACCGCCCCCACTGAAACCGGCCCCGATGTGCTCCGCGATGCTCTGAACGCCACTGCCGACACGCTGGCTACGCGCTACGGATGGACGCCGGAGTCCTGGAGGTGGGGCGATCATCATCAGGTAGAGATGGGGTTTCTGCTTCCGGCAGGGCCATTCGCGGCGTTGGGCCGAGGGCCGTATCCATTTCCGGGGTTTGCCTCTACGCTTCTTCAGGCGCCGGGCCTACGCGTAACCCACACCGCCAGCCAGCGAGCAGTGGTTGACTTTTCAGGGCCTCGTCCCGAGGCACACGTGGTGTATCCAGGCGGGCAGCGCGAGCACCCGTTTGCGCCTACGCACTACGATATGTTTGTGGAGCCGTACCTGGAAGGCGCTTATTACGTGCAGGCGCGTCCTGAGCGGCCTGCCGAGATCGAGGCCCACCGCGTTACAAGTCGGTTTGAGTTGCATCCGTAGCGTGCTACACGGTGCGCCGCTGGCGGACCCGGCGCATCCACACCACCCCGCCGATGATGAGCGCGCCGCCCAAGATTTGAAGCGTAGTAACCGATTCTCCGAGAAACCAGGCGCCGCCCAGCACCGCCACAAACGGCACCAGATTATTGTAGACGGCGGTGTTGGACGGCCCCACGGTCTTGACGGCGTTATTCCAGATCAGAAATGCAATGCCCGTAGAGAGGGCCCCCGAGTACACGATGGCCCACCACACCCAGGTATCGACCTCGGCCCACTGCACTGTGCTCCAGTACGGAATGCCCAGCCCCACGAGTAAGGGCAGTGCCACAAGGAGGCCAAAAAACGTAACGCCCAGCGGCGACACGTCGTGGACAATCGCCTTGTTGTAGGTGGTAAATCCGCCCCACACCACGGCTCCCATGAGCATCATCGTATTGCCAAAGAGCGAACTTTCGGTAAGAGTAGCGTTGGTTGCGCCATCCAAGATAACGAGCGCGGTGCCTGCCAGCGAGATAAACAGCCCAATCCAGGCCAGACCCCGGAGCACCTCCAAGCCCGAAAGGCGTCCAATGAGCGCGGTCCACAGTGGAGCGCCCGCCATAATGAGCGCTGCGCTTCCGGCGGTCGTGTTGTTTACACTGACAATGAAGAGCACCTGGTAGACGAAATAGCCCGCCAGCCCCAGTCCCACAATGGACCAGCCGTGCGAGCGCATGGGGGCCCAGAACGAGCGATCGCCGCGGCGCCATAGATAGATGCTGCCCAGCAACGCCACCGAAATGCTAAACCGGAAGATGTTCAGCACAAACGGATGCATAACTTCCAACGCCGCTTTCAAGATGGGAAAGTTAGCGCCCCAGATGAACACCACGCTGACCAGCGATGCATCAGCAAGCCAGGAGCGCGAATTGGACGAGGGAGCCATAGCCAGTGGGAGCAGCGAAGAAACAAACTGCGTAATGGTACCTCGCAACTTGCAAACCGTTGATGCATAGGCTTGAACAATCGTTGAGAACCGGTACACGTCCGCGCTTCGTCTGTTAAAGGCTTTATCGTTATGGATAACGAGCAACCCACATACGCCTTGTCCGAGGTAAGCAGCGAGCTTGGCGTTGAGGAGCATGTCCTTCGATACTGGGAAACCGAATTCGACGCCCTTCAGCCTGTTAAAGACGACGGTGGGCAGCGCCGCTATCGTGCAAGCGACGTAGCTACAGCACGGCGCATTCAGGAGCTTCTCAAAGAGGAAAAGTACACCATTGCCGGGGCTCGGCAAGCCTTGCAGCATGATGAACAACGGAGGGCACTGGCCCAGCGCTTGCGCACGCTACGCGCTTTTCTGGTTGATATGCAGAGCGAGCTGCGGTCCTCGTAACGCCAGCGTGTCCGGCAAGCATACTGCACAAAAGCGAAGACCTGTGAAAACTACGCGGATGTGCAGGCGTGTTTGTGGGGAGACGCATCGACACGCCCATACCGGCATTCGCGTCCGTTTTCCGTGAATGACTTGCGGAACCTACGGCTACCCCTTTTACTATGAAGGCATACCATTCGGGACATGGCGCAGCCCGGTTAGCGCGCCGCTCTGGGGGAGCGGAGGTCCCCGGTTCAAATCCGGGTGTCCCGACCATTTACTGACGAGAATGAGCATGCCGTAACACGCTGGCCGCAGCCAGCGCCCCACGCATCTGAAATATTGTGTTCGGCCCACGTCGTTTCTGGCATTTGTGCTGGAAACGACGTTTTTTATGATCCAACGAGTCGCAGGCTTCATGAATCCCAAACTTCTGAAGTCTCGTTTTAGTCGGGCATTAACCCGCACTGATCGGGCACAGACTCCGATGGGAGGTGCCCGTTACCCCACCCGCTGATGTATCCCTGAGCTGCCGTCGCATGAACGACACCTCGCCCGAAGCCTCCATGCAGCGATTCCTGGCGGATCTGAAGCGCATCCGCGAAACTCGCGACGTGTCGCTGGCCGACATTCGCGAAGCCACCCGTGTGTCAAAAGACGTGCTCGCCGATTTTGAGTCGGGTGCGCTGTTCGACCGGGAGTCATTTAACCCAGTCTATCTGCGCTCTCTTGCAAAGTCCTATGCGCGCCATGTAGGCATTACGCCAGTGAGTCGTGTATTGGAGTGCATCAAGCTGGCCCAGGCCAATCGCTATACGAATGAGCTTGCGGTCGAGGAGCTTGGCGAGGAGCCCCGTTCCATTGCCTGGCCCGATGACGACGATGGCGAAACGACCGAGGAAGCGTCTGCTCCGCTAAGTACATCGGCCTTTGATGACGAGGCGTCTTCAACTGCCCTTCCCGATAACGCCGGACGCCGGTGGTCGGGGGCCGAGGATAACACCGATTCGGAATCGGACGAAGCTGCATCAGCCGACCGCGCGTCAACGGCAACGTCAGGCGGACGCACCATGACGCCGCTGCTTGTGCTGGGGGGCGTTCTGCTGCTCCTGCTTGGCGGAGTGATCTGGGGCGTGGTGCAGTGGGACGGCACCGAGGGCGAGGCGGCGTCCTCGGCCCCAGAGACGCAAGCGCCTCTCCCTGACACCGCTGCTGTTAATGAGGAGGCCAATGAAGAACCAGACGGGCCGCCGCCTCCGGTGCTGGGCGATACCCTCTACGCCACGTTCTACGCGGCCAACGGAAACGTAAACGGCGTGCGCGTGCAGCGGGACGATGACCTGCGCCGCCCGTACTGGGTTGAAGAAGGAGACGCGGTTGTGCTGCCGTTCTCTGAGCGCATTGTCATTGAAGAGGAGCTGGATCAGTTCCAGTTCTTCATCAACGAATATCCGATGCCAGTCGAGCCCCTCGACGATCAGGGGCGGCGCGTGATCACGCGTAGCGACCTGGAGGCGTGGGCAGATACGACCCGCGAAACACCCGCAAACAACCTTCCGACGGCGGCGGATACACTTCGTATCCCCTAACCCCCAACGTACTCTAAACCTCCTACGCACAAGCAGCGCATCGCTCATAGTGCGCATGGACGTTGGGCACCGGAAGGCCCCATCGCATCCCTCCAA
>CAZBTM010000006.1:1639-2234 GCA_964494425.1 uncultured Rhodothermales bacterium | reverse complement strand
CTTGTTCCAGTCGTGCGCATCCACGACGAGCGCTACTACCGCCACGACGACCCGCTCATTCCCGATCCCGAGTACGACCGGCTGTTTCAGGCGCTACAGCGCATCGAGGCGCGCTTTCCGGCGCTGCAGCACGACGACTCGCCCACGCAGCGCGTTGGGTTCGATCCGCTTGATGCGTTTGAGAAGCACACCCACCCCGAACCGCTCCTTTCGCTTTCGAACGCTTTCGATGCAAACGACGTACGCGAGTGGTATGCCCGCTGCCAGCGGGGCCTGGCGGATGCATTTGGCGATACCACCCCGGCCATCGTGGCCGAACTCAAGATTGATGGACTGGCCGTGGCGCTCACCTATACCGACGGTGAACTTGCGCTGGCCGCCACGCGAGGCAATGGTGAGCAGGGCGAGAACATTACCCGCAACGTGCGTACCATCCGCCGCATTCCGCTTGCACTGAACGGCGAGCACGAGGCGCCTGCGTCCATGGAGGTGCGCGGCGAGGTGTTTATGCGGAAGAGTGAGTTTGAGGCGCTCAACGACCGGCTGCGCAGTGAAGATGAACAGCCGTTTGCGAACCCACGCAATGCCGCAGCGG
>CAZBTM010000006.1:0-1438 GCA_964494425.1 uncultured Rhodothermales bacterium | reverse complement strand
GCAGCCCATGGCCTGCCGATGAATCCGCACTGGGCGAAGTTCGACGACATTGACGCAGCCGTGGACTTTTGTACCAGCTGGGTCGAGCAGCGCGAGTCGCTTGACTACGAGATCGACGGCGTGGTGCTCAAAATCGACCGGCACGACTACCAGGAGGAACTGGGCGCGATTGCCAATGCCCCGCGCTGGGCCGTGGCCTTCAAGTTTCCGGCGCGCGAGGCCACCACGACCCTGCTCGACATTGAGGTTAACGTGGGCCGCACCGGCGTGGTGAAGCCTGAAGCGGTGCTTGAGCCGGTGGGAATCGGGGGCGTTACCGTGTCGCAGGCTACGCTGCACAACGAAGACTACATTGCCGAGCGCGACATCCGCATTGGCGACACCGTGGTGGTGAAGCGTGCGGGCGATGTCATTCCGCAAGTAGTGCGTCCAGTGGTTGAGGCACGTACCGACCAGCAAGAGCCGTGGACGTTTCCCGAGCACTGCCCCGTGTGCAACTCAGAGCTGGTGCGCCTGCCCGACGAGGCCGATGTGTACTGCCTCAATACCGAATGCCCAGCGCAGTTCAAGCGGCTGGTGGAGCACTTCGTAAGTCGCAACGCGATGGACATTGAGGGGCTGGGCGAGCGCGTGGCGGCGCAGTTGGTGGATACGGGGCGCGTACAGCAGCTTGACGACCTGTACCGCCTTACCACAGACGACCTGATTTCGCTGGAGGGCTTTGCGGAGAAGAGCGCCCAGAACCTTGTAGATGCCATTGCCGCCTCGAAGGAGCGTCCGCTCAGTCGCCTGTTGTTTGCGTTGGGGATTCGGCACGTGGGCCGCACGGTGGCGGAGCAGATCGTATCCGCTGTGCCCTCGATGGAGGCCTTGGCGGAGCAGTCGGTCGACGAACTGGAAGCCATCAACGGCATTGGCCCTGTGATTGCAGAGAGCATCCACGACTGGTTTGCGGTCAACGATAACCGTGCACTGGTGGATGCCCTGCGCGAGGTGGGCGTGAACACCGAACGGCTGCCCGAAGAAGAGCCCGCCGCTGAGCAGCCGCTTGATGGGCTTACATTTGTGCTAACGGGGGCACTGCCCTCCCTTGCCCGGCGGGAAGCCACCGAGCGCATTGAGCAGGCTGGGGGGCGCGTTACATCGAGTGTAAGCGGTAACACCGACTACCTGGTGGCGGGCGACAACCCCGGCTCGAAGTACGACGATGCCCAGGAACGCGGCATTCCCATTCTCGACGAAACAGCGCTTGTGGATCTGTTGGGCAATGCGTCTCGTTCAGGGGCTGCATTGGACTGATGCAGAACGCAGGCCGTACAACGCTGCCTGACTCTATTTGACCGGTTTCCTGGTATTGGTATGAAAAAGTGGCTGGAACGGCTCGGGTTGCGCCCCAAAGGCGCCACCCCTGTAGGCACCGACTTGGAAAGCGGCAAGC
>CAZBTM010000005.1:8856-31637 GCA_964494425.1 uncultured Rhodothermales bacterium | reverse complement strand
CGATGGCGGCACCGATCCTGAGCCCGAGCCCGACCCAACGCCCCCTGCCGCGCCGTCGGGGCTGAGCGGCACCTCGGACGATGCGCAGATCATGCTCGAATGGAATGCGGTGAGCGATGCCGAAACGTACACGGTCTACCGCGCCACCGAATCGTTCAGTGATGCGGCCAATGCCAGTCCGGTTGGGGAAGGCCTTAGCGCCACCGACTTCACCGACACCGACGTGTCTAACGGCACGCTCTATTACTATCGTGTGACGGCTACCGCCCAAGAGCTGGAAAGCGATGGCTCGAACCAGGTCGACCTTACGCCCTTCGCCGCGCCCGATCGTCCATAGCGAGCGTGCTGCATAGCCGGTACGGTTGTTCGTTGAGGATACACCGCCTGCGCATCTCGTAGGAGGCACCCGTCACACCCGAAGCGTCCCCTGAATATCGAGGCGCTTGCTGTTGCATTTTGACCCCACTGCTGTTTATGACGATGACTTGGAGGAATCGCCGCGTTGTACCTGTTCTCTGCGCCGCGCTTGTGCTTGGCCTGATGCTGTGGACCGGCTGCGACCGCGGCGGGTCGGACGCTGCCGACGAAGACGAAGCGCCCGCGTGGCACTATGGCACCACCTACCACGTGTTCGTGCACTCCTTTGCGGATGGCAACGGCGACGGCATTGGCGACTTCGAGGGGCTGATTCAGAAGCTCGACTACATCGATGAGATGGGCTTCGAATCCATCTGGATGCTGCCGGTGCACCCGTCGCCCTCGTATCATAAGTACGACGTGACCGACTACCGCGCCATCCATCCCGATTACGGCACGATGGACGACTTTGAGCGCCTGCTCGATGAGGCCGAGGCGCGCGACATCAAGATCATCATGGATCTGGTGGTGAACCACACCGCCCGCGATCATCCGTGGTTTCAGCAGGCGGTGGCCGACACGACCAGCCCGTACTACGACTTCTACGTCTGGCAGGATGCGGAGGCCGTTGCCGAAACCGAGGTGGACGCCGGGCCCGATACCGATAACAGACGGATGTGGCACCCGGTCGAAGATGTCGACTCGGTCGATGCGGCCCTCAACGACCAGCGCTACTACGGCTACTTCTGGGGCGGCATGCCCGACCTCAACTTCGACAACCCCGCCGTGCGCGACTCGATCATTTCCATCGGCGAGTACTGGCTCGAGAAGGGCGTGGACGGATTCCGCCTCGACGCCGCGAAGCATATCTACGAAGATGACCGTGCCGACGATACCAAAGACTGGTGGCGCACCTTCCGATCCGAAATGGAAGCCACTGACTCCGATGTGCTGCTTGTAGGCGAGGTGTGGGACGACGCCGAAGCGGTTGCGCCCTACTTCGAAGGGCTGCACTCGCTCTTTAACTTCGACCTTTCGGGCAACATTATCGAGGCGTTTCAAACCGGCCAGGGCGACTCGCTGGCGGTCGATCTGGCGGATACGCGGGCGACCTACGACGACATCGCGCCCTCCTTTATTGATGCCACGTTCCTGACGAATCACGACCAGCCGCGCATCCTGAACGAACTGCCTCAGCCAATGCATATGCGCACCGCAGCGTATCTGCTGTTTACGCTGCCGGGCTCGCCCTACGTCTACTACGGCGAAGAAATCGGGATGTACGGCACCAAGCCCGACCCGAACATTCGCGAGCCCATGCTCTGGGCTCCCGCCGAGGAAGACAGCCTGCGCGCCACCTGGATTGAGCCTGAGCACTCCACCGATAGCACCGTGACGCCGGTATCGGTGCAAAACGAACGAGATGGCTCGCTGCTCACCCTCTATCGCGAACTCATCCACCTGCGCCACGAAACCGATGCCCTACGCCGCGGCTCGCTGCATCCGGTGACCTACGAAGGGATGCCGGAACGCCTCTCCATCTATGAGCGCCGCAGCGACACCGGCGAATCGCTGCTCATTGCACACAACGTAGGCGCACAGGCGGCAGACGTAGTCTTGCCCGATGAACTCCGCGAGCGCTACGGCACCGTACGGCACGAGTCCGATGCGCTGGTGCGATCCAACGACGCCGGGGCCCTGCTGCCGCCGGCCACCTCTATCATCTGGAGCGACGCCGAGTCTGACGCGACCGCCGACGAAGACCCCGTGTAAGCACGGGGCATCCACGTTCTCCATCATGCGGCCCATCGGGGCCGTATGCTCTCTGCTTTGTTTGACGAACCTGTTACGTGTATATGAACTCCCCGTCTCGGTACGCCGGATGTGTCCTGCTCCTGCTCCTGTTTTGGATGCCCGGCTCCGCCTGGGCACAGACCACCGGCAACTACGTCGATCACGACATGCACGGGGCCACCGTCGTTGTCGAAGGCGACAGCGCCACAGCGCATCTTACCTTCTACGCCCCCGACGTGGTACGTGTGGACTGGACCGCTCCCAACAGTCCCCGGCCCGATTCATCGATCGCCGTGGTGCAAGAGGCCGTAGCCACACCGCCGTCTGTACAGGAGCGCGATGGAGCGCTCTGGGTGCGCAGTGAGGCGCTGGCCGTGCACGTGCAGAAAGCGCCGCTCCAACTGCGCTTTACGGAGGCCGACGGCACACCACTCACCCGCGAATCCACGCGCTATACCCGCACCGACAACGGCCACCAGCTCGGCTTCCATCTGGACGACAACACCCGCGTTTACGGGACCGGTGAACGTGCCGGATCGCTCAACCTGCGCGGCAAGGCGTTCGATCTCTACAACACGCAGCAGTACGGCTACCAGGAGGCGCCCCCGCAGATGAAGGTGAACGTGCCGCTGGCCGTTACCAGTAGCGGATACGGACTGTACGTGGATACCACCTGGCCTACGCGCCTCGACATCGGCGCTGCCGAATCCAATACGTTTTCGGTGGATGTAGAGGGCGGCGCCTTCACCTACTACCTGATGGCAGCCCCCGACGTCCCGGCGCAACTGGAGCAGTACACCGCGCTCACCGGACGCCAGCCCATGCCGCCAAAGTGGGCGCTCGGCTACATCCAGTCGAAGTACGGCTACCGCACCGAAGACGATGCCCGCGCCATCGTTGACGAGCTACGTGCCAACGACATCCCCATTGATGCGCT
Source organism: uncultured Rhodothermales bacterium (assembly GCA_964494425.1). Classification (GTDB taxonomy): domain Bacteria; phylum Bacteroidota; class Rhodothermia; order Rhodothermales; family Salinibacteraceae; genus Longimonas. The sequence goes on along the minus strand of CAZBTM010000005.1, from coordinate 28,549 downwards.
CATTCTGGACCTCTACTGGTTCGAGCACATGGGCGACCTGGACTGGAACCGCGAGCGCTTCCCTGAGCCGTTCCAGATGATGCGCGATCTGCGCGCGGACGGCGTCGAGACGATCGCCATCACCGAGCCCTTCCTCGTGCCCGAATCAGACCTCTTCGACGAGGGCGACCAGGCGGGCTACTTCGCCCAAGACGACAGCGGCGACACGTACCTCATCGACAACTGGTGGTCGTGCACCGAATCGGTGGCCAACAGCGACGAAGGCTGCCAGGCCGCGCTGGTCGACCTCACGAATCCCGCCGCGCGCGCCTGGTGGTGGGGGCAGTATCCCGTCTTCATGGGCGAAGAGATGGGCGGCCTCTGGACCGACCTCGGCGAGCCCGAAGAGCACCCCGAAGGCATGCAGCACTACGAGGGCAGCGTCGCCTCTGTCCACAACGCCTACAACCTGTTCTGGGCCAAGACGCTGTTCGACGGCTACCGCGACTGGCGCCCCAACCAGCGCCTCGTGAATCTGACACGCGCCGGCTCTGCAGGCATTCAGCGCTACAGCACCTTCCTGTGGTCGGGCGATGTAGGCCGCAGCTTCACCGGCCTCGAGTCGCAGCCGCCCATGCTCTTGAACATGAGCCTGTCGGGGCTCGCCTACTACAGCTCCGACCTGGGCGGATTCACCAACGGCACCACGACCGACGAGCTGTACACGCGCTGGCTGCAACACGGCGCTTTCACACCCACCATGCGTCCGCACGGCGTAGACGACCAGGCCACCGAGCCCACGCGCTTCAGCGACGAAACGCTGTCCATTGTGCGCGACTACGTGCAGCTGCGCTACCGCCTCATGCCGTACCTCTACACGCTTGCCCACGAAAACCACACCACCGGCATGCCGCTTACGCGTCCGCTCTTTTTTGCGGATGCGGACAACCCGGCGCTCGCGAACTATGACGACGCCTACCTCTTTGGCGACGCCTTCCTCGTCGCGCCCGTCATGACTGAGGGGCAGCGCGAAAAGACGGTTGAACTGCCCCAAGGCGCGTGGATCCATTACTGGAGCGGAGACACCTACGCAGGCGGACAGTCCGTCACCGTAGATGCGCCGCTTGATGAGATGCCGCTGTTTGTGCGGGCCGGAAGTATCATCCCAATGCGTCCAGTTGCACCGCACACCGGTGCGCAGCCCCAAGACGAACTGCACCTGGACGTCTACCCCGGCCCCGATGGCCAGTACAGCGCCTCGCTCTACGAAGACGACGGCAGCACGCTGGCGTACGACGAGGGCGCCTACGCCACCACGGCGCTGCACCAGACCCGCCATACCGTAGACGGCATGCCCGCGCTCGCCCTCACGGTAGAAGCGGCTGCTGGATCGTACGACGGGCAGCCCACCACGCGCACTCTGGCGCCCACCGTGCATCGCCTTGCCAACGCGCCCACGGCGGTGATGCACAACGGCACCGACCTGCCGCAGCGCGACTCGGCTGAGGAGGTCGCCGAAAACGGCGGCTTCCACTACGACGCCGACACGCAGCAGCTGCACATTCAGATTGCAGGAGCTGCTGTCGATACGGCCCATACGCTGCGCATCCAGAACGCCGAATTGGCATCGCTGCCGTAGCATTCTTACATTGCAGGTCTGCACTCACCTACGCGCATCGACCCACCCGTCTCCATGCAAGAAAACGACTTAGAGATTCCCGCGCCCGACGAAGGCGAGGGCAACACCCTGCTGGTCATCCTCATCTCGATGTCCGCCGCCCTGGGCGGGTTTTTGTTCGGATTCGACAGCGGTGTCATCAACGGCACCGTGGACGCGCTGCAAGAGGCGTTCAACTCGGATGCGGTGGGTACCGGCTTCAACGTGGCCTCGATGCTGCTGGGAAGCGCAGTGGGGGCGTTCTTTGCCGGTACCGTGGCCGATAAGTTTGGCCGCCGCCTGGTGATGATCGCCACCGCCTGCCTGTTTATATTTAGCGCGTGGGGCTCCGGCGTGGCGTGGGGCTCGGCTCCGTTTGTCTTCTTTCGGATTATAGGCGGCGTAGCAGTAGGCGCAGCCAGCGTGCTGGCCCCGGCCTACATCAGCGAGATCTCGCCCGCCCACATCCGCGGTCGCATGGCTACGCTGCAGCAGCTCATGATTGTGGTGGGGCTGTTTATTGCGTTCCTCAGCAACTACCTCATTGCAGGGGCGGCTGGAAGCGCCTCCGACCTGTTCTGGTTCGACTTTCCGGCCTGGCGCTGGATGTACTGGGTGGAAATTATCCCCGGCTTTATCTTCTTAATTAGCCTGCTGTTCATCCCCGAGTCGCCTCGTTACCTGGTGGCGGCCGGACGCGAAGGGGAGGCGCAGGATGTGCTGCACCGCCTGCTCAATGCGAAAGAGAAGGCGAAGCAAACGGTGGCGGACATCAAAGACACCGTGCTCGACACGCGCAAGCCACGCCTCTCTGACATTGTGAGCGAGCACACCGGGCGCGTCCACCCCATTGTCTGGGTCGGACTTGGGCTGGCTGCGCTGCAGCAGTTCACCGGCATCAACGTCATCTTTTACTACGGCGCCACGCTCTGGCAGGCTGCCGGATTCGACGAGTCGAGCGCGTTGATGCAGAACGTGATCAGCGGCTCCGTTAACGTCGGGTTTACCTTCATCGCGATCGCCCTCATCGACAAAGTCGGTCGCCGTCCGCTGCTGCTGATTGGCGCACTTGGGCAGGCCGCTGCACTTGGGGTGATGGCCTTTGTCTTCAGCACCGGCTCGCTGGGGCCCGAGGGCGGACTCCAGCTCAGCGAAGACAACGGACTCATTGCGCTGCTGGCGGCCAACACGTACATCGCCTTCTTTGCGTTCTCGTGGGGCCCCATCATGTGGGTGATGCTCGGCGAGATGTTTCCGAATCGCTTCCGCGGTGCGGCCCTGGCCATGGCCGGACTGGTGCAGTGGCTCTCGAACTTTACAATTACTATGACCTTCCCGGTGCTGCTTGCCAGTGTGGGACTCGGCGTAGCGTACGGCATCTACGCCGCCTTTGGCGTGATTGCGTTCGTGTTCGTGCAGCAGTACATCGAAGAAACGATGGGCAAAACGCTCGAACAGATGTCTCAAGAGCACGAAGCCGCCGACATTGCGGCGGGGCAGGGGTAGCCCGTTATGCATCGACGCAAAAATAGAAAACGGGAAGCCGTGCGCTACGCATGGCTTCCCGTTTCTGTTGATACTGAGCTTCGCTTTTGGAAGATATGGAGTGCTTACACCACAGTATGCGTCACGCTACCGTCCGCCTCGCCGCAGAGAATGTCGGTGGCCAAGTTCAGGAACAGGCCGTGATCAAGGATGCCGGGCTCGTCGTTGAGGGTGCGGTTAAGCGCTTCGGGATCGGTGATGCCGTCGAGGTGGGCATCTACGATCCACAGCCCCTGATCGGAGATGACCGGGCCGTCTTTGGCAGCGCCCATGCGTAGCTCCGGACGTCCGCCGAGCTGTTCAATGAGGCGCTGGACGGGACCCAGGGCCATGGGCACGACCTCAATGGGGAGTGGAAATGCGTGGCCCAGTTCGTCAACGGGCTTGGAGGGGTCGATGAGCACGACGAAGCGCTCGGCGGCGTGGGCGACGACCTTTTCGCGCGTGTGCGCCGCGCCGCGTCCTTTGATGAGGCGGCCCTCCGGGTCCACTTCGTCGGCGCCGTCGAGGGCGAGGTCAAGGCGCGGCACGTCGTCGAGGGTGGTGAGGGGGATGTCGTGCTGCTTCGCCAGGCGCTCGGCGGCAAACGAGGTGGGCACGCCGACCACATCCAGGTCCTCGTTTTGGATGCGCGTGCCCAGCGCCTCGAGCGCACAGGCGGTGGTGGAGCCGGTGCCCAGTCCGAGCGTCATGCCCGACTCAACGAGATCGGCAGCGGCGGTTCCGGCGGCTTGTTTGGCGGCTGAGGCGTTGGGCATGGGGCAGTGCAGCAGGGGAAGGCGTGGAAAACAAGTGCACTGGAATTTCTCAGCTACGGCCTGCAACTGCAAGCAGAGATTGGGCAAATAGCGGTATCTGTAGACCTGTCAGGTTTCGAAAACCTGACAGGTCTTGCCCCTGGTACGGCGTCTCGGTAGCGACCGCATGCTCACGGGGGGACGTCCTGGGCGACCTTCAGGCCAAGTTAGCGGGGCAGAGCCCCTGAACAGCCTGCGTCGCACGGCGGAGGGGCCGTAGGTCATGCCTGTTGTGCCATGCGACGAGAGGGCTAAACAGATACGGCCCGCGCCCGTCAGAAGGAGGTTTTTCGTTCACGTACCAACCTCCTGTTTACTACGTCCAACGGTCCCCCGTTGGACGCGCGTGCGGACGCTCCGACGTCCGAGAGATGAACGGCGGCGTCACCTGGCAGAGCCTCACGACGCGGCGTATTTACACCTCACCGTTAGGGAGCAGTGCCACCGAACTTGTGCATCAGGAGTGGCCAGCGTGTTTCTGGATCCCGGATCAAGTCCGGGATGACAGCCCAGGGAAAACGGTGCGCGTGCATGGAGCGTTGAAACCACAATAGCATGAGACTGGAACGGTCCACGCTTGGGCAATGCCGTGTTGCATGGTGGGACGCGGGAGCGCACGGGCTATGCAGCGACGGGGGACCGTCGCTGCCAGGGGGGAGCCTATCCAAGTTTATACTGTGTCCAACGGTCCGTACATGTTTAGCGACCTGTAATCCGGGACGCGTGCAGTTCCAGTAGCATCCGGCTCATAGGGCGCCGGGGACGCAAGCGGTCCCCGGCTATGGGATTCCCTTAGCCCGGGATCAGGAGCGAAGCGGATATCCCGGGCGTTCATTGCGCACGGCGGGAGCGATGCCACTGCGACGGATAGTGCACGCAGCAGGTCCCTTCGCCCTGTGAGGCCGAATGAGCAGGCGAACAGGCAACTCGAAAAGCGGGCCGCCGCCTACTCGTACCGCAGCGACTCGATCGGATCCAACCGAGCGGCTTTGTACGCTGGGTATCCGCCAAACGCAACCGCGATGAGCGTGACGCCGATGACCGCGCCCACGGCCCATCCCCATGGAAAGGACATGCCGATATCGAAGTAGACGGCCACCAGGTTGCCAAAGGCCCCGCCGAGTCCAATGCCAAGCAGCCCACCGATCTGGCAGAGCACGACGGCCTCCAGCAGAAACTGCCCCAGGATGTCGCGCTTTTTGGCGCCCACGGACTTGCGCACCCCGATCTCGCGGGTGCGTTCGGTAACAGACACCAGCATGATGTTCATGATGCCGATACCGGCGGTGACGAGTGCAATGAGTCCGATACCGGCGCCTGCGATGGTGAGCGTAGCGGTGAACGTGTCGAAGGTGCTGCGGGCGGAGGCATTGGTTTCGATTTCGAAGTTATTTTCGGCCCCTGCATCGACCTGGCGGATGACGCGCATCTGGCTGATGACAGCATCTTGAGCAGCCTGCATCTGGGTTTCGTTTCCTACACGCACGCTCACGCTGTTCATGTCGCGCCCGCCGTCGCCGTAGGTGGCGAGGAGATGCGTGATGGGAGCGTAGATGCGGGAGTCGGGATCGAGCCCCAGGAAGCCGCCTTTGGCTTCGAGCACGCCTACCACCTCCAGGCGCACCCGCCCGATGCGCACGGTTTTGCCGATGGGCGTTTCATTGGGGAAGAGCGTTTCGGCGACAGGAGCGCCCAGCATTGCGACGGGTCGCCCGTTGCGCACGTCTTGCACGGTGAAGGGACGCCCGGCCTCCAGCGTGAAGCCATAGTTGTCGAGGAAGAACGCGTCGGTGCCGTGCAGCTCGATGGCGGCCTCGGTTTCTTCGAAGCGCGACTGGGCGCGCTCGCGCCAGGCGAACTGCTCAAGCACGCTCACGTCGTAGGTGCCGCCTACCCGCTCGCGCAGCGCCTCGACCTGGTTGTGGGTAACAGGAGGCCGGTAGGTACGCCCGCGCCGCGGCCCCACAAACTGCTCGCCGTGCCGCTGCACCGAGAACGTGTTGGTGCCGTATTGCTGAATGGACTCCTTAAAGTAGGTGTCGATTACATCGACCGCCGTCACCGCCGCAATGACGGCAAACACGCCAATGACCATGCCAAGCAGCGTAAGGGCCGAGCGGGTCAGGTTGGCACGCAGGGCGCGGAGGGCCGACCAAAACGCTTCAATCAGGTTCACGGCAAACAGGGGGATTCAAGAAACAGATCGTGAACGGCGAGGGAGCTGCAGGCAACAGGGTTACTCGTAGCGCAGGGCGTCGATAGGGCGGGCCTGGGCAGCCTGCCAGGCGGGGGCAATGCCAAAGAGCACGCCCACGCTTACACAGATGACAAAGGCAATGGCAACCACTTGGGGCGAGAGCGGCGCCGCAATACCCAGCGTGTTACTAATAAGCGTGGTAAGGCCCGCGGTCACACCAATACCAATGAGTCCGCCAATCAGACATACGATAATGGCCTCAATGAGAAACTGCAGCAGGATGGTGAAGCGCTTGGCCCCTACGGCCTTGCGGATGCCAATCTCCTTGGTGCGCTCCTTAACGGAGACAAACATGATGTTCATTACGCCAATGCCGCCCACCACCAGCGCCAGCGCCGTTAGAAAGAGGCCCACGCCGTAGATCGCAATGCGCACCGTAGAGAACGACGCGCGCACCTGGTCTTGCTGGTTGATTTCAAAGTTGTCGGCCTCGGTTGGGTCCAGCTGCCGGGCGGTGCGCAAGATGCCGGTGAGCTCATCTTCAGCCGGAGCCATAAGCTCGGTGCCGTTCACCTTCACCATAATGGTGATGCTGCGCCACCGGCTGATGCCAAAGAGGCGCTCGAACGTGCTGAACGGGATGATAACCGTATTGTCGTGGCTCCCATCGCCGCCGAAGAGGCCGGCGCCTTCGCGCTCAATAACACCCACCACGGTGCACGAGGCCGCGCCCATGCGTACCGGCTGGCCCAGGGCGGCTCCGCTTGGAAACAGCTCATCGGCAATTGCGGCACCTACCACGCACACCGTGCGAGCGCCGCGCTCATCGCTCTGCGTAAGAAAGCGCCCTTGCGACAGCTCGACGCCCCGAATCTGCCCGTACAGCGGCGAGGAGCCCGTCACGCTGGCTCGGGCCGAGCGGTTGCGGTACGACACCGTGCGGCCTGTGCTTGTCATGGGGGCCACAAACGAAGCATAGTCCGAGCGCTCCTGAATGGTGTTCACAAGCTCAGGCGAAATGGACGGACGGTTGGCCATCTCCCACCAGTCCACATTTACGTTGGCGCCCCACGGAAACTTGCTCACGTACATCACATCGGCGCCGAGCGTAGAGAGGGTTTCTTCGAACTCGTTGTTTACGCCGTTGATAAGCGAAGCCATGAGAGTGACCGACACAATGCCAATCACAATACCCAGCGTGGTGAGCACCGCCCGAAGACGGTTGGCCCAGATAGCGTTCAGGGCAATACGAAGGCCTTCCACCAGGTCGAATAGAAAACGACGCACAGAGCAGTACAGGTTGATGCGAGAGGCAACAGCACCCCACGTACGTGTGTCCGCGAACGATGGTTACAGCGAGGCGCATCAACGGACTCCTTGGCGTTGTCATTTGCCTGTCGGCGGAAACGAACGGGCAAAGCGCAGGCGGTAGTCGCTGTGCTCGGGGTTGTAGCCTGCTTGAATCACCCGAAACCCTTCGTTCAGCGCCAGGACCGTCATGCCGGGATGCTTGTTCGGGAACGTGTCGAACACAAACCGCCGATAGTCGCGCTCACGCACCCGCTCCAGCATGGCGTGCAGCAGCGCCCGCGCAATGCCCTGCCGCCGCGCCTTCGGGACGACGCCGCCCTTTGCGCTGTAGAAAACACGCGGCTGAAGCTGGTAGCCCACCTTAAAGCCGACGGGATCGCCACGCAGCCACGCCACCAGCATCATCAGGTCGGCGCGGTCGAAGGTGCGAATGACCTCCGTATCCCCAAAAATGGACTCGTTGAGCGTGCGAATCAGCGGACGCTCATCGCGCGAGATGGATGCAATGCGCAGGTCGGTGGGGGCGGTCATGCAAGAGCAGAGTAAACAGGGGGATGCGATAGGACGACGTCAAAATGGCAAACCGTCCTCAGGCTCCGAAAGGTCAGATTTCGGGGCGGATGTGTTGTCGTCGTCGGGCGTGGGCAGCGCCTCCGGCTCCGCGGACTCGGGCAGCGCGTCGGAGGTGGATTCGGGCGGGGCCTCCACCAGCTCCACCGGTTCCAGAATCGACTCGGGCACGTTCTCCAGAAAGCGGCTGGGCGAGGCCATCGTATCCCCATAGTACCGATGCGTTTGCAGCATGGGATACGAGATGAAGAGGTTTGTCTCGGCCCGTGTTACGGCGACGTAGAGCAGGCGCAACTCTTCGTCGAGGCCGCCGGGTTCGTCGAGGGCGTACTGCGAGGGCAGTGTGCCGTCCAGCGCGTGGATGAGAAACACGCTGTGGAATTCGAGGCCCTTCGCCGAGTGGATGGTGGAGAGCACAAGCGGCGCTTCGTCGTCGGTGGCGCCGTCCTGGTCGAGCGCGGTAAGCTCAATCGGGTCGAGGGTGAGGTCGGCCAGAAAGCGCTGGCGGCTGTCGTAGCGGGCCGCGAGCGGGGCCAGGTGCTCCAGATCCGACTCGCGCTTGGGATAGTCGTCGGGGTAGGCCTCCTCGAACAGCGGACGGTAGTACGTGAGCACGGCTTCCATCTGTTCGGTGAGCGGCTGCTCGTCCGGGCGGATGCTGCGGAGCGTGTTCAGCAGCTGCGTGAGCGTGTCGAGGTAGCGCTGCGCGAAGGGGCCGTGCTCATCGACCACGAAGGCGCTGTGGTCGTCGTCGGTGAGCCAGTCGATGAGATCTTGCGCGGTTTTTGGGCCGATGCCATGAATCAGCTGCAAGATGCGATTCCAGGCTGCGGCGTCGTCGGGATTCTCGGCCACGCGCAGATGCGCCAGCACGTCTTTGATGTGCGCGGCCTCGCTCAGCTTTGTGCCGCCGTACTTGACATACGGGATGTTGCGCTTGCCCAGTTCAATCTCGACATCATAGCTGTTATGGCTGCTGCGAAAGAGCACGGCCTGATCGCGAAGCGGCACGCCCTGCTCACGAAGCTGCGCCACCATCTGTCCAACGAAACGCGCCTCCATGGCGGTGTCGGCAGCAGGCACAATGGCAGGCAGGTCGCCCGTGTCGGCGTCCGAAAAGAGCGTCTTGTCGTACGAGCGGTTGGCGTGGTCAATGAGATGATTCGCCAGATCCAGGATGGGCTGGGTGGAGCGGTAGTTCTGCTCCAGCTTCAGCACGCGGGCGTTCTCGTGTTGCTTGGGGAAGCGAAAGATGTTGCGGAAGTCCGCCCCCCGAAACCGGTAGATGCTCTGCGCATCGTCGCCCACTGCGGTGACGTTGCCGTGCACCGAGGTAAACTGCTGCACGAGATCGGCTTGCACCGCGTTGGTGTCCTGGTACTCATCCACGAGAACATGGCGGCAGCGCGCGGCTACCTGCTGGCGTACGGTGTCGTTCTGCGACAGCAGCTCGTGCGTGCGGCGCAAGAGGTCGTCGAAGTCGAGCATGTGGTGCTCGGCTTTGTACGTCCGGTAGGTGGCTTGCAGCGCGCGCAGGTCGTCGTGCAGATGCGTGAACTGCGGGTAGCGGTCGTTCAGGGCCTCCGAGAGCGCGCGGTCGCGGTTTACGGTATCCGAGAACATGGACTGCAGCGTGCCCTTGTTGGGGAAGCGGTCGGCCCGGTTGGGGTAGCCGCCGCGGGTGCGCAGCATGGAGAGCACGTCGGCGGCGTCGGAGGCGTCGAGGATGGTGAAGTCGGGCGAGAGATTGAGCGCCGCGGCGTGCGTGCGCAGGAGTTGCATGCAGAAGCTGTGGAAGGTGCCGCCGCGCACGCGCTGACAGCGTCCGTCGAGGAGCGAGGCGGCACGCGTCATCATGTCGCGGGCGGCGCGACGCGTAAACGTGAGCAGCACAATGGAGCGCGGGTCGAGTCCGGTTTCCACCAGATACGAGAGCCGGTAGACGAGCGTGCGCGTCTTGCCGGTGCCTGCGCCGGCCACAATGAGCAGCGCCCCCGGGTTGGCCGTGGCGGCCGCGTACTGCTGATCGTTCAGCTCGGCCCGGTAGTCAACGGTCAGGTTTTCGGGGGCAGATCCCGAGCCGGTGGGTTCGAGCGTGATGCGGCGAGCCATGAAGCAGCGACGGATGAGGCAGCAGAAGGAGCAGCGGCAGCAGAACAGCCCAAACCGGTACACATCCCCGGCAGGGCGGTTGCCTTAACTTACGCCCGCGCATGGGTGATCCCGGTGCGTAGCTGCGCCCCATGTGGCGGTCCGGACGATATGCGGGAGTGGGCATGAAGCGGGGCTTTCTCCTACCGCTTCAATCTGCAGGAGACCGAGATGATGGATGCGTATTGATCTGCTCCACCATCCTTTCGAGAAAAATGAGTGGGGGACGGTGGACATTGCGGGGCAGTGTGTTGTAGGTTACATCGTACGCACACCTCAACGCAGTTGCATCGAGTAAAGCGGGGTTTTATGGGAAAGGTCATCGCGGTTGCGAATCAGAAAGGCGGCGTGGGCAAAACCACGTCGGCGATTAACCTGGCGGCGTCGCTGGCGGCGACCGAGTACTCGACGCTGCTGCTCGACATTGATCCGCAGGCCAACTGTACCTCGGGCATTGGCGTGGCGCCGAAAGACCTGAACGCGTCGATCTACGAGGCGCTTACGGGGCAGGTGGATCCAGAAGATGTGGTCGTGACGACCGACATCCCGTTTCTGGATCTGATGCCGAGCCACATCAACCTGGTGGGCGCCGAGATCGAGATGATTGAGGTGGAGGAGCGCGAACGTATCCTGTCGAAGGTGCTCACGCGCTTGCGCCGCATGTACGACTTTGTGGTGATTGACTGCCCGCCCTCGCTGGGGCTGCTTACGCTGAACTCGCTGACGGCGGCCAACTCGGTGCTCATTCCGGTGCAGGCCGAGTACTTTGCGCTGGAGGGACTCGGGCAGCTGCTGAACACCATCAAGATTGTGCGCAAGCACCTGAATCCGGACCTGGAGATTGAGGGCGTGCTCCTTACCATGTTCGACACGCGGCTGCGGCTGTCGAATCAGGTGGCGAAGGAGGTGCGCCGCTACTTTGGCGATCAGGTGTTCGAGACGATTGTGCAGCGCAACGTGCGGCTTTCGGAGGCGCCGAGCTTTGGCAAGCCGGTCATTCTGTACGATGCATCGAGCAAAGGCGCGCGCAACTACATTGCGCTGGCCCGCGAGATTGTGGAAGCCAACGAAGAGAGCGCGTCGTCCTCGGCTTCCAATGGCACGCCCACCGCGGATACCGATGCCCAACCCGCTCCCAAGAACGCTCCTGAGGGGGCCCGCGATACGTCGGACGGCATCCCCACGCCCGATTCGGAAGAGCCCGCGCCGCCCCGTCGCTCGTCGACCCCAGCTAACGGCTTCTCGCTCTCCAACTCGTAACCCGTCCTGTACCCTGCACTCGTTTTCTTGGGATGCGCCCGTGGTCTTGTGGATACGAGGCGCGTCTCGGTCTAACCCCACTTTGCTATGGCTAACAACTCTGCACTCGGACGCGGACTGAACGCGCTCCTTCCCGGTGATGATGACAGCGAGCGCGACGGCACCGTGCGCCAGAGTCAACTCTACCAGTTCGACAGCGACGAGGAGCGCATGGTGGGGCGCGTAGCCGACGTGGCCATTGACGCAATCCGCCCGAACCGCTATCAGCCGCGCCAATCCTTTAGCGAGGATGCGCTCGACGAGCTGGCGGCGTCTATTGAACAGATGGGCATCATTCAGCCGATTACGGTGCGAGCGCTTGGCAATGGCGAGTTCGAGATTATTTCGGGCGAGCGCCGCTGGCGGGCGGCCCGCCGCACCAGTCTTACGCATCTGCCCTCGTTCGTGCGCCGCGCGGACTCGGAGCAGATGCTGGAGATGGCGCTGGTGGAAAACGTGCAGCGCGAAGAGCTGAATCCCATTGAGGTAGCGCTGGGCTACCATCGGCTTATGGATGAAGTAGGGCTCACGCAGTCCGAAGTTGCCGAAAAAGTGGGGAAGAGCCGCGCTTCGGTGGCCAACTTTCTGCGGCTGCTGCGCCTGCCGCCCGTGGTGCAGGCCGCCCTGCGCGACGGCGAGGTGGCTATGGGTCATGCCCGCGCGCTCGTCACCATCGACGATTTGGAGGCGCAGAAAGAGCTGCTCAGCAAGATTATTGAAGAGAGCTTGTCGGTGCGCGACGTGGAAGCGCGTGCACGCTCCTGGCACGCCACCCAAGAAGCCGCAGAGGAGGCCGAGGAGAAAGAAACGGCGCCCGATTCAGAAACGGAGGCAGGGCCCAGCCGCACCAAGCTGCAGCTCAACGACTACCGGAAGCGGCTGCGCTCGCGCTTGAGCACGCAGGTGCACATCCATCACAAGGAAAGCGAAGGCGAAGGCCGCATCGAAATTGCCTACTATTCCGAAGAAGATCTGGAGCGCCTGCTGGAGATCTTGGATGCGTGAGACCCCTGATGCGTGTGTCTATCTTCGACTCTGTGATCTGCACCATGCTTGCTGCATTAGGCCGCTGGCGCACGATTTTGGGACTACTGCTGGGCCTTGTGCTTGCTGGGGGCATATCCGCTGGTATAACCGCACATCCAGCCCATGCGCAGCCCGATAGCGTGCGCACCGAGCGGCTGCGTGCGCAAGGCTACCCAGAAAACCACACACCGCGCCGGGCGCTGTGGCGCGCAGCAGCGGTGCCGGGATGGGGACAAGTCTACAACCGTCAGTATATCAAGCTCCCCTTCGTGTACGGCGGGATCGGCGGCTTCATCTACAACGCTGTGCGCAATCAGAGCCGGTACCGGCTCTACCGGCGTGCAAATCAGTTCGCAGTGGGGCAGAGCGACGCAGAGCAGGAAGGCGGAAGCAATCCGTTTGCGCAGTATGAGCCGCAGTACAATGAGGTGCTCGGCGAGCTGGGACAGGGCGCGTCCGCCAATTTAATTCGTCAGCAGCGCGATGCATTTCAGCGCCAGCGCAACCTTATGATCATTGGTGCTGGTGCCTTCTACGCGCTTACCATCGTTGATGCGTACGTCAGCGCACATCTGCTCACGTTCGACGTAGGCGATGATCTGGCCCTGCGTATACAGCCCACGCTGATGCCGACAGCACAGACGCCTGGAGTGCGGGCTACATGGCAGTTCCGGTAGACAGCTGGATGGGAAACGCGTGGTCGTGGCGCGCAGGACCATCATGAAAGCCGCTTCAAAATATGTTGTGAAAGGGCTTTCTGGTGTCTGGAGGATGGGCATTGTAATGAACAATACATTTCGGGTGCGTTATATAGCTTCCGCGAAAAAGAAGGCCGTTCGTTTTTGATTTTCCGTATACGTTGTATATGAGGGGGCAAATAGCGAATCCTTGCACCGTGCGCCCGATACCTACAGTCCTGTTGTCGCATAGAAATTGCGCCCGAACACAAGAGGACAACGCGCACCAGGACCTCCGTACCGAGCGGTTGTTACTTTCCGTGTAATGGGGGCGGCTACATACCACACGTACCCGGTACGCCGAGCGTCCTCCCCCACAACCACGGGGCCTAAATCCCCGTTTTTTACGGCCGCACCGTACGTCATGCGAGCGTTTCGCGCTGATTGCGATCGCCGCAAAGACGCACGCAGACAAGAGAAGCGGAGCCTCGTGCTCGCCGCACTATTGCCACACGTTGCAACCAACTGTATGTCAGATACTTCTGCGTCATCCCCAACTGCCCCAACCGACACCGCCAGCGATGCTGCGGCGCGTCCTTCGCTGTTTGACAAGTGCCATCAGTTCTTTGAGCCGGATGGTGATTATGCTAAGGCGAAAGAGGCCGACCTGTATCCGTACTTTCGCCCCATTGAGCGGAACGATGGGGCCCGTGCCATCATGAACGGCGAAGAGGTTGTCATGGCGGGGTCGAACAACTACCTCGGCCTCACCTCCGACCCGCGTGTCCAAGAGGCGGCGGCAAAGTCCATTAAGACCTATGGCACAGGCTGTACGGGCAGTCGCTTCCTAAACGGCACGCTCGACCTGCACCTGCAGCTTGAAGAGCGACTGGCTGATTTCATGGAGGCCGAGGCATGCATCCTGTATTCTACCGGATACATGACCAACCTGGGGGTCGTGCAGGCGATTGCCGGCAAGGGCGATATGATCTTTTCCGACAAAGACAATCATGCGTGCATTGTGGCAGGCACGCAGATGAGCTACGCCGAAACGCGACGCTACCGCCACAACGACCTCGACCACCTGGAGCAGATGCTGGAGCGTGCGCATGAGCGCCACCCGGACAAAGGCAAACTCATTGCCACCGACGGCGTGTTCTCGATGAGCGGCGAAATTGCCGATGTGCCGCGCCTCATCTCGCTGGCCCGTACCTACAACGCGGCGCTCATGCTCGACGACGCCCATGCCATCGGCGTCATCGGGCCCAAGGGGCAAGGCTCGGCCTCAACCTACGGGCGCCTGCAAGATGTAGACCTCATCACCGGCACATTCTCAAAGAGCTTCTCCTCGCTGGGCGGCTTCTGCGTAGGCGATGAAGACGTAATCGAGTATCTGCGCCACGAGAGCTCGCCGCACATCTTCAGCGCCTCGATGCCGCCGGCCAATGTGGCTACGGTGCTCAAGTGCCTCGACATTCTCGAAGAAGAGCCGGAGCGCCTGGAGCGCCTCTGGGAGGTCTCCGACTACATGCGCGAGGGCTTCCGCGAGCAAGGCTTCGACGTGTGGGATAGCGAAACGCCCATCATCCCGGTCGTCGTGGGCGATATGGAAACATGCTTCCGCTTCTGGCGCGACCTGCTCGAGGAAGGCGTGTTCGTAAACGCCGTCGTGCCGCCCGCCGTCCCCAAAGGGCAGTCGCTCATGCGCACCTCCTACATGGCCACGCACACCGATGAGGACCTCGACCGTATTCTGGAAGCCTTCTACAAAGTGGGCACCCGCCACGGCGTGATTGGCTCGAACGGCGTCCACTAACCCCCTGTTGATTCATGTTGAGCGAGGCGCGGCGCTGCTTCATGCAGGGTCGCGCCTCGGTGTTTGATGTTTGCCCCTCTGTCCTATGGCCGCCTCTGCCCCCATTCAGATTCGTCCCGTCACCTCGCGTGCCGATCGCGACGCGTTCGTCGACTGGCCGTATCAGTTCTACCCCGAGCGCTACCCGAACTGGGTGCCGCCGTTGCGTCGTGAGGAGCATGCCACCCTCAATCCCGACAAAAACGCGTTCTTCGACCACGGCGAGATGCAGCTCTTCCTTGCCGAAGACGATTCTGGACAGGTGCGCGGGCGCATCGCCGCCATCATCAACGGGATGCATCTGCAGAAGTACGACGACGACACCGGCTTCTTCGGCTTCTTCGAGACCGAGAACGACCCCGCCGTTGCCAAGGCGCTGCTCGATGCCGCCGAGTCGTGGCTGCGCGCCCGCGACTGCATTCGGATGCGCGGGCCCACCAACCCGTCGCTGAACGACGTCTCGGGCCTCTTGGTTGACGGTTTCGACCGGCGTCCCTCGGTGCTCATGCCGTACAACCCGCCGTACTACGCCGACCTGCTCACCGACTACGGCTTTGAGCGCTCCATGACGATGTGGGCCTACTATGCCCATAAGCGCTATGCCAAGTACGACCGGCTACGGCGCGGCGTTGACATCGTAAAGCGCCGCACACCGGGCCTGTCGCTCCGCACCATCGACCCCGACAATCTGTACGACGAAGCGCGCACCCTGCTCGACATCTACAACGAAGCGTGGTCTAACAACTGGGGCCACGTGCCCATGAGCGAGGCCGAGTTCACCCAGCTCGTCGACAGCCTCAAACAGGTGTACGACCCCCGCCTGGTCTACTTTGTTGAGCACGAGGGCGAGCCCGTGGCCTTTGCGCTCTCGCTGCCCAACATCAACCAGGCGCTGCGCCACGTCGACGACGGACGCCTCTTCCCCACCGGGTGGTGGACGCTGCTCATGCGCACCACCTACGGCATTAGCGAGTTGCGCATGCCGCTTATGGGCATCCGCAAAGCCTATCAAGGCAAAGGAATCGACGCCCTCATGGTGCTGGAGACGATGGAGCGCGGCCCCGAATACGGATACGACGCCTGCGAAACCAGCTGGGTGCTCGACACCAACGAACGCCTCAAAAACGCGATCGAATCCATCGGCGCCATCCGCGACAAAGAGTACGCCCTCTTCGAAATCGCCCTGCAGTAGCCCGGGCAGAATCCCGTTCTGTAGCGAAGAGGTCTCCGTTCGCGTCTAATGACGAGCCGCAATGCATTCGAGATGTAGAGGAAAGCAAAGCGCTGTGCTTCGTCCACCACCCCGCCCAGCTTCATAGGCTGATGATCCACGTGTCTGTTTCACTTTGTTCGCATCGGAATGCCGCCCATCCGCTTTGTCTACTTCGATCTTGACGACACCCTGCTCGACCACCGCCACGCCGAGCGCGCCGCCCTGGGCGACGTGATCGACGACTTCCCCGCGCTCTTTGCGGAGCGCGACCTGGACACGGTCCACGATACGTACCACCGCATCAACAAGCCGCTGTGGCAGGCCTATGCCCAAGGCACCATTGATAAGGCCACGCCGGCCCGCACATTCGGGTTCGGGTCTTCCAGGGCCAGCAGCAGCGGTTCCACCGCCTGCTCGACGCACTCAACGCCGATACGGAGCAGGCGCCTACCGTGCACGCACGGTACTTGCAGTGCTACGGCGCACACTGGCAGTACATGCCGGGGGCGCAGCAGGCGTTTGCCCAGATCGCCAACCAATACGGCGTTGGCATCCTCACCAATGGATTTAGCGAGACACAGCAGCGCAAAATGCATCAGTTTCCGATGCTGCAGGACGCCGCGGCCTCCGTGATTATCTGCGAAGACGTAGGCCACCTCAAGCCGCATCCCGCTGTATTCACACACGCCACCATGCAGGCCCGCGTGGAGCCCGACGAGATTCTGTACGTGGGCGACTCCTACACCTCCGACGTGCAGGGCAGCGCGCAAGCGGGATGGCAGATGGCGTGGTACACCCCGCGCACCACGCCGGACAAGCCCGTAGCGCACGGGTTCGCCTTCTCCGACTGGTCCGATCTACTACGCCGTGTGGCATAGGAACGCGTCGGCTACAGCAGTGCAGACATCGTCTGGATGAACGAGTCGAGTGCACGCGGGTCGAGCGCAATCGTGACAATGATCCCTGCAATGGCTCCACCGATGTGTGCCTCGTGTGCAATGCCGCCGCGCTGCCCGGCGCGCTGGTTTCGGTTGGAGGCGTAGATGGATCCCACCACGTATCCCACCGCAAACAGCACAGCGGGAATAGGCAAAATAAAGAAGAGGTAGAGCATCTCCAGGGGAAAGAAGAGACAGAAGCCAAAGACGACCCCGCTTACTGCCCCCGAGGCGCCAATTGCGGCATACTGCGGATCGTCGTAATGATAGGTGAAGGTAACCGCGTGCGCCAGAATCTCGCAGAGCACGTACAGCACCAAAAACCCAAATGCTCCCAACAGCCCTTCCAGTATGGGGCCAAAGAAGAAGAGCGTGATCATATTGACAGCCAAGTGCGCGCCGTTTCCATGCACAAAACCTGCCGTTAAGAAGCGATAGTACTCGCCGTAGTTCGCGATGCGATACGGCTGAAAGGAGAGCGGGTCAAGCAGCCGGGGATTCCGATACAGCACGTACCAGCTCACCACCACATTGGCAAGGAGCAGCGCTGTGGTGACGGGCACATCAGCAAGCGAAATGGGACCTTCGAACGGCATCTCGACCATAGCAGATTACGCAGCAGACGTGGGCACCGCGTCGTTGACCGAGGCACGGAGCGATTCAAAGAGCGGGCGTCCGTCGTCGGAGCCCAGGATCAGTTCGACGTGTCGTTCGGGATGCGGCATGAGCCCGAGCACGTTGCGGGCTTCGTTGCAGATGCCTGCAATGTTGCGCATTGAGCCGTTCGGGTTGGCCGCGTCGGTAACGCGTCCGTCGGCATCGGTGTATCGGAAGAGCACCTGATTGTTGGACTCAAGCGCGTTGAGGGTGGCGTCGTCGGCCACGTATCGGCCTTCGCCGTGCGCTACCGGAAGCGAAAGCACTTGCCCCGGTGCATACTGCGTGGTAAACGGCGTGTCGATGCGCTCCACGCGCACGGACGTCGGCTTGCAGACAAAGCGCAGCGAGTTGTTGCGCGTCAGCGTGCCAGGCAGCAGCCCCGCCTCGCACAGCACCTGAAACCCGTTGCACACGCCCAGTACGAGTCCGCCCGCGTTCGCAAAGTCGACGACGGCATCCATAACCGGCGAGAACCGCGCAATGGCTCCCGAGCGCAGGTAGTCGCCATACGAAAAGCCACCGGGCAGCACAACAACATCCAGCGCGCTCAGATCCGTGTCTTGATGCCACACAAAGGTAGCGTCTTCCCCAAGCACATGTTTTACTGCGTGATACGCGTCGTGATCGCAGTTTGAACCGGGAAAGGTGACGATGCCAAATCGGGCCATGGCTAAGCAGGGCGTAAGCGGAAGAGCAATGGGCGTCTACCAACGTAGCGAACAGGCGGGGCGGATGCGCAGCACCTGTTCGTGAAAAGTGCATGAGGCCCCACATGCGCCAGGCAGCCGCTCGCTATGGAGCGACTGCCCGGCACGGACAACGGGGATTGTACGTGAGGACCGAAGCTGTAGGGGATGCGTGAATTTATACGCTTGAGCACAGGCCCATGCATCGCTCCAAACAACTCCGATACATGCTATGCATCAACAAAGTTGAGCCAGCTGCCCTCGGCATCGTCGTAGGCTTCGATGGGCAGCGGCTCTGGAGTGGTGTGGTAGGAGCAGAGCAGGCGCTGCACCTCTTGGGTGAACACATGGAGAGCGTTCGAGATGAGGTCGCTGCGGAAGCCGCGATCGCCCAGCTCCACGATGTACTCCATGACAGCCACGCGGCCCAGCGCACGACCCAGCTCTACGCTTTTGCGCTGCGAGAGCGACGACGCTTCGACCGAGAAGTCGAAGGCCCCGTCGAAGCGATCGGCGGCGCGGTGCGTCGGCTCAAAGTCGCGCAGGAACGCGCCCACATTGCTGACCTTGGCGCGGCGCATG
Source organism: uncultured Rhodothermales bacterium (assembly GCA_964494425.1). Lineage (GTDB taxonomy): Bacteria > Bacteroidota > Rhodothermia > Rhodothermales > Salinibacteraceae > Longimonas. Next base: position 9,406 of record CAZBTM010000005.1, on the reverse strand, counting down.
TGCTTGAGCACCGTTTCGGTAATCTGCTGGTAGAGCACGTCGTTTGAGCCCTCGAAGATCTGAAACGGACGGCTGTCGACGGTGGCGCGCCCAGCGGGATGATCGAGGCGGTAGCCCTGTCCGCCCGAGAGCTGCAGGAAGGACTGTGCGGCGTCCTGCATCAGGTCGGTGACTACGGCCTTGGTGGAGTTCGGCCCCAGGTTGTCGCCGGCCAGGTTGTGTTCGAGAGCGGCGGTTTCGCTGGTGTGCAGGCACATTGCGGAGCATGCCGTAAAGGCGGCCTGAATCCAGGAGAGGCGTTTGCGCACCTGGTCGTACTCGAAAAGCGAGCGTCCGCCCACATGGCGGCTTTTGCAATGGGCCAGCGATTCGTCGAGGATACGCTTCAAGAAGCCCATGCCCATGCCGGGAAACTCGATGCGGCTGCGGTGCAGGGTGTCGAGCATCATCTTGATGCCCGTGCTTTCTGGCTCCAGCTTATGCTGGCGCGGTACCGTCAGGTCGATGTTATTGCGCCCGTACGGGATGAGATAGAGCCCGAGGTTCTGGT
>CAZBTM010000005.1:1970-8846 GCA_964494425.1 uncultured Rhodothermales bacterium | reverse complement strand
TGAAGAAGTCGATATCGCGACTTAGTTGTCCGCTTTCCGACTGGCGCCGCGCGGTGATGAGCCAGAAGTCGGCCCATCCGGTCAGCCCAGCCCAGTGCTTGGTGCCGTTGAGCTGGTAGCCGTGCTCCGTTTCGGTGTAGGCCGTCTGCATGTTGAGCGCATCGGTGCCGTAGTCGGGCTCGGTAATCATGAGCCCGCCCATATTCTTGTCTTTCAGGAAGCGCTCGAAGATCGGGCCTTTCACGGCCTCGTTGGCATACTTCGTAACGGGCTGCAAAAACAGCGCGCCGTTGATGCCGTAGGTGAGCGAGAGCGCGAGCGACTCGTACGAGGCCGCGGCCAGAATGGCCTGGCACTCATGCACATGGCCGCCCCGACCGCCGTACTCTTCGGGGATGAACGCAGCCAGCGGCGTGGCCGACTGCACTTCGCGCATCATGTACGGCGGCAGGCCCCGAGTGAGGCTCACCGCATCGGCATCGCTGCGCTCCCGGAAGACCGTGCGCAGCTTGTCGCGAAACGTGCCAAGAAACGAGTCGAAGTCGACGGACGAGCGGATGTCGTCCGAAAGGTAGGGGGCAATACTCATGAGCGTCGGGGCCACAATCATCGGAATATGGTACGCATATGTAACGGTACCAGATGGAGCGTCGAAAGATCGCTACATTCTCGGCGCAGAATCGACAAACTCGAAATAATCGTAGATTTATCAAGGATAGTAGCAGATTACGCACTTGGGGCAACGATCTCCCACAAAAAAAGTGGGGACAACCCGGAGGGGCGTCCCCACATGCAGTATCAGCGATATGCACAGGAGATGCGCCGGGGGGCGGCAATGCAAACGCCGTCCCTCGCATCCAACTGCACGACTGGTCTTAGAACGGCAGATCGTCGTCAGGCTCAAACGAGTCTTCTTGCTGCTGACCCTGGCCACCGCTTCCACTGTTGCCGCCCTGGCTGCTGCTCTGCTGTTGTCCCTTGCGTGGTTGGCGTCGCTGGTCGAAGTTGCCGGGCCCGTTGTCTTGGTTCATGCGGTTGTTATTGCCACCAGAACTACCGCGTCGGCCGCCGCCGTCGCCGCCACTCAGAAAGACTACATCGCGGGCCTTCACTTCCGTGCTGTACCGCTTATTTCCATCGCGGTCCTCCCAGGAGCGGGTCTGGAGTGAGCCTTCTACGTAGACTTGGCGTCCCTTTTCGAGATACTCACCGCAGGTTTCGCCGAGTCCGCCCCAGGCGACCACGTCGTGCCACTCGGTGGTGTCAACGCGCTCGCCGTCGCGGTTGGTGTACGAGTCGCCGGTGGCCATGCGCATGTTGCACACCGCTGTGCCGCTGTTGGTGTAGTTGAGTTCAGGATCTTGGCCAAGCCGTCCGACCAAGATGACCTTGTTTACGCCGCGTGCCATAGTGGGTGGTTACGTTGTGTTATACAGGTACGATACGTGCTGTCTGATCTCGTTAAAACGGTGGAGCGCCGTTGGGTTCATCCGAAGCCGGTGCCTTTTCAGAGGATCTGTATGCCGCTACATCCGCTGGCTCATGCACGGCTTCGCGCGGTGTAGTGCTTGGAGAGTCTGAGCGCGTGTTGCCCAGAAAGACCACCTCGCGTGCCTTTACCTCGGTGCGATACTTTTTGTTGCCGTCGCGGTCCTCCCACGAGCGAGTCTGTAATGCGCCTTCCAGATACACTTGTTGGCCCTTGTCGATGTACTCGTCGCAGATCTCCGCCAGGCGGCCCCACACCACGATATTATGCCACTCGGTGGTGTCAACGCGCTCGCCGTTGCTGTCGGTGTACGAATCATTGGTCGCTACCGAGAAGGTGCACACTGCAGTGCCGCTGTTGGTGTATTTGAGTTCGGGATCTTGACCCAGCCGACCCACCAAGACGACTTTGTTTACGCCACGTGCCATGATAACAATAGATTTATGTTTAGAGATAGATCAGTAAGCCGAACTGCATATATGGCTTTCACACCGTAGACACGGTAATTTTGCAAACGTAACGTGAATAGATGCGAATGGAATTAGAGACTGCAGACGTGTCTAAAAGCAGTTGGGTTCAGATATTGTTAGCTGTAGGCATGTTCATCTTCGGGACGAGCCGGACCGCTGAAGACCGAATACAGAAAGCCAAAATACAATAGGATCACAGGGAAAAATATCGCTGCCATCACGAATGTGATGTTCATCGGTAAAGGGGATACGACGGCATCCCGCACGGTGAGAGCCTCGGCTGGATACACGAATGGATACATCAAGTAGACGACGAGTCCGATGAGCAGGGCGGACATGCTGGCGGCTGCGAAAAGCGCGCTGTGATGTAAGCGCTGCTGCTGAAAGCGATACACAGCAGCCCCCCCTACGACCGATCCGAGTACGATAAATGCGGTAGGAAGCGATAGCAACGTGGCCTGCGTATCGGGATGCCATTGATAGAACGTAGCAGCGGTGAGCACCAGCATGCCCAGATAGCCGACGCTGGCCCAGCGAGACCGTACGGCCATGCGCTCTTGTAAGGCCCCCTCGGTCTTAATAGCGAGAAACGAAGCCCCCAGCATCAGTGAGAGTACAACAAGGGTAAGTCCAACGACCATCGGGCCTGGCGTAAGAGGCGATGCTGCACCAAGAGCCCAGCTTCCGGCAAGCATACCCAGGAGGAACGGGGAAAACAGACTACCTGCTACGAAGGCCCGATCCCAGAACGGAGTCCATTTCGCGTCGGTTGTATTGCCCCGAAGTTTGGAGCCCAGTCCGCGCATCGACAGGGCAAAGAGGAGTGCAAACACGAGGAGGTAGTGGGTGCTAAGAAGCTGCGCATAAACGCGTGGGAAGCCTGCGAACAGTACAGTTCCAAAAAGCACAAGCCAGACCTCGTTTGCCTTCCAGACGGGCCCAAAAGCTGCTCGTAGTGTAGCACGCTCGTTGGCCGTAGCCGTATGGTAGAGCATACCCAGTCCAAAGTCGAACCCATCAAGCAGCAGGTAGCCTCCAAAGGCAACCATTACAAAACCGAACCAGAGCTCGGGGAGCGCAGGCAGCAGATATTCCGATGTTGAAAGAATGCTATCCATGGTGAGCCACCGGGCGTTGTTCGACAGATTCAGTATCAGAAGAGGCATTGTGCTCGCTGTCTACGAGGCGCTTGAATGTATACAGAAAGATACCGAACAGAATAATGTAGCCGACAACAAAGGCCGCGAGTGTGAATGTAGCTTCGGCCGAGGTGAGCGATGTTGAAACGCCTTCGCCGGTGCGCAGCACATCTTGGATGAGCCACGGTTGCCGCCCAATCTCTGTAACGTACCATCCGGTGATGAGCGCCACAAAGCCGAGTGGAGCCGATAGCATCATGGTCTTCAAGTAGTAGCTGTCGTCGTAGAGCCTGCCCTGCCAGAGCCGGTACCCGCCCCACATGCCGAGGATGATGAACAAGAAACCAAGCCCAACCATGACGCGAAACGACCAGAATACCATCGCCACGGGCGGACCTTCGTAGGGAAAGTCGTTGAGTCCGGTTATTTCGTAGTCGGTATCGCCGCCGCTGGCCAGGTACGAGGCCAGATGTGGAATGCTGATAGCGTAGAGATTTTCGGCCCGCGGATTTGTGAAAGCTTCCAGCTCAGTTGGGAACGCAATCAGATGCAGGTCGGCAGACCCGGTTTCGTAATGGGCTTCCATCGCTGCAAATTTGTGAGGCTGTGTCTCGCCCACGTGCCGACCATACATATCCCCCTGTACGACTTGAAGGACGGAAGTGACCAGGATGACAATTACCGATGCACGAAACGCTGTGCGCCACGCGGCGGTGCGGTGGTTCCGCCAGAGGAAGTAAGCTGACACACCTGCAATGATAAGAGCTATAGACAGCACAGAGGCCATCTGCATGTGGGCGTACATCCACGGCATGCGTGGGGTGAGGAAAGCAGCAACCGGATCGGTGAGTTGAGCCACTTCAAGACCGCCCTTTTCAACGAGCTCGAACCCCTGCGGCGTCTGCATCCAGGCGTTAACAACGATAATCCAGAATGCCGACAGCCACGCTCCAAACGCTACCATCACCGACGAGAACACGTAGAACCAGCCGGGTACACGCTCGTGCCCGAACAACATTACGCCCAGAAATACCGCTTCGGTGAAGAACGCCATCTTGGTTTCGAAGGAAAGCGGTCCACCAATGAGCTCGCCGGCGACCTCCGAAAACACCGCGAAGTTTGTACCAAACATAAAGCCCATCGGGATACCCGTCACGGTTCCCATGATAAAACCGATGGCGAAAAGCTTGGTCCAGAACGTGCGCAGTTTGCGATAGCGTGCCTGTTGCGTGCGAAACTCCTGCACGGTAAAGTAGACAAGAAAGGGGGCCAGCCCAATTGAGGTTGCGGCAAAGATAATGTGGATGCTGATCGTCCACCCAAACTGAACCCGACTGGCCAGTTCCGGCGAAAGGAATGTAAGAGGAGAGAAGAAGTCCATAGGCGGCGGCCCTCGGTAGCCCGCCAGTCAAGAGCGGGGCCCAACCCGCCTCAGTATCCTGGGAACTACTCACTTGTTATTACAAGTTTAGTGTCGTGATGTGATAAACCTGGCACGAGGAGAAGGTTCAAGCCTAAGAGCGGTGCAGGGTGAAGTTTGACAGAAAGCAGTGTGGGGAATTGATGGACCATTTACCGTGTCCCCACCCGATGCATCTAACACAGGGCGAGATTGATTTGAGCGGTTTATTGGACGCGCATAACGTGAACGAAGTAGAAGGATGCAATACGGAGGTGCTCTGCCCCACAGTTGATGTCTATCCCCGTTGGGGAACGGCATCGGCCCCAGGCTCCGTTGAGATGCTTCCGCATCCCTCCTGATTATGCCCATCTGCTATGATCGAATCGTGCACGGTGCTGGAGCTGGCCAGCGTACTGGCCGGGCCCAGTGTAGGGCAGTTTTTTGCCGAACTGGGGGCCACCGTCATCAAAGTCGAAAACCCACGTACGCAAGGCGACGTCACACGCCGGTGGACGCTGCCGCACGAAACGCCTGCCGACGACCGCTCGGCCTACTTCTGCTGCTGCAACTACGGCAAGCAGTCTGTAGCGCTCGACCTAAGCACCGAACGCGGTCAGGACGTACTGCACACGCTGGTTACGGAAGCCGACATCGTGATTGCCAGCTACCGTCCAGGGCAGGCCGAGGCACTTGGGGCTGATGCCGACACGTTGCGCGATCTCAACCCCGCCTTGCTCTATGGACACATCACCGGGTACGGACCGGACAACCCGCGTCCGGGCTACGATGCCGTTATTCAAGCCGAAAGCGGATTCATGGCGATGAACGGATCTGCCAGCGGGCCGCCCACCAAGATGCCGGTGGCGCTCATGGATGTGCTGGCCGCGCACCACCTGAAAGAAGCGTTGCTCGTGGGACTGCTGCGCCGTACGCAAACCGGCCAGGGTGCATATGTGCCTGTTTCGCTTATGCAGGCGGCGGTGAGCGGACTCGCCAATCAGGCGACCAACTACCTGAACACCGGCCACGTGCCCGAGCGGATGGGCTCGGCGCATCCGAACATTGCGCCGTACGGTACCGCGTACAAAACGGCAGATACGCCGGTCGTGCTGGCTGTAGGCACCGATCGCCAGTTTGCAGCGCTCTGCGACGTACTGGGCTGTCCGGCACGGGCGGAGGAGGAGCGCTTTGCCACCAACGCCGCCCGCGTGCAGCACCGCGAGGCGCTGGACAACGTTCTGCGCTCCAGGCTGGCCAAGCAGTCGGCAGATGCGCTGCTGAATGCCTTGCACCAACGCGGGGTACCTGCAGGAGCGGTACGTGCCCTTCCGGCGGTGTTCAATGCCCCGCACGCTGCCGCGATGACACTGGGCACGGGCGATGCGGCGCATCCCGCTGGACTCCGCCAAACGATGCCCGGAGCCGTTGAGGATGGCGCACAAGAGATGGGGCCACCTCCGCATTTCGGAGCCGATACCACGTCGGTTCTGCAAGCAAACGGGTATGCGCGAGAGGCAATTGACGCGTTGGAGAAGGAGGGCGTCATCCAAATAGCATAATGGCACAGGGCGTGTGGAGGAATCTCCAACGGATCTGCTACAAGCATCTACAGTGCGGAACGGCGCGATGGAGCATCAAATTACAGGCTCTGCACTCGTTGCTCTACTTCCCTACATCCAACACGTCGTATGTCTACAATGCAAGCCGTACAAGTCTCCGAAGCCGGGGGCAATTTCGAAGTCGTTGAGCAGCCCATTCCCGAACCAGGGCCGAGCGAGGTGCGCGTGAAAGTGCATGCGTGTGGTATCTGTCACAGCGACGCGTTCGTGAAAGACGGCGCCATGCCCGGCATCGAGTATCCGCGTGTGCCGGGGCACGAAGTGGCAGGTGTTGTTGATGCGGTGGGCGACGACGTATCGCAGTGGGCGGTGGGGCAGTCTGTTGGTGTGGGCTGGCATGGCGGTCACTGCTTCGAGTGCGCAGCCTGCCGCGCGGGCGACTTCGTGAACTGCGAAAACGGGCAGATCTGTGGCATCTCGTACGACGGCGGCTATGCCGAATACATGGTCGCGCCGCAGGAAGCGGTGGCCCGCATGCCCGACGGACTCGACTACACCGATGCGGCGCCGCTGCTGTGCGCAGGCATCACGACGTACAATGCGCTTCGTAACGGCGATCTGCAGCCCGGCGACCATGTGGCGGTGCAAGGCATTGGCGGACTGGGGCACCTGGCCGTGCAGTATGCGCGTCAGTTTGGATGCGAGGTGACGGCGCTCTCCCGCGGTACCGACAAGGAAGAGCTGGCGTACGGGCTTGGTGCGAACAACTATATCGATACGACAGCGCACGACCCGGCGGAGGCGCTGCAGACCCTCG
>CAZBTM010000005.1:0-1960 GCA_964494425.1 uncultured Rhodothermales bacterium | reverse complement strand
TGCCCGAAAAACATAGATACCCATGGAAACAAGAACATGATCAGGATCCCCAGGAATGCACTTGGCGCCCATTCTGGGTTTTTCCTGAAAACCCAGTATTCGGGAACTTCTGTCTATTTCCGCAACTCCGAACTGGTGGGCGGTCTCGGACGCGATGGCCAGCTGCTCGTGGTGGCAGCTACGGGCGAACCGATTGAGGTGTCGCCGCTCGATCTCATCATGGGACGCAAGTCCGTAGCGGGCTGGCCCAGCGGCACCGCCGACGACTCGGAGGACACGCTCGACTTCAGCGCGCTGAACGACGTGGCCCCGATGATCGAGACATATCCGCTCTCGGAGGCCGACGCCGCCTACGACCGGATGATCAACAACGAGGCGCGCTTTCGGGTCGTACTCGTGCCGGATCATGACGCGCCCTTGCCGAGCGCATAGCGTTTCTGGCTGAATCAATGATGTACGGTGCCTCAATCCTGAGCCGAACGGGCCCCCCGTTCGGCTCCTCAGTGTAGCGCCACGTGTGTGCCACTCGCAAGGCAACACGTGGCGCACTTTTATTGTGAACAAGACGTCAATAAATAGTAGATAAGCTCATTTAACGCCCGGAAACAGGACAGCGGGCACTGGTCGCTTCATCCGATAGCGCACCCGGTCTCATCCACAGGCATATGAGCGCAGCGGTTCATATCTTACTGCATATACTATCAATATCTGACAGGCTATTGATAGATGCAGCTCCCATGCGATGTCAGCATGTACCGTCAGCATGCGCGAAGGCGCAACTGGTCTGCTGCCCCCACCCGTTGCCCCAACGCTTGTATACCCTGCTTCTATGCCTTGCTCTCACCGTTTGCTTTCGGGGTACATGTGGGACCCGCTCCGTGTCCAGATTCGCTGGTGTGCTCTGCTGGTGGTCCTCCTTTTTGTTGGATGGGGCCCCGCCGCGTCCCTGACCCACGCGCAAATCTATGTTGATGCCGAGGCCAATGCGGGGGGAGACGGCTCCTCGTGGACGAGCGCTTACACGGATCTGCAAGACGCCCTCAGCATCGCCACCGGGAACGACCAGATCTGGATGGCTGCAGGCACCTACTATCCCGATGAGGGCGTCAGCGTCACGGAGGGCGACCTGACTGCCAGTTTCACCGTCACCGGTGGCCAAGACGGACTAAAGATCTACGGCGGGTTTGCTGGTACGGAAACCACCCTCAGCGAGCGCAACCTTGGGGCGGGACACCAGACCATCCTCTCGGGCGACATCGACCGCGACGGGACCTCCAGCGGCAACAGCTATCACGTTTTTGTCTTCAACGGGGGCGGCTCCATCGGTCCGAGCGCGTCTGCGAACGTGACGCCGGCCACTGTTTTGGATGGGGTGACCATCACGGGCGGATATGCCAACGGAAGTTTTCCGAACAACGCTGGCGGCGGGCTCTACTGCGACGGAAGCGATGCGGGAAATGTGTGCAGCCCGCAGATCACGAACACGATCTTTACCGGTAACACGGCAAGCGGCAGCGGCGGCGCGATCTACAACACGGGCAGCTTTGGCGGTAGCAGCAGCCCGCGGATCACCAATGCCATCTTCATCGGTAATACGGCGAGCAAAGGCGGTGCAATCTACAACTCCGTCGTCTCCAGCGGCACGAACAGGCCACAGATCACAAACGCCACCTTCGTGGGCAATTCTGCGGAAGAAGGCGGCGCGATTTACAACAGAGGCTACTACACGCTCAATAGCACGAACACCCCAGAGATCACAAACACGATTCTATGGGGCAACGACGCCGTAGGCAACGGCGACGAAATTCGCAACGTTGACTCCTTCCCGGAATATAGCCACTCGCTCATTCAGGGGCTTGACTTGGACGGGCCGAACGACATCGGCAATCTCGATGGGAGCACTGATCCGCTCTTTGCAAATATCGACGATCCGAGTGGTGCCGATGGCATCTTCGGTACG
>CAZBTM010000004.1:0-31845 GCA_964494425.1 uncultured Rhodothermales bacterium | reverse complement strand
GTGCAGGCAGTTGCGAGAGCGCGCTGTAGATGCGAAGTGCATCAGCATGCTCAGCAGAAGAATCCGAAGCCATGACGCCCTAAACACTGTGTGAGACGAGTAAATAAGCGAGCGTGTCTCTAAATGCATCGTGAGACACGATCGGCAGCGCTGGGGGCCTACCGGGCTTTGGCGAATGAGCGCGCTGTAATTACGGGCCCCACGGCGTTCCGCAGTACCGACTCCGCTACGCTGCCCAGCACCATCCGCTCCATGCCGGTGCGGCCTTCCGTAGCCATTACAACCAGGTCGCGGGGGGTGGAGGCAGATTCGCAAATCACTGAAGCAGGCCCTCCGGTGTCTGCCTGCATATCAATAGACGGCGGGTCGTCCACATCAGCAGTTGCCTGTTCGACCCACTCACCCAGCGCGCGGTATACACGGCGCTGAAGGGACTCGCTACTTGCGCGTTGCGCCTTTTCGCCAATCTCAAGACCATACACGAGCGGTGCCGAAGGCTCCTCGATTGCGTGCACCACCGTAACGTCTGCTTCCATCTGCCGTGCTAACTGCAGTCCGTATGCCAACGCCTGTCGCGACGGCTCCGAAAAGTCGATAGGAATCACCACATGCTCCGGTACGGCTGGAGGTGCGCCCTCGGCCGTGGCGCGCACGGTAGCCACCGGACACGGCGCAGTGCGCACAACCTCTTCGGCCACGCTGCCCAGCATGGCCCGGCGCACGCCCCGACGTCCCGTTGTGCCCATCATAATCAGGTCAATTTCGGCGCGCTCGGCATAGCGCACAATGGCGGGCCCGGCGGCCTCTCCGCGCTGCACCTCGTGCTTCACCGACACGCTCCCCGGGTCGTAGCCCGACTGCGCCATGTCGCTGTGGGTGCGGTCTTTTAGTTGCTCCCGTAGCCGCTCCAGCGGACCCGAACGCTGCTCAGCGGGCTCGAATGGGTTGTCGTTCGTTACCTGAATTGCCAGCAGATGCACGGTTGAACCGATGGGACGAGCCCATGCAAAGGCGGCGTGCAAGGCCCGGTCCGAGGAGGTCGAGAAGTCGCGTGCAACAAGAAGATTATTGATCATAACAGCCCAAAACAGATCAGCCAGAGAACATGAGGAGGCAGTAGCGCCTGTCTGGTACCGATTTACGTCGATTCGCCTCGATCGTGAAGACGCTATGCATAACTAAACATACACATCGGAGCACACGGTGTCCAGTCTGTAGCTTTCGCCCTCTACCTTCAGGCGAATCGGGGCGTAGCGCGTGCGGGATTTCCCTACATGGCCGATTCCGTGGTCGAGGGATGCGCCTTCCTGATAAAAACCTTTTCTGGGGCGAACGGTCCCCCGTTCGCCCCCGCCAGTCTCCGACAACCACCTGGGTTCAGGCTATTGGTAGCGTTGCACTCTTGCCCGAGAATCTTTCTTGCGGCAAGCCGTGCCTTTACCGCTGTTCAGGCTTCTGCGCCACGACCAGCACGCCGGTGCCGGTGTCGTTGTCATGGGCCACATCGCGGGCGTTGAGCCAGAGGCCCACCGGCAGCCCCATCAGGTAGTAGAGCGGCAAGAGGAGCAGCGCCGCCCAGGTGGCGCCCAGCATCTGCATGGGCCGTTTGATGAGCCAACGCCACGCGGTAGCGCCGTACGGGCCATAGGTGTACGTCTGCTCAACCGGCGTAAGTCCCGCGCGATGCAGCTTTTCGCACAGCGCGTCCATGTTGTATCCATCGCGCACATGCTCACCGATGAAGCTGTCGTCGGTGTCGGCTTGTACGTCGGAGCCGCCCTGATCCGAGGGCGTGTTGATGACCACGTATCCACCCGGACGCAACACGCGCTCGAAGTGCTGAAACACGCCCTCGTCGTCTTTGATGTGCTCCATCACATCCACCGACAGAATGAGATCGTAGGGCCCGCTCACCTGCAGGTCGGTCAGGTCGTCCTGGATCCAGCTGATCTGCGGCCCGACCGAGGTCTGGTCGGCAAAGTGCTGGGCGCGGCGCAGATAGTCGGGCTTAATGTCCACCGCATCCACGTGCACGTTCCGAAAGGCCCGCGCCATGAAATAGGCGTACTGTCCGAAGCCCGTGCCCGCGTCGAGCACGCGCACCGGACGCGTGTCAGGGAACGACGCAAGCAGGCGGCGCACGGTGCGGCGCACGTACCAGGCGCGCAGGAAAAGCAGGTTCAACACGCCGTAGAACAGGCGTTGCAGCCACGGATGGCGGCTCATCCACTGGCCCAGGCGATCTTTAATCGGGTCGTAATCCATGCAGGGGGGAGGCGACGACAGACAATACGATAAAGGGGATACGCAGAGCCGAACGATGCGCATCGGGGTTTGTGCCAAGATACAAGACGGGCGACCTGCTATGCCTCCCCAAGAAATGCTGCACGGGTACGTTCAAGGAACCAACGCGGATGCGCTTGATTCGCCCTGTTGCGTGTACTTGCTTTCTGCTTCTCTCTGTTTATGGACGTTACGCTGGACAAAATACGCATTGAACTGGTGCAGGGTGATATTGCCGACCAGCCGGATGTGGAGGCCATCGTCAACGCGGCGAACGCGCAGTTGCGCTCGGGCGGCGGCGTGGCCGGGGCTATCCACCAGGCTGCAGGCCCGAAGCTTGCCGACGCCTGCAAACCCATGGCGCCCCTACAGCCTGGCGAGGCGGTGTGTACCGAGGCGTTCGACCTGCCCAACGACTACGTCATTCACGTGCTGGGCCCGGTGTACGGACGCGACGAGCCTGCCGCTGCGCTGCTGCGATCTGGATACGAAAACGCGCTCGACCTGGCCGAGGAGCACGAGGTTTCCTCGATTGCTTTTCCAGCCCTCTCTACCGGAACGTTTGGCTACCCGCTGCGCCCGGCTGCCCACGCGGCACTCGGCACCATGCTCACAAACGCGCCCATCCTGGAGCACATCAAGCTGGTGCGGTTCGTCTTGTTTGATGCAAAGGCCATGTCGATCTTCGAAGACATGCTCGCCGAGCTCCGCGACGACCCGCTCATGGGCTGACTCGCTCTTTACACGCGTTGTCTTGACGCTTATGCCAGTTGCTGTCTCTGCCCACATCGCTCACGCGCCGCTCCAGCCCCGCGATGCCACGCTGCACGGCACGCTCTCCTTGCCCGCGCTCTGCGCCCACCTGCAAGACGCGGCCGGTGCGCATGCCAACGAGCTTGGCGTAGCGCAGACCGATCTGCTGGAGCAGAACCAGTCGTGGGTGCTGGCCCGCCTTCAGGTGGAGCTCGACCGTCTGCCCACCTGGCGCGATACGCTCACCATTGAGACGTGGCCGTCGGGCCTTTCGGGCCCCTTCGCGCAGCGCGAGTTTCTGTTTCGGGTGGATGCGGAGGCCGTTGGCCGAGCCACCAGCACCTGGATCGTGTTCGACCAAACACGCCGCCGTCCGGCCCGTCCGCCGCGCGTGCTGTACGACCTCACGTTGCCTGAGCGACCGCCTGCGCTCAGCGCCGACATCCCCGAGGTGGAGGTGCCTGCACAGGCCGACTACACGCGCCGCTTTCGCGTCCGCTTTCATGATCTGGACCTGAACCGCCACGTCAACAATGCGCGCTACGTGGCGTGGGCGCTGGAGACGCTGCCCATTGGCTGGCTGGATGCGCATGCCGCACGCGGACTGACGCTGCACTTCAAATCCGAAACCACCGCCAACACGCCGGTAGCGGCCACCGCCACGGTGGTTGACGGCGGTCCCGAGCATGCGCCGCACCGCGTAGTGCATCACCTCTACCATGCCGACGACGGCACCACGCTTGCCCTGGCCGAAACGCAGTGGGCCGAGCAGTAGCGCGGCCCCATGCCCACGCCTCTTGTTGTACTGGTGTGTTTCGTACTGGTATGCTACGGCATCCGCCGCACAATAGCTTTCTCAACTTCTACAGCCAGGAAAACACCAAGTCCGACGCCTCCCACAGCCCCCCAGTCGGCCAGCGTCATAGCCCCCGTGTTGAAGGCCGTCTGCATGATGGGAAGGTATGTGAACCCGAGCTGGAATCCCACCAGCACGCCGACTACGCTCCATGCGACTGGATTGGAGAGCAGCCGACGCACCGATAGCGAGGACTGCCAGATAAACCGTGTGTTAAACAGATAGGCCACCTGCCCAATAACCAGCGTATTGACAGCGACGGTCTGCGCTCGGTTAAGCGATATTCCGTGTCCCATCTCATAGAAAAACAGCACCAGTGCCGCAACCGCAATCAGCCCCGATACGTAGCCGATGCGCCAGAGCAGGTAGCCCGACAAGATAGGCGCATTGGGATTGCGAGGGGCACGCTTCATAATGCCTGGCTCGCCCGGTTCAAACGCCAGGGCTAAAGCCAACGTGACAGCTGTAACCATATTCACCCACAGAACCTGGAGCGGCGTAATGGGCACATGCTCGAAGGCAAAGACCACAGTTGCAATGAGCATGAGCGACTCAGCCCCATTTGTTGGTAAAATGAAAAGAATTGCCTTCTTTAGATTATCGTAGATAGTGCGCCCTTCCTGCACTGCCGCAGCAATGGTTGCAAAGTTATCATCGGCCAGCACCATGTCGGCGGCTTGCTTGGTTGCTTCAGCGCCTTTCCCTCCCATCGCAATGCCCACGTCGGCCCGTTTAAGTGCAGGGGCGTCGTTTACTCCGTCACCGGTCATCGCAACGATGCGCCCTCGCGACTGAAGCGCCTCCATGATGCATAGCTTATGTTCGGGACTCGTACGGGCAAACACGGACCGCTCAGCGACAAGGTTGCTGAGCTGTTCGTCGCTCAGGGTGTCGAGGTCAGCGCCCGTAACCGGACCTGCACTTGCATCCGCAATGCCCAGCTGTATGCCGATGCTCTGCGCTGTCCGTGCATGATCGCCGGTAATCATTTTCACCTGGATTCCTGCCTGCTGGCACTCGCGTACCGCCTCAATCGCTTCCTGACGCGGCGGATCCATAATGCCTACCATGCCGAGTAGTGTGAACCCTCCCTCTGTAACGTCATCTTCAGACAGAGTTGAGGACGATACGGAACGCTCGGCAATTGCCAGCAGCCGATGCCCCGTCCCTGCAAACGCTTGCATGACCTGCTGCCAGTAGGCTGGGTCGAGCGCGTCCGTTGTACCATCTGGGGCGCTCTGGTGCGTACAGAGAGCCAGGACCCGTTCGGGGGCCCCCTTCAAGTAGGCACGCCGCCCCCTGTTGGTATCGTGCAAGGTGGCCATCCACTGGCGTTCGGATTCGAACGGGACCTCGTCGCAGCGGGGCTCTTCGCTGAGCAGCGCCGCCTGCTTCCACCCCAGCTTCGCGGCCAGCACTACCAGCCCGCCCTCGGTTGGGTCGCCTTCAACGGTCCACTGGCCATTGTCTTGCTTAAGCGTAGCTTCGCAGCACAGCGCCGCAGCACGCACCAGCATTTCCACATCTGGATGCCGACAAGAGTCGACTGCTTCACCGTTGTGCTGCAGGGCGCCCTCGGGTACATAGCCTTCTCCAGTAACGTCGTACTGCACCTGGGCCGTGGCAATCTGGCGAACGGTCATCTCGTTACGGGTCAGGGTGCCTGTTTTATCGGAGCAGATCACCGATACAGAGCCCAGCGTTTCAACAGCCGGTAGCTTACGCAGAATAGCATTGCGCCTTGCCATGCGCTGCACGCCCAGCGCAAGAGTAATGGTGAGAATTGCAGGCAGCCCTTCCGGGATCGCCGATACGGCAATGCCCACCACCAGCATAAACAGCTCCTCAACCGTATAGGGACGGAACGCGTAACCGAAGGCAAACGTGGCTACGCATAGCAGTAGAATCCCTGCAGACAGTACCGTACCAAACCTATTAATCTGCTGAATGAGCGGTGTGGTCAACTCATCAACCTGAGCTATCATCGCACCGATCCGTCCCACCTCGGTAGCTGGGCCGGTTGCAACCACGACACCACGGCCTCGTCCGCGGCGCACAACGGTCCCCGCAAACCCCATGCTGGCCCGGTCGCCAAGCGCTACCTCTTCCGCAACGGCCTCTTCGTGCTTGTCGACAGGCACCGACTCGCCTGTCAAGACCGCCTCCTCCACACTCAGATTGTTGGTGCGCATCCAGCGTACGTCGGCTGGAATCTGATCGCCCGATTCCACGAGCACGATATCGCCTGGCACAACATGTTTGGCCTCAATCCGCATTCGCTCACCGCCTCGCTGCACGACCGCGCTTGGCGCGAGCATGTTACGAAGCGATTCGAGCGCTTCCTCGGCCTTGCCTTCTTGCACAAACCCAATGATTGCATTGATCAGCACCACACTCACAATGACCGCCGTGTCAACCCACTCACCGAGCCCTGCTGTAACCATTGCAGCTACGATGAGGACATAGATCAGCACATCATGAAACTGGCGCAGAAAGCGCCACAGCGCCCACTCGCTCTCTTCAACATCGATCACATTGAGCCCATACCGCCCAAGGCGCTCTTGCGCTTCCTGAGGCGGAAGTCCCTGAGACGCGGTTTCAAGACGACGGATGACCTCGTGAGTGGGGTGCGCATGCCAATTGAGGATATCCTCAGAAGCCGTTGCATCGCGGATTTGATCGGTGGAGGGCAAGGCATCAGGCATACGCAATGCATTGTTGACCACAATTACGAGGGGACCCATGTTATTTCAACACACAACCGGCATCTGATGCAGGTTTCCGGTCGTCTGGATTAATCCTTTCGTTGTTAGGTCATTACTGCGATACGCTTTATACCACCTCTGCTCCCAGAAACCCACCTACACGCCCAGTGGTTTGCATAGATGCATGTTTTTCCTGTCGCCCCCGTCTGTGCTATGCCGCGCTCGGTCTACCTCGATTACAACGCCACCACGCCGGTTGCCGACCGCGTGTTCGACCGCATGAAGCCGTATTTTACCACGCACTACGGCAATGCCGCCAGCGGCCACTCGCATGGCTGGCGCGCTGAAAGCGCCGTGGATGTAGCCCGCGAGCAGGTCGCGGCGCTGCTGGATACCGAACCCGAGCGCCTCACCTTTACCAGCGGGGCTACCGAAGCACTCAACATGACCATCAAAGGCATTGCGCAACACAGCGCGGTGGCCCGGCCGCACATTGTGACGGTGGCCACTGAGCACAAGGCCGTGCTTGAATCGTGCCAGGCGCTGGAGCAGCAGGGCACTGCGCGCGTCACCTACTGCCCGGTAGACGCAGAAGGCCGCCTCGATCCCAACACGCTGGCTGATGCGCTCACCGACGACACGGTGCTGGTAGCTGTGATGCACGCGAACAACGAAACCGGCGTGCTGCATCCGATTGCCGAGTGCTACGACGTGGTGCGCAACCACCGCGCGCTGTTTCTGACTGATGCCACGCAGGCGCTGGGCAAGGTGCCCGTCAATGTGCAGCACGCTGACCTGCTCGTGGGCTCGGCCCACAAGCTCTACGGCCCCAAAGGCGTTGGCGTGCTGTATCGACGGGCAGGCGTGCAGTGCCCCCGCTTCATCGATGGCGGCGGACAAGAGCGCGGGCTGCGCGGCGGCACGCTCAATGTACCGGCCGTGGTTGGATTTGGAGCGGCGGCTGAGCTTGCCATAGAGCGTCAGCCCCAGGATGCGGAGCGCTGGCGCACGCTGCAGGCCACCTTCGAATCCGCCCTGCAAACGCGTTTTCCAGACATCCGTATTAATGGAGGCGAAGCGGAGCGGCTCCCGCAGACGACGAACGTCACATTGCCTGGCATCAACGCCGAACGGCTGGTGCAGGCCCTGCGCACGGTGTCGTGCGCTACCGGAAGTGCCTGTGCCACCACCGACCCGAAACCCAGCCATGTGCTGCGCGCCATGGGCCACTCGCCCGCCGAGGCCCACGCCTCGCTCCGCTTCAGTGCCGGACGCGCCACGACCGAAGACGACCTGCTGTACGCTGTAGATGCCCTGGAGCAAGCACGTCCGCTGGCTCGGGCGGCGCACCCGGCGTAGCTCAAACCATCTGTTCTTGCAAACCAACACTCCGAATCCCCATGGATGACCTGACCGACGACCTGACGAACCGCGTTGCGCAGAGCAACATTACGGTCTTCAACCTCGCCGACCTGTGGGACGATGCGCCGGTCGCCGAGCTCGATATCGAGCCGTTTTTGGTGCAGGGGCTCATGCTCAAGGAAGAGCCCTTCCGTGAGGCGGTCAAAGACTACGACTTTAGCCAGCACGAGGGCGAGCACGTGGCTGTGTACTGCTCTACCGATGCCATCGTGCCCACGTGGGGCTACATGCTGATCGCCTCCAAGCTGGAGGGCGTGGCCCGCTCAGTAGCATTTGGCCGCGACGCTGATCTGATACGCGACTACTACGTCCGCGCGCTGGAGGCGAAGGACTGGAGCCCATATGCCGATAAGCCCGTTGTCATTAAGGGGTGCGGCGGCGACATCGTACCCGACGTAGCATATCTAATTGCCACGCAGAAGCTGCAAGGCGTAGCACGCAAACTGATGTACGGCGAGCCCTGCTCTTCGGTACCGCTCTGGCGACGTCCGCAGAAGAAAAAAGAGCCCACGGGCGCCGCAAAAGCCGTCTCGGCCAACCTGCCTACGCCGGGCAAATAGCGCACCTAACGCGACTTATGGGCGGTCATTTTGCTGCTCTACACGCTCGATGAACGCGCGCAGTATGGTATTCACTGCATCGGGACGCTCAGCGGGGAGGGCATGCCGCGCATCGGCAACAACGGCAAGCTGTGCATTGGGCATGGCGCGCACATGCTTTCGTTTGGCGGATGCAGGGGTGTAGTCCTCGTTGGCGGCAAGTACCAGCACCGGATGCTGAATAGTGGGCAACTGGTCTTTGACGCTCCACCCCACGAGTCCGTTGATCGAGGCCAGGTATGCCTGCTTGTCGTTTTCGGCCCATCGCTCAATGAACTGCGTGCGCAGCTCCTGCTGGTTGGGCTTGATGAACAGCTTGCGCGCTAAGAGGCGCCCCACCCGGCGCATGCCAAGCGCCTGCACGGCGCCGCGTCGTGACCAGTAGAAGGCGTAGTCGCCAAGCCCGTTCAGCTGCACGCCGGGCACGCTGTTGATGATGGTGCCACTTCGTACGACCTCGGGGGTGTGGGCAAGCAGTTCGTACGTAATCATGCCGCCCATTGACAAGCCGACCAGATGGGCAGGCGCAGCATCGACTTTGCGCAGCCACACCGCCACGTCGCGGGCCATCTGCGCAATGCTATACGGCCCCTCGGGCGTGCTGGTGTTGCCGTGCCCACGCAGATCGCACGTTAGCACACGGAAGTCGGATACAAAGGCATCAACCTGCGGGGCCCAGTCGCGTCCGCTCGACCCTAAGCCGTGGATGAATACCAGCGGCGGGGCATTGCGCTCGGTGTCGGTATAGTGCAGGGCAATGTCGTCAACAGCAAGCGTAGGCATGGCGGTGGGGCAGCGAACAGAGGCGTGGGCACGGTACAGCAGATGCGGGCCCCAAAGAGGCGGTTCCACAATGCGCTTACAGACCGCTTCGGGGCGTTGCTGGGCATTGGGCTACGGCTGGTAGACCTACCGCTGCGCTGTGCGCTGCACGTTGCGGGCATACTGCAGACGCTGGCTGGGTGTAGGTAGCGCGGTGTTACCATCCAGCGATGCGAGAATAGCTGTGCCGGCCTGCAGCAACGAATCACCCTGAAGCGTCCGTTCTCGTTGCTGGGCAATCAGCGCTCCGTAGTGCATGTTGGCCAGCCC
Organism: uncultured Rhodothermales bacterium; assembly: GCA_964494425.1. Classification (GTDB taxonomy): domain Bacteria; phylum Bacteroidota; class Rhodothermia; order Rhodothermales; family Salinibacteraceae; genus Longimonas. The sequence continues at coordinate 22,135 of CAZBTM010000004.1, read as the reverse complement.
TCGCTCTAACGACGAGTCGGGGTGGATGCGCTGCACCGTTTGAAATGCGTTGTCAATACGAGGATGGCGAGCAGCCTCGTCATGGAGCATGCTGCGTACGTATCCAAGATCGATTTGGGTACGCACCACAAACGAGTGGTTGGGGGTCAGCGTCGTTTTAAAGATGCGAAGCGCCTCTTGAAACGCGGTCTGTGCTTCTAACAGACGGTTGGTATATAGGTAGAGCGTGCCCATTTCACGCAGCGTCATAGCCGTGCCGGTATGCGGATCCTGATGCAGATCCCGGCGCACCGATAGCGTTTCCTGAAAGAGCGAATCGGCTTCCTGAAGAGCGCCCTGGTCTCGTACCGCCATAGCCAGGTTGTTTAGGGTGAGGGCCACGGTTTCGTGTTCGGTACCATAGATGTCGCGGCGCATCTGCAACGCCTCCGTCAAGAGCGTTGTAGCAGCTTGAAAGCGTCCCTGGTTCATGTAGAGCGCACCCAGGCTACTCAGGCTCATGGCCAGCTGCGGATGCGGGGTCTCCAGCGCGACGCGTTGTCCACGAATGGCCTGCCGGTACCGCGCCTCGGCAGCTGCATAGCTTCCCAAGTTATGCAGCGTGATGCCTGCGCGCTTCACACTCTCTAACGTTTCGGGGTGTTCTGCCCCCAGCACGTTTTGACGCAGCTGAACGTTGTCGCGATGGAGCGCCAGGGCCTGATCGTACTGCCCTTGGCGCCGCAACACATAGGCCAGCCGGTGCTGGGTGCGGGCCCGGTCGAGCAGACGCGCTTCCCCATGCTGATTCCAGATGTCGATTGACCGACGCAGCGCGGTTTCCGCTTCCTCAAAGTCGTCGACGGCGGCCAGCAGCGCCCCTTTCTGTTTTAACCCTTCGGCCCGCTCTACATGATTGGGCGGCAGATGACGGCGCTGCAGTTCGAGGGCGCGCTCAATGAGCGGACGCGCATCGTCGTACTCGCCCACCCGCCGGTACACGCGGCCCAGCGCCAGCCGCACCTGCGCTTCCACTTCGGGCTGCCCGTCGATATGCTCCACACGTGCCAGCCCATGGCTTAGCAGATCGCGCGGCGTGATGGCGCCGCCCCGCGCCTCGGCCGGATCGCCCATTTCAATGAGATCAACCATGAACGATGTAACCGCAGCAGCGGCCTCAGCATGACGCTCTGCAGTTGTGCGTTCCGTTGAAAGACGATGCACGTGGAAGAGACTGAGCCCCACAAAAAGAAGCACGACGCTTGCTGCCACTACAACCTCAGACCAGTTGCGCTCCACAAACTTGCGCATACGGTAACCCCACGTCACCGGCTGTGCCTGCACCGGATGATCGTTCATGTAGCGGGTCAGGTCGGACGCAAACGCCTGGGCCGACCGGTAGCGACGGGTGGGCTCCTTACGCAGGGCCTTTAGCACCACCGTATCCAAGTCTGTTGTGAGGGATGCACCTGGTTTGCTTGCCCACATAGCCGACACAGGCGCGGACGCAACCGCCGACGAGGGCGGTGGGGGTGCAGTGTCGAGAATGGCTTGCTGAACCGACGTATCGGAATTGCGAAACGGGTGCGTGCCTGTGAGTATGTGATACGCCAACACACCCAACTGGTAAATATCGGTCGCAGTGGTAATGGTGTCGCCCTTAATCTGCTCAGGAGCCGCATAGGCGGGCGTCATAGGGCACTCGCCTGTGCGCGTCAGGGCCTGCGATGTATCGCGCGGAGTGGGGTGGAGGAGCTTGGCGATGCCAAAATCAAGCAGCTTTACTGCACCCGACTCGGTAACCAGGATGTTTTCGGGTTTGAGGTCGCGATGCACCACCAGATTCTGATGCGCATGATGCAGGGCCTCGCAGACGGTACGCAGCAGCTTCAAGCGGCTTTTCAGCGAGCAGGCATGTGCCGCGCAGTAGTCGGTAAGCGGCGCCCCGTCTACATACTCCATGACCAGGTACGGCTGCCCTGCCTCTGTAACACCGCCATCAAGCAGACGTGCAATGTTAGGGTGGTTCAGCCGTGCGAGGATCTGGCGCTCGGCCTGAAAGCGCGCCACGCGGCGCTCCGTCTCAAAATAGCGTGGTAGCAACTTGATTGCTACATGCTGCTCGTAGTGCCCATCGGCACGCTCGGCGCGATACACGACGCTCATGCCTCCCGTACCGATGCGCTCAACAAGCCGGTACGGCCCCACATGCGAATCTGTCTTATCCTCATCAGACCGGACCGCATTGCACAGCCTCTCGCCGTCCAGTAATGAACGCCGGGCTGCTGCCGCTCCCTGATCCAGAAAATCTATAGGTTTCTCACTGGCATGGAGCATCGCTTCGACTTCGGCACGCAAGTCAGGATCGCTGCACACCTCGTTGAGGAACGTTTCTCGCTTCTCATGCGGTTGCTGCAAGACAAGGTCTAACAGCTCCATTGCACGCGTCCACTGCTCCGTATCGATATGGTTAATACGCATAGCACAATGCCGTCCGCGTTATTTTATCGTTTGGCCTCCCCAAGCACGCACTATTGGCCCCAGGCAGGCTTTAAAATACAACTCCGAGTGTTACGCTCACCCCTTGATTTTGAAGTGAATCGCCTGCAGACGCGTCCAGCAGTGCGGTGAGTCCTCGGTGGTAGCGCGCATCGACTATAATCGTCTGGTAGTTGATGTCGATGTCGAGTCCTGCTCCGAGCATGGCACTGACCTCGGTACGGCGCATCTGATCGCGCAGTGCAGGCATATCCGAGAGGGAGTGATCTGCTGTTTGCTCAGCGCTCATGTTGAACCCGACCGCAGGTCCCACGAGCACACGCCCGGCGATATCTGCCCCCATGGGCCATCGCGCGCCCACCATTAGTGGAAACTCAATGTAGTTCACCTGCATGGTAACGGTGGTCGATCCGTTGGAGGTGGACTGCCGTCTGCGGGCTCCCTTCTGCACATACGCGGCGCTGGATTGGAGGATGAAACGATGCGCCAGCGGTATACGAGCGGTACCAGCAAGCGTCCAGCCCGTGCGTCGATCGGACTCACTCGAAAGCCTCATGCCCGAAACAGTTGTAAATGTGCGTCCGGCTTTGATGCCCAGCTCAGCATTGAGCTGTCCTTGTGCAGGTTGTGCACTGATGCCAAGGCTGACAAGGAGAACAAATAGTAGGGTTCGTATGCTTAGTTTGTAGGGCCTGTGTACATTTATACGTGTATCCACTGTGCTAATGGAACGTTGAGTGTATACATCATGCGATGAAGTACTTATTTGAAATGGGGGACATGTGTATGTTATACGAAGACCTACGCATAACATGCAAGCAATAAATAAAAAATCCCGACATGACCGGCAAGGTCATGTCGGGATTGGGGCCGTGGAGCTAAGCGGATTCGAACCGCTGACCTCTGCAGTGCGATTGCAGCGCTCTACCAACTGAGCTATAGCCCCGTTAGATATGTACATTACATCGTAACATCCGCTGCAGACCTCGGTTCCGATCTCCGTTTACTGCGATGTGATCTTTCATTTAACCCTGTGCTGACTTACAGCACGCCTGTCGGCAGCACGGCGTTGAGCTCTTCGGCACACGTAGGAGCCACATCAACGACATGGAGACGTTCTGCAAGAGGCGTGTTAGCAGTACGGTCGTCAGGAATGGTATCGGCGATCAGTATGCCTTTGACTCCGACCTTGGCCAGCCGGACCGGGGCGGGATCAACCAGCAGTCCATGGGTAGCTGCTGCCCACACGGCGTGGGCCCCGTGCTCGTAACACGTGCGCACTGCCTGCGCCATGGTGCCGCCTGTGCTAATCATGTCATCAACGACGACGACGGTACGGCCTTCTACATCCCCCGTAAACGCATCATGCGTTACCGCATCGGGGCGGATGCGCTGCTTGTGCACCATAGCCAGCTTAGCAGCACCGTGCGCCGGCGTCGATAGCGCTGTGGCCCAGGCACGTGCCCGCTTCCACGCTCCAACGTCGGGCGCGCACACGGCAAGATGCTCCTGCGTAGGTAGATGCGCATGGAGTGCTGTTGCCATAGGCGGTATCGCATCGACCGACCACGCGGGTCCGGGAAATGCGTTATGGAGCGCTGCGGGCGTGTGTACGTCTACTGTGAGCAGCGCATCCACCCCCGCATAGTGCAGGTGGCGCATAACCACCTGCAGGCCCAGCATGTCTGTGGCGGTCGTTTTGGTGTCGCTGCGCGCATAGCCCAGATACGGTACCACACCGATGCATCGCTCGGCACCAGCCGCTTTCAGTTGATGGATGCCAAAGACCAATTGCATGAGACGGTCGTGCAGGGAATCCGTTTGCGTGGCGACCAGCGAAGCCACAACAACTGCAGTATGCGGCACGGCCTCAGACGGCCACTGCACATCTACTTCGCCATCAGGAAAGCGTCTTAAGCGGGCCTCTGTACAGGGAATCCCAAGCGTGTTACTGAACGAGTGGGCAAACGCGGCGTCAGAGGGAAGCGTCATGCAGCCGCACGAGGCACGAGACATCATGTTGAACGGGGTGATGTGACAAAGGCATAGATGTTACACGGCACGGTCTTCAGCACACTGCGGGCAGTCGAGCCACTCCTCCGCCGGAATTGAGGTGAGGGCTTGCGGGCTGGCCCCGCGCTCGAACACAGGACGCATTAGAATGTCGCCCGCGCTGTACGTGGTACCGCACGTGTAGCAGGCCGCCTCGTGATCAAGCTGCACGGGCGTGTACCCGGCAATCACCCACCCGTCGTGTCCGGTGTGGGCCGCCAGGCTTTCCAGCGCCGCGCGTACCGTGCGCGACTTGTTGCCCCCATAATAGGTTGTGGCCAGTTCATCCAGCAGCGCGACCGCCTCGGCATCAAGCGTAAAGTTCAGTCGTTTCATAGCAAGCTAAGATACGCAGAAGGAGTAGCTGCTGCATGTACTGCAGATGCATCCAAAAGATCAAAACGAGCCGCTCCCTCACAACGTATGCACGAGACATCATTGCCCGTCGCGCAGGCGCTTGGCAAGGCGTACAGGGAGCTGCTCGGCCTCTATGCGTGCTGCTGCAGCTTCTACGTCGTAGGAAAAACGCACGCATCGATGAATCAGTGCCTCCGTATCGAAAAGCACCAGGCTGCCGTTCGGGGTATGGTCGCGCGGCTGCCCCACGCTTCCTACGTTGATCAGGTATCGATGCCCGGCGCGGACCTCAAACACCCCGAGTGCATCTGCGATAACGGCAGGAATATGCGTGTGGCCCGTGAAGCAAAACGGGGTGTCAAAATGTTCAAACTGTGTACGAATGTCCTGATACGCCGATAGATGCTTCCACGAATCGGGGGCATCGGGAGAGGCATGCACGAGTGTGCATGGACCCACTGTATCTACCAGAGGTAGAGCACGCAAAAACGCAAGCTGCTCTTCGTTTAGCACCGAGCGATGATGCGTAGCCGCGCGTTGCGCATCGAGCGGAAGCTGCTCCATGCCTGCGCCGGTAGCCACCGCCCGATCGTGGTTGCCCTGCACAACATAGGTGCAGTGCTCACGCACAAGATCGACGCACGGACCGGGATCCGCGTTGTACCCAACGATGTCGCCCAGGCAGTAGATGGCTTCCACGTCAGCCTGTTCGACAATGCGCAGCGCCGCCTGCAGCGCGTGCAGGTTTGCATGAATATCAGAGAGAACAGCCAGCCGCACAGAACAAAAGGATTGGAACGTTGGACGATGAACGGTGCAACATACTGAACGTTGAGGTGGCCTACAACCGGAAGAGACTCGTGGACGTGCTGTTTGATACGCAATCAATGCGGCACCGAACCCCACTCTTCCTTTCTTCCCTGAATCAAACTCTAACCAGGCGTGGCGGGTATGCTGCACATTAACGCCAGACAGCCTGTACGCAACAGTTTTATATGAGCTGATGCCTACTGTGGATGTTGCGTTCCACACAGGCCTTCCACCACCTTTTGAACTTGGATAACATGGTATCGTGGATTCTTCGATGTGTACGGTGGGCGTGGTATTGGGAGGCGTCGCGCCAGAGCACGAGGTGTCGATCATCTCGGCCCTCCAAGCCGCCGCCGCGCTCGACCGCGAGCGCTACACCCCCGTGCCGCTTTACATTGCTAAAGACGGCACCTGGTACACCGGCGATGCGCTGCTGGAGGTAGACACCTATCGCGATCTCGACGCGCTCCGGGACGCAGCCACCCCTGTGGCGCTGCACCCTGGCGGGTACGGCACGCTGCGCGTTGTGGAAGTGCCCTCCGAATCGCGCTGGGAGCGCCTGCGCCGCCCCCCACTGCGCCACGACATCGACGTGATGCTGCTGGGCCTGCATGGAGGACCTGGCGAGGATGGCAGTGTGCAAGGCCTGTGCGAAACCATGGGCGTTCCCTATACAGGAAGCGGCGTGCTTGGGTCAGCGGTAGGCATGGACAAGGGCCTCTCCAAGCGGCTCTGCCAGCAGGCCGGCATCCCCGTCGTCGACTTTGTTACGCTACACGCGGGCGACTGGGCCGGGCATGAAGAGGACGAACTTACACGTTGCCTGGATGTGCTGGGCTTGCCCCTCATCGTGAAGCCCGCTCGGCTGGGCTCGTCGATTGGCATTGCCCGAGCCGACACGCGCGCCGCGCTTGATGCTGCTATCGAGGATGCTCTGCGCTACGACGACAAGGTGATCGTAGAAAAGGCAGTGTCGGACCTGCGCGAGATCAACTGCTCGGTGCTGGGGACCCCGACTGAATCCACCGCGAGTGTTCTGGAAGAGCCTGTCCCCTCGGCAGAAGAAGACGTGCTCTCTTTTCAGGATAAGTACATGCGCGAATCCGACCATAATGCAGGCGGCACAAAAACGGGCGGGCCCGAAGGCATGGCTGCGCTCGACCGCATCATTCCCGCCGAGTTGGACGATGCCACGACCGCATCCATTCAGGAGATGGCCGTACAGATCTTTCAGCTGTTCGAGTGTGCCGGAGTTGCGCGCATCGACTTTATGATAGACCGCGCAACAGGCACCGTGTACTTCAACGAGATTAACACCATTCCGGGATCGTTCTCGTTCTATCTGTGGGAGCCGAGTGGCATTCCCTTCGACGAGCTCATGCACCGCACCATTCAAGCTGCGCAGCAGCGGTTTACTGAAGCCCGTGGGCGCATCCGCACCTACGATGTGAACCTGCTGTCGGAGCGAAGTCTGTCGGGGCTGAAGGGAAGCAAAGGGTAAGTCCCTACGCATGCTACGCATGCTGGCGATGCCGGACCCACAGCGCAACGGGCACGCCCAGGCTGTACAGATCCACACCATAGGTTTGCAAGAAGTCGGCCACACCAAGCGCGCCGGGCCAGGCCATGAGCGCCGCGCTCCATGCAGCAACCATACACACAAAGAGGAGGCAGTGCCCGGCCCAGAAGAGAGGCCAGTACCCGTGCTTAGGGAATGCAGCGACAAGAAAGAGCGCCGGGAGAAGAAAGGGGATGCCTGCCGGTGCAGGCAACGACGTCTGCGTTCCGCTGGAAAGCGTGATACGGACCGGGCCCCCTCGGGCTTGCACTGCCGTTTCGGAAGGCGCGCTCCACTGCAGTACCGGCACAGCCGCTTCGTTAAGCACAACTCCGCGCATCGGGCGCCAGGCCGTCCAGTACCCAATGAATAACAGTCCGATGAGCAGCAACCGGACAGCAATTATGCGCAGCGTGCTCATGAGGAGAGAGCGGGCGTCTGAGCAGGCGAAGACGACGTATCGTTATCAGCGTGCGAATGCGCGCCGTCGTTGAGATGGACCCATGCCATCCACAGTCCGAATACGATGACGTAGAAGAACGTGGTCATCCCGAATGAATGCATGGGATCGAATGCAGCAGGCCAATACATCTGGAAGCCCAGCATCGTCACAACTCGGAAGACATTCGCGGCGTAGATCGCCAGTATACCCATAGGAATAAACCAGAGCCGGTGCATCCACGAGCCCGGAAACGCAACGACAAATCCGATAAACAGCCCAATTGTCGTGAGTCCATTGCACCCGTTGATGATGCGCACGCCTGGAATGCCCGCCATAAGCACCGTGCGATACTCAGCGACGGCGTCGAACCCCAGTGTGTTGATGATTGAAGCGGTGACGTACGCCACGTTCACCGAAAGCCATTCGTCAAGTCGGCCATCGGGAAGCAGATACAGATCGTAGATAACGTACCATATCCCATAGATTGCGAGCCCCTTAAGCAGAAACTGGAATACCGATTGATAACGCGACCACATGCGCAATGGGCAGATGCGTTAGGGTAGAGACAGAAAAATGGTATACCACATACGTGCGCTACGTTCCCCCATGCAGGAAGGTCTCAATATACCTACACGTCGTGCTACATACAAAAAAAGCGCCTACTCGCTGCGTGATGCAGCAAGCAGGCGCATTGCGTTCGTTTATGGGCTCCACCCGTGTAGCCGCGCACACGCTACGGACGCTCGGGCGGTGCCGCGAAGGGGGTGGCCGCAGCCTCGTTGGAGGGTCCGCTTTCCGTTTCACCATCTGGGGCTGTAGCCGTAACCTGGTAATAATACGTCACACCGTTAGAAACCTCGTTATCGAGAAACGACGTACCAGATACGCGCTCTGAAAACGGTGTATCAGGCAGGCTTTCTATGGGCGAGGTTGCCCGATAGACAAAGTATCCATCAGCATCTTCGCTCTCTCCCCACGTGAGTGCCACCTGCCCCGTACGCGACTCAGCGGTCAGCGCCGAGGGCGAAGCTGGAGCCTCAAACTCAGGCTCGGGAATAGGGTCAGGATTCGGGTTCCCTTCAACAGGCGACTCGCTGCACCCAATGGCGACGAAAAGCAGTCCAAGAGTAAGTACTCCAGCAGTCAGTTTTCTCATGGTGATGCAGAATTCCTTCATGCGACCGTCATTGTGAGCGGGTGAGCGGGTGCTTGTGTCATGTTCAGTGTTCAGGGCAGTACGCATAACGTGGCAGCTTCTTTGGTAATGAGAACCGTTTGGAGTGCAGATCACTCCCAATACCCCCTACCAGAGCCGCGCCCTGGTAGGGGTCTGGGATTGGTCGTGTATTAGCGCACCACCGTAATCTTCTGCGTCAGCGTCTGCCCGCCGACATGCAAGCGCCCGAAGTAGACGCCGCTGGCCAGCTGGCTGGCATCAAACGGCACTTCGTGTACCCCCGCCTGCTTGCGCTCATTCGTGAGCGTAGCTACGCGGCGGCCCAGCATATCGTACACTTCGAAGCGTACGTCTTCGGCTTCGGTGAGCGTGTACTGCACGGTGGCCTGGCTCTGTACCGGATTCGGGTACGCCGTGAGCGTAAGCTCAGTCGGCAGCACCTCATCAACAGCACCGTCCACAAAGGCCTGTGTACCAATCGCTACACGCAGCGTAATTTCGTCGCTGTCGGGCTCAAGCGTGACCGTTGAGTTCGTACTCAGGTCGTACGTGGTACCCGCACTTGGATGCAGCAGCGCAGCCTCGCGTCCATTCAGAGCCGTCAGATCGCTAAAGCGAATTTCGACGGGTCCTTCGGCTTGGGTGCGTAGGGTAAGCGTGAAGGTTTCCCCTTCGCCGCTCATCGTGCGCTGCGACCGCATCAGAGGCGACCGTGTCTCTTCCGAAGCAGCAACTTGGTTAGCATCCGGCTGGATGCGCAGGCTGACTGCTTCGAAGGCGCTTGGCGGCCCCACGAGGGGAGCGGCCGTTACACTCGACTCCGTGACACCCAGCTGCACCGTCGACGTTACGTCGGGCCGGTCGACCAGCGTGGCCGCCATGCTTATCAGCGGATCGGTGTCGGGTGTGGTAACCCCCGGCGTTTCAGACGGCGGTTCGGGCTGCTCTTCGCCCGCTTGCAGAACCAGCTCATTAAGCCCACCGTCGTTCAGGAAGTAGTAGGCTTCGCCGCTCATGGCAGAGCCCAGCGTTTCTGCTTCGCTGAAGGCTCCATTGAAGGCCCAGATCGGCTGGAAGCTGCCCTCGTTGAGCGCTTCCACTGCAGCCCAGTCCAGGTCTATGCCCATTGGGTTCGAAACAATGTTCCAGCCATCGTGGAGCGGCACGGCAACGCGTCCGTCGGGACGGTCGAGCTCGATCGCCGTGTGCTCGCTCTGATACTCCCAGGCGCTCTGTCCGGTAAGCCAGAAGCCACGTCCTGGTTCGAAGGCAAACGTCTCTGAGCCGTCGAACTGAACAAGACCTTCGCTTCCACTATCCCAGTACGCCTGCCAGTCGAGTCCAGCTTCGCCCTCAACGATGTCACTCATCGGGAGGCTAATGTCTCCCGGCAGTGCAACAAGGCGATAGTTGGTGGCATCGGCAGCTTGCCCGCCAAAGTCGCGGTTTACATCCACAGCGAGTTGCCCCACCGTTGCCGCAAACTCAGCGCGCGCTTCGCCATCGGCGTTGCTGGCCGCAATCGACACCGTCGATATGCCAGCGCCGGTCGGCGTCACTGTCAGCGTGCTCCCTTCCAGTGCCGCATCTACCAGTGCTGGATTCGAGGCTTCGATGCTATATTCGAGGCCATCGCCAATGGGATCTGTGAACACCGTGCTGAGGTCTACCTCAAACGGCGCCCCTCCCAGGATGAGCTCCTGATCGGCCGGAGCATCGGCGATCGTCGGGCCATTTTCGCCGACAACGGAGAGCACAGCTGGCGTGTAGCCAAACGTGGCTCGTGGGTCGTTCGTGGACACGCCAAGGCCGAAGCGACCTTCCTGTCCGTACACGCCCACATCCAGACCTTCCGAATCGAAGGTAACCTGCACCGATTCGCTCTCACCGCTTCCGATGGAGCCGGATGCCGGCTCGACATCTGTGATGAACTGTGGCACAAAGGCAATGTCTACAGCCAGATTGTTCTCGATGTAGTCTGTGCCGAATGCGACCTGCAGCCCATCTGAGCCGTCGGCGTTTTCGACACCTACAGTCGCTCCACTGGTTGGGCCGTCCATATCCAGATACTGGTAGCGAATCATGCCCTCCGCTGTCAGAATAATCTGGAAGGTGTACGCATCCTCTGTTTCACCAAAGGCAAAGGGCGGAACCTCATTGTACTGAACGATGAAGCGATTATTTTCGCTATCGTCGTACACGTAGACGTCGCCTCCTGCACCCGGATTCAGGTCTACCCAGAACGGAGCCACAATGCCATTGGGGGCACCAGGCGTTGGGATTTCCTGATTGATGAAGTAGTTGCCGCTCGGGCTGTCGAAGAACAGGAATCCGTTGTTATCCACACGGACGCTTGTCTTCGCTTCGCCGTAGAAGTCAAACTCGAACGGCAGATCAACCTCAACGGACGGTGTGCCGAGGAAGTCATCGGTAAGGTCGAGTGCTACAGCATTCTCGTTTTCGCTGATGTCGACCCACTCGAAGGAGGGACCGCCGAACTCGTTACTATCGATCCAGCGATAGCCAAAGCCATCGGGACCGCCTGCACCCAATTGCACAGGATGCCCTTGCCCGGCGTGCGGGTCAGCATCTCCTTTCTCAAAGGAGCGCGTGCCGTTCACTACACTGGAGGTGTTGTTTCGCTCCACCCCGGGCTGGCTCAGTACGTTCTGAGCAGCAAACGCCGGGAAGCTGTAGTTGAGCGTGCTTCCACTGTCTTCATCGTTGGAGATCGTGAGCGGGACATCCTCCTGTGTATTTGTTTGCTGCACGTTCTGCAGCACATCGGGGTTCAGCGCGAGCGCTGGTGGCACAAGGCCTTCCCCTTCCACTGGAACCGTCACCGTCTCGTCCTCACCGATGTTGGTTTGAAGCGTGATCGCTCCAGAACGAGACCCAACGGCTGTGGGCGCAAAGGTGACGCTCACATCGACCGTGTCTTGGCGGACGACGAATGCCAGGTCTTCTTCAACCGTGAAGTCTCCAGAATCGGACGTCACGCTCTCGATGATGAGCGGGTTACCGCCGGCGTTGCTGATTTCAAACGTCAGCGTTCTGCTGGCGCCAACCAGTGTACCATCGAAGGTGAGTGATTCCGGATCGAGTGCGACTTCGGGCGGCCCGGCGTCTACCAGCATATCGACTGGTACGTCGAGCACACTTTGCAGCGGATCGTTGTTCAGGATCCGGATGCTGCCCGTGTATTGGCCTGGGTCGATGTTTCCATCAAACGTAACAGCCAACTCTTGCTCGCCGCCAGGGGTGACCGTGCCCTCGCGGGGCTCAATCGTCACCGCATCAGCAGGGAGGGGGCGCACCCCGGGTTCTGTTTGTTCGATCGCATCGGCACGAAGGAGCCAGTTGCCCGGGAAGCCGATGCTATCAAGGTTGTCAGGGCCTAAGTCGTTGTTAGACAGATCTCCTGTGTCAACCGTCCCTCCACCAACGATCCAAGAGGATCCTTGCGAAGAGCTCTCATCGATAGGAGCCGGGAACTGTCCGTCTTCATATCCAACGACTGCAGCAATGAAGAAGACGCCTTCGACCTGTGTCGGGGCAATTTCTTCGACTGTAAACTCATCCGTGTGAGGAGCTTGCACTGTCGTTCCCACAGAGGTAAGCAGTTCAGCGTCTGAGGGATTGCCATCATTGTTCGGGTCGTTATACAGCAGGAACTCTGCTTCTCCTCCCTCAGGAAATCCTTCTTCTCCACCTGCAGCCCAAGCAGAGGCGATGGAATTGATTGTGGCCGATCCCTCTACTGTTTCGAAGGCATTGATCCACATGATCTCACCGCCTCCGGCGCCGAGTGCATTCTCGCTCGACCCGTCATCCAGCTGGTAGACGAACTCGCTGGCCTGATATGGAGCCGGAGGTCCCGAGCTGGTGCCTGGCGTGCGAGCAGCCTTGACCGGCGAATCCACAGTTGGCTGTTCCATTTCACTTTCGAATGGAGCAGCAACTGCAGACGGACTCAGGTTAGATGCACCAGCAGCGACGTTGACTTCGTACTCGAGCTCGCCTTCGCCCGCGTTGCTTACGAGAAGCGTTTCTTCAAGCGTCTCCTCGAACGGAACGGTTACATCGAAGGATTCTGGATCGGCTGCAATGGAAGGAGCAGCGAGCCCTTCGCCAACAACAGCGACCTCAGCGGTCGGCTTGTTCTCGGCATTGCTTTCGATGGCAATGGTGCCAACGCGCACGCCGGTCTCAGATGGCGTAAACTCGACTTCAATTTCAGCCGTCTCGTTATAAGCCAGTGGCCCGGCAGATGTCGTAAGCGGCGTAAAATCGCCCGCAGCCGACGTGATGTTGGCTACTTCGAGGGTGTCACTACCCAGGTTGGTGACTTCAAAGGCAAGCGTGCTCGTGCTTCCCACTAAGCTCTCATCGAACTCCAGCGTACGCGGGTCCAGCACAATCTGTGGCGGACCGGCGTCAATGAAGAGTTCGACGGGCACATCGAGGGGGCTGTTCGCAAAGTCGTTGCTGAACAGGCTAATGTTGCCCTCGTAGTTGCCGGGATCAGAAGCCGTTCCATCGAACGTAACGGTGAGATCCTGGCTTCCGCCCGGCTCAACCGTTCCTTCGTTTGGAGCAACAGCGACGATGGGCGCGCCTGCATCAGCGCGAAGGAGCCAGTTCCCCGGCAGGTCGACATCATCGACATTGGCCGGTGGTACATCGTTAGCCCCGAGGTCTTCCGCATCAAAGCTGTTCGGTGTGGTAGACCCAATAATCCACGAGGCACCTTGCGATGTGTCTTGGTCTTGTGGAGCTGGGAACTCAGCGTTTGCTCCGCCTTGCTGGTCGGCGTAGAGCGCCGCTATGAAGAACACACCTTCGACCTGTGTTGGAGCGATGGAGGCCTCCGTAAACTCGTCGGTGTGCGGGCTTTCAACCGTCACCTCAACGCGATCGAGCAAGACCGCATCGCTGGGGTCTCCGTCGTCGTTTGGATCTTCATAAATCAGGAACTCGGCAGGACGTCCCTCAGGAACACCTTCCTGTCCGGAAGCTCCCCAGGCCGAAGCGATCGAGGTAATTGTGGTCGCGCCGTCGACAACTTCAAAGGCGTTCATCCACATCACGTCGCCCCCATCGGTCAGGCCAATGGCATCTTCAGAGCTTCCGTCGTCTACCTGGTAGATGTAGTCGCTCGCCTGATAAGGCTGTTGGCCTGTCGGACGTGCGCTCCCTGAGGTCTGGAAGGCATCAGCGCTGACCGAGTTGGCACTTCCCGCAAACGGAGCGGCAACTGCACTCGGCTCGGTGTCTTCGCCATTGGCACTGAACACGGCCTCGTATTCAAGGGCGTTTCCACCGGTGTTGCTTACACTGAGCGTGCGCTCAATGGTGGACCCAAGATCAACGGTTACGTCGAACGCTTCAGGGTCAACGCCAATTTCAGGTGCTTCGAGCCCTTCACCGCTCACAGCAACCGTAGCTTCAGGAGCATTATCGGCATTACTCGCGATCGTAACCTCGGCATCGAACGTACCGACTGAGGTGGGCGCGAACGTGACCGGAATGCTTGCTGGGGCGTCGTCGAATGCAATCGTAATCGGCGTTTCAACGTCAACCGCGAACTGATCGCTGTCAGACTCGATGCTGGTGATCTCCAGATCTTCGCCGCCGGTGTTATTGACGGTAAAGAATGCAGTCGACTCGCCGTTTTCGAGCACCGGATCGAACGCGATTTCAGCTGGATCCACCGCAATTTCGGGCGGGCCCGCAGTTACGCTGACGCTGAACGGAATGACAGACGTTGCTGCATTCGGGTCGTTGCTGGCAAGCGGCAGGGTGTTTTCGTAGTCCCCTGCGTCCACGCCGGTTGCATCCAGCGTTACCGTGATATCGTCACTGCTTCCACTGGAGAGCGACCCGGAGGCCGGGCTCACATCAGCAATGAAGTCGGGGACCGCGGCAATGTCTACCGCCAATCCGTCTTCAACATATGACGTGTTGAACGCAACTTGGAGCCCATCCAATCCATCTGCGTTTTCAGTACCAACTGTAGCTTCGTTTACCGCACCGTCCATACTCAGATACTGATAACGGACCCCATCATCCGCGGTCAGAATGACCTGGAAGGTATAAGAGTCGCTCGTTTCTCCAAGAGCGAACGGGGGAATGTCTGTGTACTGCACAATAAACTGGTCACCGTCAGCCAGGTAGTGGACACTGCCACCGCCCGACGGATTCAGGTCATCCCAGAACGGAGCGATGAAGTCGTTGGGCTCGCTGGTGCTGGGAATTTGATCGTTGGAGAAGTCTGTGCCTTCAGCCCCAAAGGTCAAGTATCCATTCGACCCAATCGTGACTTCTTCTTTGGTCTCTCCGTAGAAGTCGAAGCTAAAGGGCAAGGACACCGTTTCCGAATCGTCATCGCCGAGTGTCACGGAGGTGCCTTCATCGGTAATGTCGGTCCAGTTGAAGGACGGGCCGCCCGGTTCGTTGCTGTCGATCCAGCGGTACCCAAACTCATCGGGTCCACCCGCGCCTAACAGCACCGGGTGACCGGCTCCAGCATTGGGGTCTTCGCCCTTGCTAAAGTTACGTGCCAGCCCAAGGGACGACGTATCGTTCGTTTCGATGCCCGACTGGCTCAGCAGATTCTGAGCAGCGATGCTGGGAAAGCTGTATTCGAGCGTACTTCCCGCACTTCCGGTGTTTTCAACAGTGAGACTTGTTGTCGTCGTACTGTTGATTTCAAGCGACGCGTCTACCGACGCAGGGCTAAATGCCAGTTCGGGCGCCGGGCCTGTTTCAGCAGACGGCGAGTTCGAAAGGTCGGATCTATTGCCAAGCGCGTCAATCGCCTTAATGGAAAAGTGGACCTCTTCCTCAAACGGAAGGCCCTCGGCAGTGAAGCTTTCAGGTTCGCCTGCTTCCTGCGGTGCTGGTAGACCTTCAATAGGCGTTGCAGCATCGAATGCCGCCTCGCTATCAATCGGGCCATCCGTGCTGTAGCGCAGATCATAGCCTGTGGCTGTGCCTTCACTTCCTGCTTCTCCGGTGGCCGTCCACTGCAGATTCACGACGGCACCGGGCGTAATGTTGTTGGGCGTGACTACAGCCAGATCCGTAATGGGATCGGGCGGCGTGTCTTCAGCACTCAAGGCTGCAAACGCGTTCACGCGGGGCCCAATAGGTTCGCTGGCGATCGTTTCATCGCCCGTAGCCACAAGGCGCGATTGGACCTGCTCAGCTGTAAAGCCGGGCTGGTTCGACGCAATCAGGGCCGCGGCTCCTGCAACGTGCGGAGCGGCCATAGAGGTACCGACCCATACATCGCCGCCGTACGTGCCTTGCTGGGTGTGAAGTGTACTAATGGTGGGGTGGCTAAACGCTTCGCCGGTAGGGGCTGAGATATCTACCCAGTCTCCGAAGTTGGAGCCTGAGTATTTATCGTCGTTGTGCTGCGTACCCGCAACGGTAAAAGCAGGCTCATAATAGCCCGGATACCATTCGTCGTCTGAGTTGCTATTTCCGGCAGCAACGACTACGATACCGCCATCCATAGGCGCATCGGGGCCGCCTGCTTCAGCCACGAAGTAGTCAATGGCATCGAGCACCGGCTGTTCAAACACGCCAGGACTGGTATATCCCCAGCTATTGTTGGAGATAATAGCACCGTTGTCGGCTCCGTAAATCAGCGCTTCGGCGAACCCTGTCACGTTGCTTCCGAACGTGAGCCCGGTCATAATGCGCACGCCGCTATCGGCGGTGCCATCACCGCCGGCTACACTTGCTACGCCTTCATTATTGTTGTTGCGCGCAGCAATCGTACCCGAGACATGCAGACCGTGGGAGTTGCTCTCCACCGCCGGATCTACAATTTCGGGACTTGCGGTACCATCGGCAAAGTTGTACCCATAGATGTCGTCAACATACCCGTTGCCGTCCGTGTCCGTGCCATCTTCTTCCTCGTTTGGGTTGATCCAGTAGCTGCCCTGCATATCGGGATGATCGAGCTCAATGCCCGAGTCAATCACCTGAACGATCACGTCTGAGCTACCCATTTCGATATCATGGGCCTCGGGCAGATCAATGTCTGCATCGGGCGTGCCCCCCGTCTGCCCCGTGTTGTTAAAGTGCCATTGGTCTCCGTACAGCGGGTCGTTGGTGACATCAAGCTGTCCTTGCTCAACGCTCTCGATGAGAGAATGCACGCGCTCAGTTCGCTCGACACGAGTGCCCACCTGCTGCTTCTGCAACACATGGTCAGCCATTTCGACATTTGCGTCGGAATGGAAAGCGCTCACTGCGCTCCGCGTGATGCTCTCGGCATCTTCGGCCAGATACACGCGGTACCAGCGGTCGAGCCCCCACTTGGCGTGGCGCTCGGCGTGGCGCTGATCCGTCGGAAACATGCGCTCGATGCGCTGGGCATCAAACTGGGCGCTCAGCGCATCAATGCTGCTGATGCCCATCTGCGCAACATCGCCTGCATTTGATAGGCTGATGCCCGACTTTGCACTTTCGCTCACCTTAACGTGAAAGACTCCGTTTACGAGCGCATCGCTGGGCGCATCGTGATTCAGCGCTTGTCCCCAGGCCGTCGGGGCCAACAGGAATAGCGCCATCATCACCGGCCAAGCGCGCGCTGCACTTGATTGGATCCAGTCCCACATTGCGGCCATGCGCCCCTCAGGGGGCCCTGTGCCATTATGAGATGGACCTGTATCGTTCCAATGATCCATAACTGCAGTTGGTGTACGGTCAGAAAATTGCGAGTACCGTGTATTGACTCCACCGTGGTGGAGACCGGTGTACCTGAAGACACACTGAGCCCCTGGAGCCGCGGGAGTTAGAGGGCCGCACGGCGATAGAGGAAGAAACACCCTTCCGTACACACGGAAAGCTGTCTCTTGCCCAGCATTCTTAAACTGTCTCAATAAGGCATCGACGCGCATACAACGATACGAACTGACTCGATTATGCGCTCGGGGGACAAGCAGGTACGGCTTTGAACCGCACCTTTTGCACGATGCGTATATTATCGTAACATGACGCTCACAGAAGGGCAAACATGAACTTCACTTTTATCGTGAACAAGGGATGAACTGACCTGCAGGTGTGTTTTTTGTATGATCGTTTAACGTTAGGCAGCATCTGTTGCACACGATGCAGCCTTACTCGCCAGCGGCAACAGGCTCCCATGCGCTGTAGTAATACTGTGCACCAAGCATCACAATCGACATTCCAGCCAGAAGCATGGCCAGCCCGGCAAAGGCTATGCCCCACCCCCACACGTCGGCAGCAAAGCCCGTTGCCACGCTGCCCGTTGCTCCTAACACCATGTAGCTGGTGCGGATAAGCCCAAACCCGGCACCGCGCTCGTCGGCGCTGAGGTGATCCATAAACTTGGGAAGCAGCGCCGCCCCCCAGCTCATGGCGATGCCTACGCACCCTGTAGCTATGGCAAGCGCCTCTATGCTGCTTCCTCCAACAAAGAGACCATAGCCCACAGCTCCAACTGTCGTTGCTAACGTGGCTGCCGGGTACCGCCCAATGCGATCAGAGAGCCCGCCCACAAGCGGCTGCCCCAGTCCCTGCACCACAAAATAAGCCGAGAAAAATATACCGGCTCCTGTTTCTGTGTATCCATGATGGGCGACCAGAAAGGTGGGTAGAAATGACGCTGTGGCCTGCCATACAAACGCCCCGACAAATGCAAGAGCGCCCGTCCACAAGATCGGCGGACGCGCCAGCAGCTCGGCAATGGGGCGCACCCGAATGCGGGTCCATACAGCGGTGTCGGGGCGGCTTGGGGGGGTGTAGCGGACGGTCTTCACAAAAAGGAGGGCGGTGGGGATGGCCACCATAGCGCCAAAGGCAACCGCGTATCGCCATCCAAACATAGCGCCCAGTGTACCCGCGGCAACCGGTGTAAGCACTCCGGCCAGAGGTGCCCCGGCCGAGTGGATGCCGATGGCTGTGCCCGTTTGGCGGAACGTGCGCGTAAGCAACGAGGTGGCCGCGCTATAGTGCAGCCCGGCCATTGCCCCCAGGGCCACCGCTGAAGCAAAAAAGAGTGCGTACCCGCCTGCAATCGCCAAGAGTCCACTGGTTATGGCAGTCCCCACGACCGCGGTGAGCACAACAACGCGCTCGCCCAGCCGATCGCCCAATAGGCCGCTGGGAAACTGCGAGAGCGCATAGGCCATCCACATCCCCGTAAGTGCAGCCCCGATGGCCCCGTTCGACACCCCAAACTCGGCACTCATAGCGGGCACTACCGGACTAATGGCCAAACGTGCAGCCATCGTCGCAAAAAAGGCCAGGGTACATGCGGCCAATACGACTCCGTTATAAGACCACAGGTTCACAGCGCATTTAGTTTTGGGCGTAAAGATTGCAAACACCTGCGGTACGAAAGGGAATCCGCTGCGGTCCTGTAGCGCGCAACGCGCCTGCAACATTGCCGGGCATTCCATCGGATTCTCGCATCCATAATCTCGCACTCCTCATCAGGTGTAGCAATAGCTTCCCACTTTACGTAATGCGCTTGGTGTAATTTGGGGCGTGTACTTGTTACGTTATCTGATCCTTGTTCTAAACGGGTCCTCTATGATGCACGTTGTACGAAAACGGAGCAGTCCTTCGTACGTAAACCGCTCCGGTACGTCCCTATCAGTTTTAACAAGGGCGTTACGCCTACCACCCGTAAAATCACGAAGCCATAATGAACAATGCCCAATCCACAAATCTATGAGCAACGCTTACGTGCGAGAATGCTTTTACATATGCCGTCGATACTTTTGTAAGTGACATGCAGGGGGGTGCTCGACGAGCTGCGGCTTGGCTTGAAGCAATGTGCAAAGAGCCCATGCGTGCAGACGCCCCTTACTCTGAGTTGGTTTACATGCTCGGCTCTACACAGGTCGAGCGGTCTTCTTGGCCCTGTGCGGGCTCCGATCCCGACATGTAAACATCTCTTGCAAATGAACGTGGTAACGAGAGTCCTTTGAATCTAAATACCTGTAGGGCAATGAATAGCGGTAGCCCCACCAACGGTACAGCTTCGGCGCGTACCACCCTCGAAAAACCAGCCCCCACGCAACGCGAGGAGCTTATTCAAGCCCTGGCCACTGGCGAACTCTCGCTCCACAAGCTTCCAAAGGACCTCCCTGCGCGCGAGGCCGCGTCGATCCGGCGCGAGGCGCTTGAGCAAGCGGCCAATACCAAGACCAAAGGACTGGACCACTATTCGTTTGATGCTGAGGTCGTGTCGACCCGCAACTGCGAGAACCTGATCGGCGTGGCCCAGGTGCCGATGGGCGCGGTAGGCCCGGTACCGGTGCGCGGCGATTACATCAACGACGACCGCTACGTGCCGCTGGCTACCACCGAGGGCGCCCTCATTGCGAGCGTGAACCGCGGCTGTGCCACCCTGCGGGCCGCCGACGGGGCCATCGTGCATGTGGAGGACGTAGGCATGACGCGCGCTCCGGTGTTTCGCACGTCTGGCATTCGCGAATCCAAAGCCTTCACGGATTGGGTCGAAGACAACGAAGATGAGATTCGCACACAGGTTGAGGCCACCAGTCGATATCTCAAGCTGAAAGACATCCGTCCGTTCGCGCTGGGATCGACGGTATTTCTGCGCTTTCGCTTCTCTACCGGCGATGCCATGGGCATGAACATGGCTACGCTGGCGTGCAACCAGGTCATTCAGGATCTTATTGTGCCTGAAACGGGCGTTGAGTTTGTCTCGCTCTCGGGCAACTACTGTGTCGACAAGAAGCCGTCGGCGGTGAACGTACAGGAAGGGCGCGGCAAGCGCATCTTTGCGGAGGTAGAGCTTAGCGAGGAGATCCTCAAGCGCTATCTAAAAACGAATGCTGAGGACCTTACTGAAGTCCAGTATCGAAAGAACATGCTTGGCTCCACTGCGGCAGGCTCCATGGGCATGAACGCCCACTACGCCAATATGGTGGCGGCCTTCTTCGTGGCCACCGGCCAAGACATCGCCCAGGTTGTTGAGGGCGCGCTGGGCACCACCTGTATCGAGAAACGGGGCGATGGCGGTGTCTACATCTCCATCTTTATGCCGGATGTCCCCCTTGGCGCCATCGGG
The DNA here is from genome assembly GCA_964494425.1 of uncultured Rhodothermales bacterium. Classification (GTDB taxonomy): domain Bacteria; phylum Bacteroidota; class Rhodothermia; order Rhodothermales; family Salinibacteraceae; genus Longimonas. The sequence continues at coordinate 1,176 of CAZBTM010000004.1, read as the reverse complement.
GGCGGCACTACGCTGCAGACGCAGGCGGATGCACTCTCGCTCATGGGCGTGGCGCTCGACCCCGACGAACCCGGCGCGGCGGCCATGCAGGTGGCTGAGCTTCTGGGTGCAACCGTGCTTGCGGGCGAGCTTTCGCTCATGGGCGCGCTCAGCTCGCACCACCTGGCGCGGGCTCACAACGACCTGGGCCGCCCCACCCCGCCGTCGAACGGCCACGCCGCACAGTAGCACCGCCGCCCCATCGCTTTTCTGGATGCGCCTTTATGCACGAAACGACCGTCCGCGCCCCGGCCAAGCTAATCCTGATGGGTGAGCATGCGGTCGTATACCAGCGGCCCGCGCTGGTGGCTGCCCTTGGCCTCTGGATGCATGCTACCGTCTCGCCGTCCCCAACGTCTGGCGTCACGCTGCAGGTTAATGCGTGGGACCACACTGAAACTACCACCTGGTCGGCCATCCGAGCGTATGCCGATACGGTGCAATCCCACTGGCACGACTATGCCGCCCATCCGACCGCCGAGGCCTTTGCCCGCCTGCGCAGCACCGACCCCACGCATCTCATTAAAGTGGCCCTGGGCGAGGCTGCTCGTGCAGCCGACGTAACGCCGCAGCCGCTTACGCTCAGCGTGCAGTCCGATCAGCCCGTGGGGGCCGGATTCGGAAGCTCTGCCGCCCTTGGGGTAGCGGTAGCCCGCGCCTACCTTGAAGCCCACGAGGCCCCCTTCACTCACGACCTGCTCTTCGACATCGCTCTGAACATCGAGCGGCGCCAGCACGGCACGCCCTCGGGCGTCGACCCCGCTACCATTCTACGCGGCGGGCTCCTGTGGGCCGAGTCCGACAATGACGCGCTGCACTGGCACTCGGTGGAAGCGCGCGCCCCGGTGCTCTCCGACATCCGCATCTTTCACACCGGCGCGCCCAACGAATCGACCGGGACCGTGGTTGATGCCGTGCGCGCCCGCCGGGCCATGCGCGCGCTGCGCCTCCACTCCACGGCCGCGGCCTTCCTGGCCTTTGCCGACAGCGGCCAGGAGCTGGTGGTGCTGGAGGTGGGTCTGGGCGGGCGGCTGGATGCCACCAGCTGCCATCCAGGCCGGGAGGTGGTGGGCTTCGCCAGCATCGACCTCTACCACGCCGAATTCCTGGGACCGGACGTGGCCGCGATCGCCGCTG
>CAZBTM010000003.1:16567-32192 GCA_964494425.1 uncultured Rhodothermales bacterium | reverse complement strand
GCCCCCTTCCAGCCAGACGCACGCTAAACCCAGGCCAGACGCACGTCTCCGTCTCTGCTGGCCTCCAGCCCGCGCAGTACAGCTCGCGCGGTACAGCTCGCCAACGCGTACGCTATCCGATGCTACCGACTCCGCCGCCCGCGCTGGCCTTCCCGTACAGACCGACTCAGGCCGAGTAAGGCCCGTTAAGGCTCAGTAAGGCCGAGTACGGCCGAGTACGGCAACGAGCACCGCTCACTAAGGCCCACTAAGGCCCAGTACGGTTCATTACGCTCACTAAGGCTCACTAAGGCCCAGTACGGCGTGATGCCTTCGTAAGGATACCTTCGTGAGAATGCTTCAGACGACCAGAGGCCCAGGCCTGGAGCGATTCGGTAGCTCACGGCGACGTGTCTGTTAGGAGCGCGAGGAGAGCGTGAAGGCGTAGGTCGCAGGAGGTGTGTAGGGAAAGGGATACGGCAGGGCACGTGTTACACAGGACGAACGTCGGTCACGGGAAGTTGAGCCCTCAGGAGTTGAGCCCTCAAGAGACCAAGGCCATCTGTCTCGACAAGATGAACACGGCGCCCGTCGCGGGAACCGCTCACCGTTGACGAGTCGCTTACGGCTGTAGGTCCGCTACGCTGCGGCCTTCGCCTTGACGGTGCCGCTGCCGGGTCTGCTCGGCCCAGGTCGCCGTCGCGATCGGGTCCCGGCCAATCGACACCGTGGAGGTGGCATCCGATTCGGTGATGTTCAGGCGATACGGAGTTAAGAGGCCCCATTCCATCAAATTACGCTGTAAGGTACAAGCAGCCTACCCTGAGGCTGTGCAGTCGTAAGACGCAGAAGGTAGCTGCAGCCGGGCATCCGTGCAGCCGGGCATTCGTGCAGCCTGGTGAATCCCTCCGGGGTTGATTTGCGTCTTGACACGTGCCTACGTGGTACTATAATTTCCTCTCTCTTCTGACGCTACTCACATCGATGCATACTGCCTGCCTGAACGGCTATGTCTGGAAAGCCTATGTCGGCATACTTGTACTGGGCATATCAACATTACTCGTAGCCTACGTGCCTTTAGCCTATGGCCAGTCACCAGAGGGGCCTTCTGCACGTGAGGCGCGCATGCAAGAACTTGCGCCCGGGCTGGAGCGCGGGCATTTCCCCACGGGGCGCCCTGCAGGCGGGATCGGCGACTCGACGCTGGTCGTGCTTCGCGTGGATCCGGAGCAGTGGCGTCCCCGCGTACGTACCATGCAGCAGTTTGAGGAGGCTGTCACGCCGGCTCTCATCGAGAACGCCAACGAGCGGCGCGCGCCATCGGGCCCGTCGTGGGCCCAGGTCTTCGACGTTCCCATCGTGACCAACGCCGGGATGTTTGCGACGGATCACCGGACTCACGTCGGCTACCTGCGCACCCGGCAAGGCGTACACAGCGCTCGCGTCAATCGCTACCAGTCGGTGGCGGCCTTCGACCCGAAACCCGAGTTCGCCCCGGGGTCGGAAGCTGCGGGTGAGGAGCCGGTGTCGGTCTTCCGGATGTACGACCGTGACGACACTCCGCTGCCTGAGATACGCGCCCGATACGAGACCGTGATTCAGAACCTGCGTCTTATCAAACGGCCCGGTGAGAACCGGTGGGGGATGCAAGAGAAGCGGTGGAGCGAAATGGCATTGGCCGAGGACCGATCGGGCCACATCGTGCTTGTATACAGCCGCACCCCGTATCCGATGCATACCTTCAATGAGATTCTGCTCGACTTGCCCTTAGGCATTGTGGCGGCACAGCATCTGGAAGGCGGCCCCGAAGCCCAGCTCGTCATGCGCTCTACGGATGCGGTGGCCCTGCCCGATACCACGTATGTTGGCAGCTACGAAACCGGATTCTACCCAAACGACCGGAACAGAGCCGCCTGGTTCATTCCAGTGGTCATGACCTTCGAGCCCCGATAACGCCAAAGGAGGCAGTTCATCCGTCAGTCGTGCCCCTGTTGGTCCTGAACCAATCACGAGGGCACCGCCCCAGTGCACGGGAGACCTTTGAGCAACAGTGAACATTCTTTCACGAATGACACCCGAAAAAAGCACGAGCTCACACTACAAGCCAGGCAAACAGTTAGGGGGAACGGCCTTCTGCCTGATTCTCTTGGACCCGTGTTTACCCCACATATCCTATCGCCTTTTCGGTGGGTGTCACATAGGTGTGGATCAATAGCCTGTGCATCACTTCCTTGAGAACTCCGGCTTTGCAACGTCTTTGCTTAAGTGACCGGTTTTGCTTATAGTGTAAATATACGAAATCAAATACAAAGCAGATACAGGTTGCGGCAAGTCCACCAAAGCGTTGGGAGCACTGTACTCTTGTGATAGAGTGATCTTCAGCATGGGGTGGTCGACTTTGCTTCTTGCCACCACATCAACATTCCAGCCTTTGCAGCGACGCATCGGGCAACGCATAGCTATCTTGGCGTGAACGCCAAGGCCTCTGTTAACGCTCGCTCTCCAACCCACGTAGGACTATAAATTTCATTATAATGAGTCCGCGTGGCATCAGCAAGTGTGCCACCGGTGCGTCGCTGTAAGGGCTGCTCTTTTTCCGCACTTCGTCAAACCACCCTCTGATTTACCTATGTCTCTTCCGGTTTGGGATACCGACACCGTGCTCAACTACAAGGGCCGCTGGAAGGCTTTAAAGCGTGTGGGACATCGAATTGAACAGGAACCGGCTTTCAATCGGCACGCCAAAGTCTTCATCGCGAATAATGCTTTCGTGGAAGAGGCAGATCTCACTCCTCCATTTCAAATGGTTGATGTGATGGATGCGGCAGGAAACCCAAAAAAGACATATCTTTGGACTGGTTCGGAGTATCGGTCATTACAGTATGCAAAAACGCTTGACCCCGCCGATCATGGTGGCGAACCCTCCAAGCCGCTCAATTACGACACGCTCTATGAGGGACTTCGTCACCTCCTGGATACACAACCGGGCAACACGCTTTTGGAGCGCCTAATTCGGCATCTTGATGGTACAAACAATCGCCGCTCCTACTATCATGAGGTAGAGATCCCTAAGAAGCGCGAAGGCACGCGTACGCTCACCGTACCGTCGCATCCGCTCAAGTGGGTCCAGCGTTCTCTGCTTACGGTGCTAACGCATCTATTCCCGCGTCACAAGTGCGCACATGGTTTTGAACGCGACAAGAGCATCATCACACATGCCCGGCAGCACGTTGGAAAGCGGTATGTGTACACCATAGACATCAAAGACTTCTTCCCATCCATCACGCGGAATCGGGTCTTCGGCATGTTGAAGGCGTATCCATTTCATGCGCCCCAAGCAGTTGCACGCTATCTTGCGAACCTGACATGTTACGAAGGATGCCTCCCGCAGGGAGCCCCTACAAGCCCGATCCTCTCAAATCTACTCTGTCGTCGCCTCGACAGTCGTCTTTTCAAGTGGGCCCGCCGCAACGGCTACACTTATTCGCGATATGCAGACGACCTCACCTTCTCCACCGATAACGAGCACTTTCCCAGCAAAGACCAGCGCTTTATCGACTCGGTCATTGAGGACGAGGGCTTCGCCGTAAACGAAGAGAAACGCCGGCTTCAGCCCTATCATGAGCGCCAGATGGTTACAGGGCTCATTGTAAACGAGAAACTGAACCTCCCACGTGAGAAAATACGTGGCTTGCGGGCACTACTTCACAATGTCAAAGAGCATGGCTGGGCCAGTCAGGTGGGGCGCACCTCGATATTTGACAGTATGGACGAATGGCGCGAGTATGTTGCAGGCGCCGGGGCTAAACACATTGAAGCACGACAGCAAAAGAATAGGCGCTTGCTGAACCCGGCTGCTGTTCTTGCAAATGCCCGCACGGTTGCCGAACTGCAGGAGGTGATGCAAGGAAAAGTTGCCTTCGTTGGTGCCGTGCGCGGTGACGATGACCCGGTCTATCAGCGTATGCTCCGCACACTCCACGAGTTAACAGGACGTTATGCGAAGTATGCAGCGGAGAAAGCAAAAGGAGCTGATTACTTCCGCAAGCATCGGTATATGGATCCGGCCGATGATGAGGCTGCACGTCGCGAAAGTCAGGTCCAGCATTATCACCAGTTCATGCGGTGGAAGGCTCGGTTTGAAAAGGGTAAGCTCTCTCAGTCGGAGTTTCGCGAACACCTTGCAACTTGGAAAGACGATGCCTTGGAGATTGGGTGGCTTCTCCAACGTACCAATGGAATGGAGCCTGATACCTCGGAGGAAGTGCGTCGTATCGCTTCTCAACTCGACACAGATCCGCGTGAGACAAGCCGCTTCTTCCAGAGTTTTGATGACGATATTGCGTTTCGCGGGTTGCTTCATTCACCAGACGAAGGCTCAGCGCCCCCGCAAAGGATCATGGGAGCATGTTGCGAGGCGGCGGATGCCACACTTCCCAATCAACTCGAAAACCACACGAACCGTATCTTAAACAAATGTGGCGCATGGCTTGAAAAGAACCCCAATCGCTACCCGTGGCCTCCATATGGCGACGAGACAAACCTTAAAAAGGATCTTCAGGATTACAAGAAAGCCGTACGCTTTCGCCCCAGCAAACCCGGTCAGGGACTTTGGGACCAGCTCTGCCCACACGTAGAGCGCTTGGAGAGTGAGTTCGATGTCTCGATCGTCCACCAAGGGCGCGATAGATATTTTCGAACCTATACACCAGTAGTTCTTTCCGCCATCAAAACAATACTTTCCTCGATGGCAGAGCACACAAAGTCTGATACCGTCCGCCTGTCAGTCGACCAGATAGACGTTGCTGATTCGAACGACGTTGTGGTCAGGATTTGGGACGACGATAGCTCCATCGATGATGCTCCTAACCTCACTTCTCTCTTTCGTGGAGATACGCGTAGGGCCCTCTACCAGCAGAACAGCGGTGCCGGCTTACGTGGATATGCCCATTGGACGATCATTGCGCCGTTTTCTGATGGTTCATCTGATGGTTCAGTCTACGAGTTTGACGTCATGCGCAATACGCGTAGCGAGGCACCTAACCATCAGCTCGGTGTCATGCATCGTCTCACCTTTCCTCAGTAGCTAAATAGCAGGCCATGTCAGATACCAGGATCCTCATTGTCGATAGCAGACGCAAGTTTCCCGCTATTCCTGATGACTATGCTCATCTTGTAGAGACGTGCGCTACACTCAATGAGATAGACAATCCTGATGCGTCTACGTATGCAACAGCATTCGTCCATGCCCACCAGAGAGACAATGGCTTGGCGTTGGAATGGAGTGAGGACGCGCTCTACGAAAACGTTTTCTCCTGTAGATTCGAATTCTCAGGAAGCGACGATCGTGTTTTAGAACATCGAGGGGTGTATACGCTACCGCGCGGTCTATATGCCGATCGGTTCGGCGCTTTCGTACGTGCCTTTGCTAACGGCGACTCTCTTCAGGAATGTGCAAAGGTCTTTAGCCGTGAGGCGTTTGAAGCTGCCCGGTCTCCAAAAGCATCGTCTACTTCCACCGATACGTCCTCAGCAACAGCTTCACTCCCTGTGGCTACGTTCGTACGACCAGGAGAACGCTCTCCTGACTGGTGCGACCGCAGGTTTGAACAGCCCGATGGAGACGGGTTGTTCGAAGCCTTGCAAGCAGCATGCGAGTCGCTCTCTGAGCCCCACATCATTGTCTTGAATGCGACGTATTCTAACGAGGGCGATGGATTAGATGCGGCGCTTCGTCTCCGACTGGACACAGAGGAGGCGCACAGCCGGTATCCTCTTGCTGTGCATATCCATGGTTCGTTCAAAAGCTGGATGCGACAAAATCCAGATTACGGACTCTTGGCCTCAAAAGGGACCCTTCTGTTCAATGACGAGCACGACATACTAGATTTTCTTGATGCCACACACGCCCCCCTTTCAGAGGAAGACCTGTTGTATGTTTTAGAAACGCACCCTATTCGCCGTCCACAGGGGCTCACAGGACGCCATGACTTAGCCAACGCATGGGGCCCTGTTCAACTATGGAATGGAATGCGTTCCTTGATGAATGCGGAGATGTCGCCCCCAGCATGGGCAAGCACAAAATTCCTTGAACTTACGGAGCGCCGATACTACCAGTATCTATTCGGCCTTGCCCACCTTCGCAAACAGGCCAGTTCATCAGCAGACGAAGACTGGCAGGCGGAGGTAAAAGAGCAGCAGCAGTCGTGGGTCGATATGCTACGGCCTCGCTCACAGCCGCTTCGTATTGGACTCGTAGATGATAATGCCTCTAATGGTTGGCAGCCTGCCCTTGAAGGAGTGTTCGCGGACACACCGGATGCAGGCTCTGTCGAAGCCCCTCATAGTGCCGATGACTTTCACGACCTGGATGCTCTCGCCGGCGACATTACACAGCGTGGCTGGGACATTGCATGTGTGGACCTTCGACTGATTGAGGCAGATAAAGAACTCACCTCACGACGTGCGGACAAACTGTCGGGGACTCGCTTGGTCCATGCTATAAAACGGAAGAACCCTTCGCTTCCCGTCATTGCTTTTACTGCTTCGAACAAGGCATGGACCGTTCAAGAACTCCGTGAAGCAGGCGCCGACGGGTATTGGGTCAAAGAGAGCCCTGAATACGGAACAGACCCCGTCTACACGGTTCAGAACGCGGCTGCGCTGCTGCAGACACTATGTGAGGTAGTGGAACGCTACGAAGACGCCAAGCCACTATGGGACCTTATTGAGCAGGTGCAGTCTATTCGTGATAATCAGTCTGCAGTTTTCAAGTTCGTACCGTTGGTTCAAGACAAAGACGAACAACGGGTTCGCAACTACCTCACCTCCATCGAAAGCCGAATGCGCCGAGCGTTTGGGCACCTTGTGACTCGTTCCTCATCTCACGAGGCCGAAGCATTCGCTTTTCATCCGATGGATCGTGCCTTTCTGGCGTTGTGGGGTGTCGTGAATGATGTGAACGCCCTGTGCTTCAATGGCCCTACCTACAGAGCGTGGGAGCAACTACACGAAACAAGTGGTGTCCAAACGTACCGCTTTTATGACCCACAAATCGGCGATACACAAGATTATTGGCGCATTGACAATGGAGAGGTGACCAGTGCCAAGCCAATAATTGCCAGCGATGACCTTGACCAGCGTATTCGTCCAACAAACAATGGGCACCCTACGTGGCCTGATAGAAAAGTAGCGCTTCCACGTACCCAGTGGCTTTTGCACCGAGCTGAACGCTCTAACTTAGCAGATCGATTGCATGCCCGAGATGGGTCTTCGCTTCGCGAGTTGCGTAATGAACTGGAAGACATTCACGGAGACCCCGGCAGCGCCAGACATGCCACACTTGATGATTTACATGACCTCGCTGAAGTATGGCATGTAATTTTAGGGAGCGTGTAGCCTCCACCTTCCGCCCGTTTCTCCCAGGGCAGGCGCATAGATTTTGATGAATGGGGCGGGTGCCTGAATCTGGGCCAGCCGACCGCCTTCTATCTTCCTTATCTCGTAATCTGGGCTGATAAAGCTGCTGGTCCCGAGTGGTGTAGTAATCGACCGTCTGTGCAGCGATAGCCGGTACAGAGAGCAATGAAGACGTCCACGTATAATTTTATCTGTTCATGAAGCCGCGATGCGGCCTGATGAAATCGGCGTCTCTAAGATCATACTCAACGTGGCCATCTGGACAGCGGAAATGCTCGTGAGTTGTCTCCTTCATCTCCTTCCCGCACTTGTAGCAAAAGTGCTGAGCGCGCTCTAAGTGACCGACTTTCTCCTCGATGTCTCGTTTCAGCCCAGATGGAACGTATTGACCTACTTCATGGAGTCGGTTTCTTCTCTGAACCATCTCTTTGTGTGAGCAGCACGCGCCACAGTCTTCATTCGCACAAGTACACCATCCGTTCGGACACTGTTTTGAAGCCCTTCTGTCAATGATGGAGATTCAGGAAATACGCTCTTTCTGTGCAAATAAGTAAGTTTTCAGATAACCTCATTGCTGCGTTTTAATGCAGGGTTCAGGAGGGCTGGTCCTCGCGTACGTAGCACCAGAGCTGTTGAACGAGTAGGGCAAAGAGGCTTATGACTCCGCCCAATGCAAGGCCGCAGTAAAACGTGGTGGGCTCATTCCAGAGGCCGAAGTAGTACCAGGCCGTGAAGCCAACCAGACATGCGCCGGCCACGCGCTCCCAGCCTGGAAGGGCAAGTAGTGCCGCCATACCGACGGCTGCATGCCCAGAGAAGAAGCCTGTCTGTAGCACAACCCGTTCATAGACCAGCCCGGCCAAGAGCAGCCCTGCGACGGGGCGCCGAACGAGAAGCCAAGCTAAGACCAGAACGGCCGGTCCATTATAGAGGAGACCGTCCAGCGTCCAGATATAATCCATGGCAGGATAGTCTACAGAATGAGCTACAAAAAGGCGTTTGGGGATGATGTAAGGCTACGTAACTGGTTATGTGCTACGTGGCTTGCTTGCCGCAGGCTTCACCGGTAGCATCATCGGTGGCATCCGTAGAGAATAGGCCATAGAGGCTCTGCGCGCTGAGCACTACCGCGATCGCTCCGGGGATAACTACAAAACACAGGGCGTTGAGGTCATAGTAAGGCACGTGCAACGCGTTACTGACAATCCCCAGCGCTTCGGTATAGCGGTCATACATACGTTGGGAACCGAGCGTGTAGAAGCGCTCGCCGAGGATAGCTGTGTAGCAGAGCCCACCCATGCCCATTGCAGAGCCGCCTGGCACAATGAGTCCATAGAATAGCAGGTCAAAATGTACGACTCCGATCGTTTGTGCGGCTACCCGGGTGACCACGTCGGCGGCCAGGGCCACAAGAGTGAGCCACGTTAGCGGCCGCGTGCGGTGTTGAAGCGGGGCCTCTATGATGGCAGGATTGGCATACGTTCCGTCGGGCGCAAGGTCGGCGAGCAGCGCAATGAGGAGGACCGCCAGCGCACTTCCGCTGACAAGCGTGAGGGTGTAACACGGCAGTGCGGAATGTGCGCATAGCACGTCGGAAGCTACTTGGCCTGAAGCTCTGTGGCCTGGATGGACCAGTCAGAGCACGTCTTGAGGCGATGCGTCAGATGCCCCGTTCGGTGCTCGGCTGATTACGGATAGTGCGCCGCGTTCTGCATGGGAAGATCGCACGCGTTCGTTCTGCGGGCCCCGACGACGGAATGGTGTCACGTCTGCCACATGGTATCATGGGTGGAGCGAGCCTATTGGAGCCTCTTGGTTACGGCTGTAGGTTAGCTACGCTGCGGCCTTTGCCTTGCCGGTGCCGCTTTCGGGTCTGCTCGGCCCAGGTCGCCGTTGCGATTGGGTCCGGGCCAATCGATACCGTGGAAGTCGCATCCGACTCGGTGATGTTCAGGCGATACGGGGTCAAGACGCCCCATTCCATCAGGCCCCGCCCTGTGCCAATCAGCACGCGAAGCACTCGTTCGCAGAACGCCCCCTCGCACTGCCGGGTGAAGAACGGCGCGTCGTCTTCGCTGAATGCTACGCCTGGGCGGGCCAGAAAGGCGGTCTTGGGCGCGCCTTCAACCAGGTCGGTGCGGACGCGCACGGCGAAGATGTCGTGGAAGCCTGGCAGGCCCAGCGGCGTCAGATTGATGCGCACCAGGTGGCGCCGCTGGTAGGCCGTGCGTCCGGACGCCTGGTAGCGACGGACCGCCTCCTGTTCGTGCTGGCGGAGGGTCTGCCGAAACGCCTCCTGCTGAAGCAACTCACCGCGCAGGTCACGGACGAGCCCGAGGCCGGGCCCGCCGGTCAGCGATCCCCAGGCCATGCCGATGAAGGGGACCGTCTGGATCAACACAAGAGCGATGAGCACGAGGCCGCCCGTGAGACCGAGCAGCCAGCGAGCGCGAGACGAAAGCGTCGGCATAAGAGTTAAGATGGTCTAAGACGGTGATATGTGCAGAAAAGTATCGCAGAAAAGTGTCAAGGAGCGACAAGGAGCGAAGGGCACGGCGAAGCGCCTGTCATGAAGACGACATCTGTGCAATGGCGGCCCGATAGCCGCCATACCCCACTGCAAACACCATGGGCAGAATCACAAAGTAGATAAGGCACCCGGTGTAGTAGGAGACGCCAATTGCCTGGGAGGCCTGCAGCGCCGCGTTCACCAGTGCGTAGTACACCGCCGCCGGATCCGGATACTTCCATGCCACCCAGGCGCCGATGACCAGTCCGGCCAAGCCGAGTAGAACCATGCTCCCCCTTCGCGGCCACCGCCGTCGGTGTGCCTCCCATGCGAGGGGCGCCGCGATCAACAGCGGGGTGAGGACGCCGTAGAGCGCCATTTCAAAAATACCCACGTAGCGGCCCAACGCCACGTCGCCCCTCCGGTCCATGGCGCGTGAAAGGCGCTCCATTCCCCCGAGCAGTCCGTCTCCATCGGGTGTGAAGTTGATGTGCTGCGTGACCGCCGCCGAGGCCGGCGCACCGGTCGCGACGGTATGACTGACGTCCATGGCGATCACGCCTACAAACATCAGGGCCCAGATCGTGGCGGTCCAGAGAACAAAGCGCATAGGAGACGGAAGCCGTCAGTGGACGAGCACAGGGCGGGCGCGACGCATGTGAGGAGAGCGGAGGGAGCCATCCGAGTCTGTTATACTACACTTGCACAGGCTACACGTCCGACGTATCGGAATTATCCGTGGTCGCGGCGCTCGTCGCGGACGCCTCCGGACGAGTGGTTGGCGCCGCCCAACGGCGGGCGTTGTGCCCGCCCCGGGCGAGCAGCAGGAGAAGGCCCATGCCCATGGCAATGAGCGGGGCGTACACAAAAAAGCGAACCGTGAAGTCGTAGTAGGTCCACCCAGCCCAGTTCGTCCAGTAGATTGAGGCATCCCACATCGTAACGTAGACCGCCTCGCTGGGACGAATCCACACGTAGGCGGTCGTTCCGAGCAAGGCGAGCAAGCCAAGGGCGGTTTCGAGCCGGGATGCCGAGCGGTGCGCCGACAGGCCCGCCCCCAGCACAAGGAACGTCAGCAGCGGCACCAGAAGGCACCAGATGAACATCTCTCGCTGGTGAAACGCGTCCAGCCAGGACACCTGCGAGCGCCAACGGTCGAGGGTCCTGTTGCCCTCCAATTCGGGGCCGAGCAGGGTATGGGTCCAGTGATTCTCGTCGGTGGACACCTCGGCATACCACTGCTCAACGGCATACCAGAGGTCGCCCTCCTGCATGTGGCGATCCTTTGATGCCGGCCAGTTGTCCTGGTAGGTTACATCGCCGGGCTCGGAGAATACCTCGTCTGGCGGCGGAAGCGAGGCGGTGGTGGCAAGAATGGCCAGCGCCGAGAGGCCAAAGAAGAGCAGGGCATAGGTGAAAGTGCTGCGAAGCCCTGTGAGAAGACGCGTGAGAACAGACATAGGACCTACCGTCGGTTCATGGATCAGTCGATTCGTGATCGGTGCATCAGGCTACCTCATCTGCCCTGAGGGGGTCGTTTGGGAAAATGCCCCCTTCACTCGAGAGAAGTCAGAGAAGACCATATAGAGCAACTGTACCTGTCATCAGGAAGCCCAAGACAAGGATTCCGATGAGGAGAAGGCGAAGCGTCTGGTTATCCGATTGGAGATCGCGCAGGCTGTCCTGAATCGCTTCCATTTGGCGATCAATTTCTTGCTTACTGCGCTCTTGCACACGGCGCTGCTCGTCCACCGAGCTGGACAGTCGCTGCTCTACCGCATCTAAACGTGACAGGGTGTTTTGCACGGCCTGGTTGACGTTTGACACCGCACTCTGAAGCCCCTGCAGCCGCGAAGAAAGCTGTGCCTCGTTTAGGAGTCGCACCAGCGTCTCCGTCTCAGTCTTGATTTCTTCTACTTGGGCCACGAGCGCATCCCGAACAGTCTTGATCTGATCGGTGACGTGTTTCTGGTGGTTACCGATTGCTTCTTTGGCCGCATCGATCTGGAGCCGGGAGGCACGCTCTGTTGCCTCCGTAAGCTCGTCTTTCTGTGCTTGAAGAGGGGTAGCGATCCGCTCAGGAATAGCATCGACCTGCGACTGCAGTTCTTCCCTTACCGCGTGAAAGTCCTCAATCAGCACCTCAATTTGACCGATATGCTGAAGGATTTCCGATTCCTCGATCTGCTTGGCCGACTGCTCAAAGGTTTGGACGACTGCTTGGCTGCTCCCTGTAACGTCTTCAGCTGCACGTACGGCCTTATGTGCTGCATCTTGTGTATCACCAAGGCGATCGATGATCGACTTTAGTCGTGTGAGTTCATCAAGTTGTTGCTGAAGGGCACCAAGGTTGGAGTGAATTTCATCGACAGAGGCCATAGAAAAAGAGGATCGTGTTATTGAGGGTGGTAAGAAGATTGGCTAACCCATAATGGAACCAGTGGAAGCCGTCGTATGAAAACCGCCACGACCTCCCATTGCTGCTATGCTTTGAATCCACCGGCCGCAAACGCCCCAAGCTGTCCTTCTCGCAAGAATGATTGCATCCAAGAGTGATGCAGCGGGAGAATAATCGTAGCAAGGTGTTCTTCTGCAGATGGATGCTGACTCCGCACAGCCCTGAGAAAGCGCTCCGTGACGTCAGTAAGCTCCTCCTCTTTGTCGACCTGTGCGAACTGGTTGGAGGCTGCCCGTACGTCGTTCTGTGCACGTTCGATGCGTCCATCCGGAAGGAGAACCTCAGCGTATGCGCGCAGAAGGAGGAAAACTGCGTGGTCGGGGTTGTCTTCCAGAAGGCGGTCGCAGGCTCCACGAAGATGGCGGAGCTCTACTTCCGCGCCCGCCGTCTCATCGATGTATCTCCACAGAAGATCTGTATTGTAGCTCTCGCGAAGGTGCTCGCGCATGCCAGTGAGGAATTTCGAATCAAAGAACGTATAGACTCCTTCTTCAAAGCGCTCTGCTGGGGTCGCTTCCTCCTCTTCGTTATCAGCATCTGGTTCCTGACCGGACTGCTTTGCATCGTCTTCTGTGTCGCGGTCTGTGCTGCCTTCGATCCATCCGAACGGGTCGTCCGCTGGTGCTCCATCTTCGATGGCCCGTTCCATGTTGTCGATGGCCATACGCCTTTTACGTTTGATGCGACCATACACAAACGCGACTAAACGCTCTGCACATCTACGGATTGCTGTCGGTTGATTGCTGTTTCGGATGTCTTCTTCTGCCTGCTGGACGTCCGCAGGCGCCATATAGCGAGCAAGATAACTGCAGAGGTGATCAATATACTCATCTTCTCTACGCTTTCGCAGACGGACTTCGACCAGTTCTTCCCCATAGTGAAACCAGAAATCTTGCACCGCGCCGATAAGCGAGAGGCGATGCACTACGCGGAACGTGTCTTCCTGCTCGCGAATGGTCTCGAAAAAGAACCTGGCGGTTTCGTCTGTACGTATCTGCTCGTCAAGTTGACGCGCCAGCCCTGAATAGCGTGCGGTCCAGTTTCGCTTCTCAACCTCGTCAATGAGATTGTCAACGAAGGCATCGTAGGTATGCGTAAAGCGACGTGCCTCATTTACAATTCCGACTCCCCATTTCCCATCTATCTGCTTGCCCAGGTAATCGGATAGGTGCCTCACACGATGGTTTTGAAAACTGATGTACAGGGTGGAACTGCTTCCGGCAGTCATGTTGTCCAGCTTATCCTCAACAGAAGGATGTACAGTGTCTTCTTCAATCTGAAGTTGATCTGTAAGAACGTCGTCCAGCATCCGCATTTCGTGATCTTGCCCCCGAAAGGAATTGCGGTGGAACGACAGCATGAGGTCTTTATCGATTGAAACAGCCTCATCTGTCTCAGGGTCGTACGCAAGCGAGTCGGGACAATACAGCACGATGCAGTACGCGTCATCCCGGTCTCGTCCTGCACGACCAGCTTCCTGGTAGAACGATTCGATAGATTGCGGCATGTTGAGGTGGATGGTAAACCGGACATTGGACTTGTCAATGCCCATTCCGAAAGCCTTAGTAGCTGCCAGAACCGTTATGTCGTTGCTCTTGAACGCGTCCTGGGCTTCCTCAAATTGATCTTCCAGATTACTGTTAACACTATCGGTGCCGTGATAGTAGTCGGTCCGGCCATTTAGCGGCGGGTACTCATGTCGCAGGTGCTTCTCGACGTCGGAGGCCCCAAAGACCCAACTGCGATGCGGTGTAAAAATGATACCTCCGTTTGAGTCCTCCCCCTGGGTGCTGTAGAAAGATTGCGGCTCCGAATCACCAAAAAGATCTGGAAGCTTGTCCAAGACTTCGGTTAGGGCATCGTGCTTGGCCTTACCAACGCTGGCCTTTATTTCGAATGAGTTGGCTCCCCTCGAGTCAGATGAGTCTTGCTTTCGTGAATGCTTTTCTTGATTCGGCACCTCAACCTTGTGGACGCGGAAGTTGAGCTCGTCTCGACGGAACGTTTTCGGTGTAATCGTTCCTTCGTTCCCTAACTCGTCGAGCGCTAACTCACGCCGCACATCTTCAAGCACGTCAAACGACGCGGTCCCCGTGAGTGCAAGAAGGGGAATCTCGCTTTCGTCACCTGTGTGGAGCAGTCGGCGGGCGTTAGCACCCAAGCGCAGATATGTCGCACGGAAGTCATGCCCCCACTCCGAGACGCAATGCGCCTCATCAATCGTGCAATGGGTAAACCCGATGCCTTTTCCTTTCATGGTGGATAGGCGATCCCGGAAAGATGGAATCATGAGACGTTCTGGCGACACAAACAGAATGAGGTACGCACCCTGCTCCATCGCTTCCAAACGCCGATATCGCTCCCGCGTTGAGAGTCCTGAGTTGATGTACGTTACCGCATCGATCCCCTCATCCTGAAGGTTGAGCGCCTGATCTCGCATCAGCGACTTGATTGGATCAACAACCAGCGTAACGCCCGGCTGCAACAGAGCGGCCATCTGGTAGGTCAGTGACTTACCTGCTCCGGTAGGCAACAGCGCGATTGTGCTTTCCCGCTGGAGGGTTCGGCACAGGATTTCAACCTGCCCTTCACGAAACGACGCCTTACGAAATATGTCCTGCAGCAGGCGCTCCAGAGCGGCTGTACCCTGCTGCTTCAGTTTGTGGTTGGCCTGCTCCGTGCGGCCTCCGTCTTCCGTTCGTCCACCTTGATTGGATTTATAGGTCTCCTCCACACTAAACTGCACCTCACCACTCGCGAGAGCACCTACGAGAGCTTCTGCGTCAGTATTAGTACCAGTGGGTCTGTTTCTGTTTACGAATACAGAGTTCTTCACTATCGCAGGACGTACTGCCTCAGCAGGTTCCGATTCGTCGTCCTCTTCCCCAGCACTCCCCGTGATCACCTCTTCGTTTTCGTTAGAAGACAAGTTGTACGTGATCGGGGGCGCAGTCGCAATAGGGTGAGGCGGGCGATCACTGTGGGCTGAACGGATCTCTGCCGTCTGTTGGGCGGTCACCTTGTTGGGAATTTGTATGTTGGGGTACGACCACCCCGTATGCTGTAATACCGACACATCCAGCAGCACATCGGCCCTGAATGCTTCAGGAGAAGATTCAGACGCACCTCCTGTTGTCAAATTGATCGTTTTTGCCTCTCTCAGTGCGCAGTCTTCAAAGGCGGTTGTGCCGTAGATGCGTAGTTGCACCTCTGGCATCCGCTCCTCATCACTTAGCTGCGTTCCTTCTTGCAGCGTGCGC
>CAZBTM010000003.1:4176-16546 GCA_964494425.1 uncultured Rhodothermales bacterium | reverse complement strand
TCAATGATTGCAATTGACCACTCTGGGGCACGGAGGTCAAGGTCTCCGCTACGCATCAGGTCAATCAGCACGTGTTGGATACGTGCAACGGCAAGCGGTACGAGAGCCGCTTGTAGTGCCTTACGCCCGTCTTCTGTCTCATAGAGAGGCGACTTCATGTTCTGGTCGACACGCTGCATCCAGGGGTGCTCTGCCATCGTCTGGATTGCCTCGCGCTGGCTCACAGACAGCGCCCCTTGCACATTCGACGTGGGGATGCGGCATACTTCCCATCCGCGTTTCCTACATGCCCGATCACGTCGTTTATCAAGCGCTTGCTGCGGGCTATCTTGATGTTGCGACCCGTCGACCTCAATAACCCATCGGCTCGGATTGTCAGCAGCGGCCTCTGACAATTCAGGCAGCGACAGCGTAAAGTCAACGCGCTGCCCATAGAAGTCTGTCGCGAGCGGCTCCTTGAAGTGGTCTGAGACTTTCTGAAGCGAACGCTCTAATTTATCGCGTTCTCTCTGAGTTTGACGAAGCACAGACGCCATTGGTGTTTGCGGTTCCAAGTGCTGCGCCAGTCCATCACACCCAACTTGGGAAGCTACATCCAAGTGGAAACGTCTTTCGGAATTGCTGTCGTGCTTCTCCCACGTTGTGTACGTATCATTTAGGTGAGTACCCTGAAGGCGGGGGTCCGCAAGGGCAAATGCTTGCGCGAGAAGCGATTGCGAAGGGCCGTGGTCTGAGAGCAAACTCGCGTTCTCTGCTGCCACGTACCGGTAGTGACCGGCTTTTCTCGCATTCTCCGAGTCGTCGAAAGTAGTCATGCCAAGTGCGTCAGCAAGAGTTGCTTCCACGTAACACGATGGAAGCGTAGGCGCCCCACGTGTGACAATGTTGCGTGCGACTGCCAAGATAGGATCTGCACCTTCATCTGGTTCTGGCCTATGCCTCCATTGGACAGTGAAGGCACATGCACGATGGAGCACGTCTTCCCAGTGAACAACAGGTGATGTTAGCCCCCTGAGGTAGCTCTGTATAACCTGTAGTTGATATCCAGCGCGGTGATGCGTTTGAGACATGGAGTAGGTCAGCTGCGAAGAGAAGTTGGAGCGAAAAGAGTTGTCTGTCTTGACAACTCAACTGTTTGAGCTTTCCATCTGCAAGGCGGTGTGGAGTTTACCCGCTTTAATGTGCATCCCCGTCATACCGCCGCTCACCATTGGGCCCAACGTAGCGGTAGAGCGTCGCCTTGGAGATCTCAAACCGCTCGCAGATGCGCCGCACCGGCACGTCCGGATCGCGCATCAGGGCTTGCAGTTCCGGGAGGTCCTCCTCCGACAAGGCCCGCGGCCGCCCCCCAGTCCGCCCGCGGGCTCGGGCGGCGCGGAGCCCGGCCATCGTCCGTTCGCGGTTCAAGTCGCGCTCAAACTCCGCCAGCGCCCCGAAGATATGAAACTGCAGCCGCCCGGCACTGGAGGTGGTGTCGAGGTTCTCTTTGAGGCTCTTGAACTGGACGCCCTTCTCTTTGAGGGTTTCGACCTTGGCGATTAAGTCTTTCAAAGAGCGCCCAAAGCGATCGAGGCGCCAGACGACGAGCACGTCGCCCTCGCGGACAAAGTCCATCGCTTGCTGCAGGCCGGGCCGCTCGGCGGTCGCGCCACTGAGCCGGTCGGTGAAGACGCGCTCGCAGCCTTCGGACTTGAGGGCGTCGGTCTGCAGGTCGAGGTTCTGTTCGCCGGTGGAGACGCGGGCGTAGCCAATGTGCATGGGAAGCAACTGCTATTAAACAAGCGAGGGCTATCTGGGAGCGAGAGCTTTTTGAGCAACTGCTATTAAAGCAGCAGCTATTTTGGAATAATGCTCGCTGGAAGCGCGGGATGTATCAATACCTACCGGGTGCAACGGCAGTCGAGACGATTTGTTTTGATACGTCTTTTGAGACGGCAGGGTGGGGAGTGGGTGTGGGATACACCTATTATATGGGGGTTATGTGGGTGACGGAGTGAAGGCGGGCGGTGGTTTCAAAACCGACCGGTTCTGAGACAGGTGTCAGCCGCCAATTAGGATGGAGTGGGCTCGCTGAGAGTGCAGCCAGATCAGAAAAGCAACTGGTAAGCAGCTTCATCAGTCAAAGCAAGAAATGCGAAAACAAACAGCACTTAGCCGATCTGAATTCAAGTCCTCCTTTCTCTTTTGTGGTAATCACATGCGTTCGCCCTGTAGCTCTGGTGGAGACTGGCTCTGTATTTAGGAAATGCAACCCTGAGGGTGGACGAAACTTGTCCGGTAGAGAATAGCCTATTGTTTCTTGTGTATGGAACTACAATATTACTCACTGCTTGGATTGCATTGGAATAAAAAGAAACGGTAACCTCTACATTTCAGGCAATACACCCCAGGGCTTCACCGGGCTGATTGGCTTGTTCTTACACTTATCACCAGGTGAAGCATGTAACGCGTCTTCTCCGTTACTCACTTTCGCTAATCACATACAGTCGATATGAACGAGCATACGATTACGCCCGATCACGTTCCAGCACCTCAATCATGGGCAGATGAAAGCATCATAGAGCACATAGCAACGGAGCATCCGCTGTCAAAAGATGTGTTGGAGCGTTATGAGCATGTCTGGGATTGGGAAAAACTCAGCGAGAACGAAGATCTTTCCTGGTCGCAAGATCTCATTGCAAGCTTCGAAGGTCAGTGGGACTGGAGAAAGCTGAGCGCAAACGAAGCGCTCCCTTGGTCAGAAGACCTACTTATCCGTTACGAGGACCGGTGGGAATGGGGCAGCCTCAGTAAGAACCAGGCTCTTCCTTGGTCGGAAGCTCTCATCACTCGCTACGAAGACCGGTGGAAGTGGAAGACGCTCAGCCGTAACAGGGCGCTCCCCTGGTCGGAAGACCTCATCGCCCGCTACGAAGACCAATGGGGCTGGGGCAGCCTTAGTAAGAATCAGGCCCTTCCTTGGTCGGAAGATCTCCTTGGCCGTTACGAAGACCGATGGGACTGGGGATTTAATGCGCTTAACAAGAACAAAGCTCTTCCCTGGTCGGAAGACCTCATCGCTCGCTATGAGGACCGTTGGAATTGGAAGGCGCTTAGCCAGAATAAGGGTATCCCTTGGTCCGGAGACCTCCTTGCTCGTTTTGAGGATCAGTGGCACTGGAATTTGATCAGCAAAAGCGAAACTCTTCCTTGGTCCGAAGACCTTATCGCTCGCTTCGAAGACCGATGGAAATGGGAAGATCTTGGCCTTAGCGAGAACGAGGCTCTGCCTTGGTCAGAGGACTTTATCGCTCGTTACAAAGATCGGTGGAAATGGGACCAGTGGGGACTCAGCGAGAACGAAGGGCTCTCCTGGTCAGAGGAGCTCATTGCGCGTTTTGAAGACCGCTGGGACTGGAGAAAGCTGAGCGCGAATGAAGGTCTTTCCTGTTCGGAGGATCTCTTCGTTCGCTTCGAAGATCAATGGGATTGGGAAAAGCTGAGCGCGAATGAAGCGCTACCCTGGTCAGAAGACCTACTTGCCCGTTACGAGGACCGGTGGGACTGGGGCAGACTTAGTAAGAACCAGGCTCTTCCTTGGTCGGAAGATCTCATTGCGCGTTTTGAAGACCGCTGGAGATGGGGTAGGCACTGCCTAAGTACGAACGAGGCGCTCCCCTGGTCAGAAGACTTCATTGCGCGCTTTGAAGACCGCTGGTACTGGGCGCATCTTCTCCTGAAAAACGGATCGATACAGTGGTCTGGGGATGTGGTCATGCAGGTGATAGATGCATTTGTCCGTCCCACACCACTCCATGGTGCTGCCAGTGCTGGTAACGTCAACGAAGTGAAAACCCTCCTTTCTGAGGGCACAGATCCAGATACTGGATTACAAGAAGAACCCCAGGGGGAGGCCCCTCCTATTGCACCGCTCTTACTGGCATGCAGGTACCAGCATGTCGACGTGCAGAAGGTTTTACTCGATGCAGGTGCGAACCCTAATGTGACCAGTGATGATGGAAACACACCGCTAACCTACGCGGCCGCCGATGGTGATCTTTCTGTCGCACGTCTTCTGCTACACGCAGGAGCTGGTCAAACAGGGAGTTTCGATTCCCTGTACTCTGCGGAAGAGAAGGCATACGAAAATGAGAACATGGGTGTGGGCGACCTTTTTCATATCGCCGAACGCCTGGATACGTACCGGCGCTCTTCAAACCAGGCCAGCGATGCCGATTCGGAAGCAAGCGAAGAGAACGTAGAAGACGGTTCAAGTGGCGGGGCATTTGGCGAAGCGTTGGGGAAAGCCGCATCTGCGTTTGAGGACATGTTAAATCAGCAAGTCGAACAAATTCAGGAGGAAACGGAAGGGCAGTCAACGGGTGATGCTGATGCAAATGCTGGAACAGAGGAACCTGTAGACACGGATTCAGCATCGTCTGCATCCGATGAGCTTGTTCTACTCCAGTCTTGCCGAGAAGGCGATCTGGACCGCACCCGTGAACTGCTGAACATGGGTACTAACCCGAACGCGCTTACGCCTCAACGGTGTGCAACTCCTTTGCTTGTGGCAACCGCATTCGGACACGCTGAGATTGTAGATCTCCTTTTAGACCACGGAGCTCATCCGACCATCGGGGCAACCGCTGCAAACAAAACATGCCTGATGGTTGCTGCCTCGTGCAACGAAGCGAGCATTGCCCAGGCGCTATTAGATGCAGACGCGAGCTTTTCCTACAGCCTGTTTGGTAATTCCTACGCGACAGGGCTCCCCCGCCATCTAAGTCGTGCTTCTGCACTGGCATTTGCCGTTGAAAGCAGAAGCCTTGAAACCGTGGGCGCCATCGTTGATGCGATATTTAAAAGCCCCTACACGCGAACGTTCTCGCGTGAAGACACGCTCACAAATATCGATTCTGCAACAAATGTTTTACACAGAGCAGCAAAGGCAGGGAGCCCCAACATCGTCAAACTGCTTCTCGACCACGGAGCCTCTCTGAAGAAGGGAGACGGACGATATCGGCCAGGACGCGGCAAAACGCCACTGGAAGTTGCCCAAGAAGCAGGAAATGACGAGGCTGCGAAACTAATACAAGATCATCAAGAGAAGGCCTCTTCGAATCAACCGACACCGTCCGCTTCCCCCGACGCCGACTCGCTCGATAGCGCATTGGTTGAAGCCGTCGAAAATGGAGACGCCAGCCGGGTAAGCGCCCTACTCGACAAGGGTGCTAATCCCGATGGGATCTCAGGCTCAGGCGCTCCGCTTGTCAGTGCTGTAAAATCCAATAGTCGCGAATCCTTGGAGGCCTTACTTCAAGCTGGCGCTGACCCTGATTCTTGCCAACCTGAACACTTCGCGGGCCGAACGGCGCTACACCAGGCTGTCTCTGATTTTAAACTTGACATGGTGAAGCAGCTCCTGGAAGCCGGGGCAAACCCTAATATTCCCATGCCAGGTACGTGGGGGCCGCCCTTGGTATTCCTCTTGAAAGAGAGTAGGATGTCTAAGGAGCTCCTTACTGCATTTCTCGAAGCTGGGGCTGATCCCAATGGCAGAGAGGTCAGCATGGGAGATGAAACGCCTCTGCATTCATCGTGGGCCAATGATAACGGAGCAGAGCTGACAAAGCTTCTTGTGGAGGCTGGGGCCGACCCGACGCCTGTCTACCGAAATGGGGAAGAAGGCGACCCGCTCATCAGCCAGAATATGGATGCATCCATGGTTGAAACATACTTGGAGCTTGGAGCTGATATCAATGCACTTGATGGCGCTCGCAATACCGTGCTACACAGAGTGGTAAAGTCGGGAAGGGATCGCGATCAGATACGAATGTTGCTTTCGAAAGGGGCTGACCCCAATATACAGAATATAGAGGGCAATGCCCCTCTGCATACACTGGCTGAAGACACAGGGGGTGATAGCAACTTCCGGTACAGTGCCACTTCGGTTTTAATTGAATATGGAGCCGATCCCGAAGCTGACGCAAACTTTGGCAGGTACAACTCAACTCCGCTTCGCACTGCTTCCAAAGAAGACAATCGGCCTGTAGTAGATGCGATGTCAAGTCACGGATACGAATCGTGGTGAGCCACGCATGCTTATGTGGGAAGACAGTAGCTCTAAGGGTCGCAGATCTGTATAAAGGCTGCTGACAGCTGTTCGGGATCGGGCCTGCCTCCCCCACTTAATCATAGGCTGTAGCAACTTCACAGCCTATGCTGAGAAGGCAACAAACAAGCCGTGTCACATGCCCTCTTTGGGCATTCATTTTCACTAACCACATACTGTTGGTATGAAACAGCACAAGCTCACACTACAACATGCTCCCGATCCTCAAGACTGGGTGGACGAAACTCTGGTAGAGGCCCTCGCAGCGGAGCATCCGCTTTCAGCAGATGTGCTGGAACGCCACAGCGACACTTGGGACTGGGAGAAGCTCAGCGCCAACGAAGCGCTCCCCTGGTCGGAGGACCTCATTGCTCGCTTTGAAGACCGGTGGAACTGGAAAAAGCTCAGTGCAAACGAGGCACTCCCGTGATCAGAAAACCTCATAGCTCATTTCGAGAACAAATGGGACTGGGGCAATCGGGGACTTAGCGGTAATAAGGAACTGCCGTGGTCAGAAGATCTTGTCGCTCGTTATGAAGATAAGTGGAGGTGGGATGCATTCAGTCAGAACGAAGGACTCCCCTGGTCGGGAGACTTCATTACCCGCTACGAAGATAAGTGGAACTGGAGGAACCTCAGTGAGAACGAGTCCCTGCCTTGGTCGAGAAGGATACTTGAGCGTTTCGAAGACCAATGGGATTGGTGGTCGCTTGCCATAAACACCTCCGTACCATGGTCAACACAGCTCCAGCAGCGCTTTTTGTCTTCGTCCCCTGGGAGGCCACCAATTGGAGAGGCGTTGCACTGGACGGAAGACCTTATCGAGCGTTATGAAGGCGAGTGGAATTGGGATGCATTAAGCCAAACCGAAAGTCTACCCTGGTCGGAAGGGCTTATCAGACGATATGAAGACCGGTGGGACTGGCTTGAGATTTCCGCTCACAGCACACTGCCTTGGTCAGAAGAACTTATCAAGCAATACGAGGATCAGTGGGGGTGGCATCAACTCAGCTTCAATGAAGCCCTGCCGTGGTCCGAAGACCTCATTGCCCGTCATGAACATCAATGGGACTGGGGGCAGCTAAGTAGTAATGCAGCCCTTCCTTGGTCAGAAGACCTTATCGCGCAATACGAAGACCAGTGGGAATGGGGAACGAGAGAGCTTTTTTCATACATAGGACTCAGCTCGAACAAGGCGTTGCCTTGGTCTGAAGAGCTTATCGAGTCTTATAAGGACCAGTGGAATTGGAAGATCTTGAGCATAAACAAGGCATTGCCCTGGTCCGAAGATCTCATTGCTCGTTTCGAAGACCACTGGAACTGGAAACAGCTCAGCGCCAACGAAGAACTTCCTTGGTCCGACGGACTCGTCGAACGCTATGAAGACCGATGGGACTGGAAACAACTTGGCAGAAATGAAGCGCTGCAATGGTCAGAAGACGCCCTGGTACAGATTGTAGAGGCGTTAGAGGCCGATACTAAATGAGAAAGGGCCCGTATCGGGGTTCTCGACTGCTGTCCTGAGTTAGGATGTGTGGTATCAACTCTGACGTTTCATCGGACTTTCTGTAGTAGATGATCTACTGCAGGATGTGTTGTGGAATAAGGGCAGTTCCTGTTGGTTTTGCATGCGGTCCCGCCAAGCCTCCTTTTATAAATCTTTCAAAAAGACAGAAAACAATGCAGGAAATACAACGCACGCTTCTTGTCGGATTTGACTCTGCATGGTCAAATGAGAATAGCGGAAGCCTTACAGCTGCTTTAATGGCTGACGACAATGATATCACCAAAGAGGATTCCCAGCCAGCATCCTTGGATGAGGCGATTCTACTCATCCAAAAGTGGCAAAGCGACTGGAACCCAGAACGCACAATTATCGCAATTGACCAACCAATTGTGGTCAGTAATACCAGTGGGCAACGCCCAGTGGAAAACATTGTCTCTTCAATTGTTGGAAAACATCGTGGAGGGGTCCAGCCGTCTTCAACCAGCAAGTCGTATTTCAGTCAGGATGCACCCATCTGGAAGTTCGTCGACGCGTTCGGCGGAGCGTCTGATCCAACGGTGCTTTCCAAGCCTACATCTTTGATAGAGACGTATCCCACACTGCACCAGATTGCTATGGGATACACGCTGCCGACTGAAACAGAAAGAAGACGACTGCCGAAGTACAACCCCAAAAACACCAACTTCAGTCGTTCTGACTGGAAGCATGTCTGCTCTAAGTTGCGAGAAGACCTGGAGGAGGTAGGATTTGTCACATCCTCTAAGAAGGTCAAGGCTTTGGGTGAAAATACTGCTCCCTCAAAGAGTGACCAAGACTTAGTCGACAGCTGTTTCTGTCTCTTAACCGCCCACTCAGTGGCAACTGGAAAATCAATGTCGGTGGGAACGGTAAAGAGTGGTTACATGGTAGTCCCACACAACAAAGAGGTCTTGGACAAGCTGAAGCAGCGCTGCATTGCTAAAGAGAGAGACCCAAGTAAATTTCTTAGTACACTCAGCAGTGTCTGATCTTCTGTGATCAGACGCGAGAGTTGTGTGTTGCCATAAAGCATCCTGTAGCGGCACCAGTTAGCTGGTGCCGCTTAGGTTTTGTAGAGATCCTGAGGTCTTCGGAAGCTCCACTCAGGTAGCTGTAGAAAATAGTGTCTTCTGATCGGGAGCTATACCGATATGGCTTCTTGCTAAGATATAGTCAAGCAGAGGCAGGCCATGCCCTATGAAGCTCCGTTAGGCGTGTTGCATGGTTCGTCTTGGTGCAACCCGTTTGGTTACCATTCGACCTGACAGAGCCAATCAGAGACGCATACCGGCCGGACCAACCCGGACGGTTGACGTCTGAGGCTGGTGGTGCGCCTGGTAGATGGCCTTGGCAATCTTCCTGCCGCCCTGGACCGTAGGCTCAATCTGCTGGGTGTAATCGCCGGGCTCGGTGCACACGCGGCGTAAGTCAATGACTGGGCATTCCTGGTCGAGTGCCGCCTGCAGGATCACGTCGTTGTACATCCGAAGGGCAGCGTTGATTACGCGCTGCGCCTCTGCGTCGTGGAAATCGCCAGTGTAGATGGTGCAGACTGTAGTGGGCAGGCCTACCCCCGTCACAGCAGCAAGAGCAGCTCGGTACGCCTTTTCGAAGCGCGCAACCGCGTCGGCCATAGCGAGAATGCCCTCTTCTACGCTTGTCGCGGGCTGGGACAGCAAGGAGACATCTCGGAGCGCGTCGTTGCCGCCAACACTGAGCAGAAGATGCGTCGCCGATGAGGGAAGCTCGCCCATCTGTGTGGGCACCATCTCTGCAATAGCACCGTCTACAGCGAGCAGAGTGGCGCAGTCGTTGCCCGTCAGGCGGCTACTAAGATGGTCGATGACCGCCGGGCCGCCATCGGTGTACCGGGCATTGTCGAGCGTCGAGTCGCCAAGAAGCGTAAGATGCATAGAAGAAGCAGGGATTGTACGTGAGAAACGATAGGGTACGTGTGCTTGGGTATGTCCTTACACCGGCAAGGGGCCACGCAGTGGACACACAATGTCCGCCCTCTTGTGCGTGCACGTAGGTACATCGCAACACAACGCCACTTGTGCGACTCGACCCTTTCTGTGCTATGAAAACACGAAATGTGACTGCTGTCCGCACCGACGATTCCGACTATCGATCCCATTGCGCCCGTTATGCCCGAAGTGTATTGCAAGCTGGGTACTGATCTCTCCCCGGACCCGGCGCACTTGCACATGTCTGCGGCGATATGGGGCCTGAATGCGCCGCTGCACAGGGCGTATCCTTCAAATGTGTTCTGCATTGAAGGGGGACCGCGCATCCTGCTGGAGCTTTCGCTTGGAGGCGTCAAAGGAATTGCTTGCGCACCGTTCATTTTGTACTATGCGCGTACCAATAGTGCATCTTCTACACGCATCGGTACAACCGCACACATCGCTCTCAGTGGGCATGCCCTTTCATTGGTATGCCCGACGCACAACCGGCACTTCGTGTTAATTAGGCGGTCTGCACATTGACAGCTCCAGCGCGCATGTGCTCTCTTTCTTCTATTCAGCCCCATACGCCTCTACGCTATGCCATACAGAACCGCTACAACTACCTTCCCTCCCTCGTTAAGGACCTGGACTTTCTACGCCGTAGTGGGCGTGCTTCTCCTGGGGGCACTGACGTTTCCAACGGCCACGCAGGCTCAGGACAACTTCCGTTTGGCCGAAAACGGTGTGACTGTGCTCTGCGATAACGCCGAGGTGGGCGACACTGGCACTGTAAACGGAGTCACGTACACCAAGCGAACCCGCGACCAGATTACCAGGGAAAATGCCGCTACGACGTGTACCAGCGGGATTACGGATATGAGTGGATCGGCTCCCGGAAATTTCTTCGGGGATGGTTCCTTTAACGAGGACATTAGCACGTGGGACGTCTCCAGTGTGACCGACATGGAGGCCATGTTCTATGAAGCCACCGCGTTCAACCAAGACATTGGGGCGTGGGAGGTCTCCAACGTCACCGACATGAGCCGCATGTTCACCAGAGCCAGATTGTTCAACCAAGACATCGGGGCGTGGAATGTCTCCAACGTGGAAGATATGAGCCGCATGTTTTTGGCATCCTCCTTAGACTCGCCGTCGTTCGATCAGGACATTGGGGAGTGGGACGTCTCAAGCGTCACTGGCATGAGTGCCATGTTCGGTAACGCCACGTCGTTCAACCAGGATATCGGGGCATGGGACGTCTCCAGCGTTACCGACATGAGTTTCATGTTTGGTAACGCCCCTGGAATCGTCGCGTCGTTCGACCAAGACATCAGCGGGTGGGACGTCTCCAACGTGGAAGATATGAGCCGCATGTTCGATAATGCAGCCCTCTCCCCAGCCAACTACGACCGGGTCATCACCAGTTGGGCAGGTCTGGGTCTAAACGCCGACGTCAGTTTCGGGGCCAGCGATATCTCTTACTGCAACAGCGGGCCGTTTCAGGAGCACCTCGAAGCCGAGTACAACTGGACGGTCACCAACGCTGGGCAAGCTACGGATTGCCCTACCACCCTGGTCGGTGACGGGTTCAGTGACGTAAGCAGCGACGGCGCCGTCACCTTGGGCAATACCGACGTAGCGATCACCTTCAGCGGCACCAACGGCTCCTCGGGGCGTGTTACCGCCGGACGCTTCAGTGACGGGCCCCGCAACGTCAGCGGTGTCAATGAAGTCAACGTCAGCACGTACCGCGTAATCGTCGTAGCTGGAAGCGGATTGTCTTTTTCCAACACCACCCAGGTCCGCTTTGATGCCAGCGCATTCGGCGGAATCAATGATGCAAACGACATCACCGTATACAGCCGTCCGGTGCCCTTCAATGGCGGTTTTGCGCCCGTGAATAACTTTTTTTATGATGAAGACACCGGCGAAATCGTGGCTGAAACCGGAAGCTTCAGCGAGTTCATCTTCGCCAGCGACACCAATCCGCTCCCGGTGGAGCTAAGCGCCTTCGATGCCACGCTGAATGGCGAGGACGCAGTGCTGACGTGGGAAACCGTCTCCGAAACCAATAACGCCGGGTTTGAGGTGCAGCGCGTCCCGGTCGGGCCCGGCGATGCTGAGTGGACCTCGCTTACCACCGTTGAGGGCGCGGGCACGACCGATGAGCCGCAATCCTACCGCTTCACCGACACTGATCTCCCGTATGCGGCGGACCGCCTGCGCTACCGCCTCCGCCAGATCGATGTAGACGGCACGGAGTCCTTCAGCGAAGCAGTCACGATTGCGCGACAGGTGACCCAGGCCGAACTCTTGCCCACGTATCCGAATCCGGCGAGTGGGCAAGCCACCATTCGTTTTGCGGTGCCCGACCGTCAGGACGTGCACATTGCCCTGTACGACATGCTGGGGCGGCGCGTGGAGATGGTAACAAACGGCCCGGCCAGCGGGCGCACCGAGCAGGTGCTGGACGTGAGCGACTTTGCCAGCGGCACGTACTTCCTGCGGATGCAGGCCGACAGCTACACCGAAACCCAGCGTGTGACGGTGGTACGGTAGCAGCCAGGCAATCACCTGCTCTGGCAATTGCCGGTTTTGAACGACCTCTCGCGGAGGCGTGCCACCGAGGCACGTCTCCGCAGTTCGTCGGGAGGACCGTTGAAATAGTCGGTGATGCAACGCCTCATAATGGCAGTTATCAGGGATCACGCCATCAGGGATCGAGGCCCCACAGAAACGCGGAGGGCTGCACCCGGGGCCCGACTCGACGTAAGCAGGCTCGCCAGCGCCACGTACTTCCGGCGG
>CAZBTM010000003.1:0-4166 GCA_964494425.1 uncultured Rhodothermales bacterium | reverse complement strand
AAGTTGCGCGCATCGCTTCCATTCAGCGGAATGCGTCCGGTGATGCGAATGTAGGTCGTCTCCTCCAGACTGTCATCGGCGCTGAGGGTAGAGGCATAGTCGACCTCGACGAAGTAAAGGTCGATGCCTACGCCGAAGGCCCGGTATCCTTCTGGAGTGAGCGGAGACGGCGCAAACCGCTGGCCGTAGCGGAGGGTGAAAACGCCGAACCCGGTGACGGAGAGCCCGAGGTGCCGAGAGATCTGCTCGGTGGCCGAGATAGATCCGCCGTTTGGCCCGCGCTCCACAGCGCCCCACGTCTTTACGAGCGATGCGAAGGGGCCGTACGGGTCGAACGACTGCGACCCATCGGCATTGCGGCTAAACTCGCCACCACTCAGCTCCTTGCGGATACCGGTGTATAGGGACGCCTGCCAGATGGGACGCCCCGGACGCCAGGTGGCCGCGGACGCCAACTGGGCGCCTGCGCCCAGGCGAAAGGGCATGGTGTGCGCGTCGGCGGTTTCGCTGTCGGAATACGACACGGTGGGCCCGAATCCGACCAATGAGGCCCCGAGCATGGGCGTGAGGGTAACGCTCTGCAGATCCACCTGCCACCGGGCATGCACGCCCAGGTCGAGGCTAACCGTTGTGGCCTCGAACTCGGTGCCAAGGGGGAGGCCACGGGGCGCGCCGCGGCGGGGCCCATCGCCCATAACGCCGCCAAGCTGGCTTTTTATGAGGTTGAGCCCTGCCCCAATGCGCACAATGCGATTCAGCCGGTAGGCGCCCGAGACGCCCAGGCGATACTCGTAGCTGTTCAGGGTGTTGGTCAATGCCCCGTCGGGGTCCCGGATCTCCACCGATCCGAGATCGAAGTACTTCAGGTGCAGCGCCCCGGCCCACCGGTTCTGCCGGATCATGACCATGGGCGTGTACAGGGCCAACTCCTCCGTAACGGACGTGCCCGGTAGCCAGGGCGACCCAAACGGACCGGCTTCGCCCGTGCTGAGCGCAGTAGCCCCGGTCACGTACCCGGCCTCGCCAATCGTGGCAGGATTCACATCCGGCATGCCCAGGCCCCCATCCGCGGCGACGGTCGCCCCGCCCAACGCGTACACATCAGGATACGGCACGATGCCCTGTATGAGCAATGTGGACCCGCGCGATTCTTGCGCCTGCACTGCATCAACGGGAAGCGCGAGCACGATAACGAAAAGAGCAGATAGGATTGCTGTAGAGAAGCGCAGGGTCATAACAAGGGAACCGGAGATAAAAGAGAGGGAGACAGATGGCAGAGAGCAGCCGAATGGCCGGCAGCCGCCTGATTCTACGCCGGTCATCATACGAACATAGCTGTACAAAAAGCAATGAGCGGGTGCAATTATCTCGCGCTTGGGTATCTCCGGCGCTTGGGTATCGCGCGCTTGGGCGCGACGGCGCTTCCGGTGGAACTGTCGGCCTTCAGCGCAGGAGCCTTCAATGCAGGAGCGACCGGGCCCGGCATCAAACTGCAGTGGGAGCAACTGCAGTGGGAAGAACTGCAGTGGGAGACCGTCTCCGAGACGAACAACGCCGGGGTTGAGGTGCAGCGTGCCCCGGACGGTCCAAGCGATGCAGAGTGAGCATCACTTTCCACTGTTGCACTTACCACCGTTGAGGGCGTCGGCACCACCGACCAGCCGCAGTCCTACCGATTCATCGACACCGATCTATCGTATGCCGCGGACAGCCTGCGCTACCGCCTCCGCCAGATCGACACGGGCGGCACGGGGTCGTTCTTTACAGTTCGAACTGTTCAGGACACCGAAAAAAAACAAAACGTAGGCAGTTATACATATCTGCCTACGTTTTGTCACGCTAGTGATACCTATGCTGCGTGGGAACGGCGTTGCTGCGCGGGAGAGGCTGTGTGGAGCGGCGCAACGGGGCCATCATGTTCATCTCTCTTCTTCCACTCGTCTTTTGTGACAGTCGGTTGGCACAGTGCGGTTGATACAGGGGGCAGATCTCCTCTGTGGGCACTGAGTCTGTGAGCACTGAAACGGGGGTCCTCTGTGCGGATCTGCATGTACGTCACCACGTAAACAGTTCATACGTCTACCGACCATCAATCCGCTACAGGTATCCATGAAAAGCAAACTGACCCTTCGCGTCCGAGACAGCGTGAAAGCAGAGGCGAAAGCGATTGCGGCCCAGCGCGGCACGTCTGTCTCGCAGATGGTGGAGACCTACTTTCAGATGTTGGCAGACTACAAGTCCGAGGGCGCACCTCAGGACGGATCTGAGGGCGCATCCGAGGAGGCCAACCTTACAACCGAGGGCTCCCCAACCGGAGATGCCCCCGATGCGATGACGTCCGGTCCTCCCGATGATGCATCAGAGCGTGATACTTTATCAAAGCGCACAGTTGATCTCTCACCTCGGATTCAAGCCCTGCAGGCCACGCTTGGGCAGCCCGCCCCGGATGTTGACCTGGATGCAGATACCCGACAGTGGGTGGATCATGCCGCGAAAAAGCATGCCTAAACCAAGGGGGACGCCGGAGGGAGAGATCCCGCAAGAGAAGATCCGCAAGAGAAGATCAAGAGAGCATCCATAGCTGCGTGATGCCCCCAAGCTCGCTAACAAGGCACGTTCAGACCGTTGGCGTCCAGACCGTTGGCGTACCGGTCGTTCTTCGCATAGACGTTTTGACCCGGCATGCGCGTACTGTTTGACACCAATGTAGTGATCGATGCGGCGGTCCCTGAGCGCGCCCGTCACGCCGTGGCTCTGCAGCTGCTTTCGCATGTGGATCGCGGCCGCATTACGGGGCTGGTAACTGCCACGTCCATTGCTACGTGTTGGTATGTCGCGACGGCACACCACGCCGTCGACCCGCGCCCGCTGTTTGACGTACTGGAGGCCACGTTTACGTTTGCGCCGATGACGCGGTCTGCGCTGCGAGCCGCCTTAGGTGCTCCCGATGAGGCCGACTTTGAAGATCTGTACCTGGCCGCAGCGGGCGCCCAGGCCGGAGCCGAGTGCGTTGTGACGAGAAACGAAGCGGACTTCGCTCCAAGCGCGCTCACGGCTTACCATCCCGATGAGCTTGTGGCGATGCTCACGTAGCCGTGCCCGCACAGCGTGGCGAATCCCTCATAAGCCCCCCTTATCAGGAATCAAATCTCTTATGTGGAGATGTCTTGTTACGGATTGAAAAGTGATGCAAGGTAACTTTTCTCTTTAAAAGTCGCCGGCCCGCTCATAACGTCTGCGTCCCAGACAAAGTGAGGGGGCTACGCATCACGTTTTAGCTCATTGAGATTAGTGATTGGCATACCCAGGCGGCGGTAGCGGCTCTTATGACAGGTAGTTACGATCAGCTGTAGCTCGTTCGATATTTCGCGCAAGACCGTGGCCATCGCTTCGAAGCGCTCTTCGTCTGTCTCGGCAAGAATCTCATCAAGGACATCTACCACTTCGCCCAGCAGCCGGAGATTCGAAGGAAGCTCGTCTTCATTGAGAACTACGACATCGGCGTGGCCATCGGCACGGTGATCTCGCTGATCGTCATCGGCGCCATCGGAGTCACTGCGGTGATCTACCTCCAGGATCGCGAGACCGAGACCATGACGCCGGAACCAGCCGCGCGTACGGTGAGCAACCTCCCGGACGTGGTCTCGTTGCCGGTGTTGGCGGATGGCGCGGTGCGCTTTCGGTTTCGGGTCGAAGCGACCGAGCAGGCGGGCGCGGACACCGGTTTCACCGGCCTCGTGCGGCTCTCCTGGTATCGTGAGGCGCCTCCGCTGCGGGTCGGCGAGCGCTGGCGGCTCAGCGTTCGGCTGAAGCCCCCCCACGGCTTCGCCAATCCGGGGGGATTCGACTACGAGCGCTGGCTGTTCCAGGAGGGCATACGCGCGACCGGACACGTCCTCGCCCGGCACGAGCAGGTCTTGCTCGATCCCGGACGGGGGGCCTACCAGATCGACCGTTGGCGTCAGCGCCTGCGCGATCATATCGATCGAGTGCTCGCGGGCGGTGAGGGCTCGGCGCTCATCCAAGCCCTGGTGCTCGGAGAGCGCTCCGGGATCGCCCCGGCGCAGTGGGAGGCGTTGACCCGCACCGGCACCAACCACCTGATTGCAATTTCCGGCCTGCATGTGGGCATTGTGGCCACGGTGGCTTTTTTTCTTTTTTCCCGT
>CAZBTM010000002.1:20459-37540 GCA_964494425.1 uncultured Rhodothermales bacterium | reverse complement strand
TCCCGCAGGGTCACGGGCGGGTCCTGGGTGAGGTCCACCACCGTTGAGGGCCGGTTGTTGCCGGTGCCTCCATCAATGACGATGTCAACTTCCCGGCCGAACCTGGCATGGATTTCTTCCGGATCGGTGACCGGCGCGGTGAAGGTGACGCCTGCGCACGACGAAAACGACTTCGAGATCGGCGAGCGTCATGATCTCGACACCGTCAATGTGATGAATCCCAACGGCACCATCAACGCCAACGGCGGGCCGTACGAGGGGCTCGACCGCTTTGCGGCGCGCGACAAGATCGTGGCCGACCTTGACGCCGACGGGCTACTTGCCGATGTCGAAGAGCACACCATCAACGTACCCGTGTCCGACCGCTCGGGCGCAGTCATCGAGCCGCTGATCTCGCGGCAGTGGTTTGTGGAGATGGAGCCGCTTGCTGAGCCCGCCATCGAAGCGGTGCGCGACGGCACGATCACCTTTCACCCGAAGCGCTGGGAGAACGAGTACTTCCGCTGGATGGAGAACATCCGCGACTGGTGCATCTCGCGGCAGCTCTGGTGGGGGCATCAGATTCCGGTGTGGTACTACACCGACGACGATGGGAATCCCGACCCCGAGCGTGGCTATGTGGTGAGCGTAGACCATCCCGACACCGACGAGGAGATGGTGCAAGACGAAGACGTGCTCGACACGTGGTTCTCCTCGTGGCTGGCGCCGTTTGCCTCGCTGGGCTGGCCCGATGACACCGATGCGCTCAAAACGTTCTACCCGACTGATGTGCTGGTGTCGGGCTACGATATCCTTTTCTTCTGGATCGCTCGCATGGTGATGGCGGGCTACCACTTTACCGGCCAGCCGCCGTTCACGGAGATCTTCATCACCGGCATGGTGAAAGACGAGCAGGGCCGCTGGATGTCGAAGAGCCTCGGCAACGGCATCGACCCCATCGAGATGGTCGATCAGTACGGGGCGGATGCGACGCGCTTCACCCTCACGCTGCTCTGCGCACAGGGCCAGGACATCAAGCTGGCGCCGTCGAAGTTCGAGATGGGCCGCAACTTCGCCAACAAGATCTGGAACGCCTACAACGTCTTCGGGCAGTTCATGGAGACGGATGCGCAGGGGCACCCCACGCGCACCTACACCGATCCGCGCGACTTCGAAGATTTGGAGATGGTGGAGCAGTGGATGCTCCACCGCCTGCACACGGCCATTGGCGAGATTGAAGATGCGCTCAGCCGCTACCGCCTCAACGAGGCCGTCTCGATTGTCTACGACGTATTCTGGCGCGACTACTGCGACTGGTACCTGGAGCTCATCAAACCGCCCTATGGCGAGTCGATGGATGAGCAGGTCATTGCGCGTGCGGCCTCCATCTTCGAAACGCTACTGCAGCTTTTGCATCCCTTTATGCCGTTCGTGACCGAAGAGCTGTGGTGGAAGGTGCGTCCGCGCAAGGAGGGCGAGGCCTGCATCGTATCCGACTGGCCACAGGCTCAAGACGTGCCGCACGATGCCGCTACGCACGACACCTTTGCGCATCTGCAAGAACTGATTTCGGGCATCCGGAGCATCAAGAGCGATTACGGCGTGGGCGCCGGGACCGAAGTGCGCACGGTCATCAGTCTGCCGGAAACGGCCACCGAGCGCGCCGCAGCGATGCGGGCGTACCCGGACTACTTTGAGCAGCTGGCACGCGTCACGGATCTGACGGTGGGCCATGACCTGGAGAAGCCTATGGCCAGCGCATCGGTGGTGGTGGAAGACAGCGAAGTGTTCGTGCCCCTGAAGGGTATGATCGACCTCGACAAGGAGCGCGAGCGCCTGAAGTCGACCATTGCCGAGAAAGAGGGCTTCCTAAAGAGCGTGGAAGGCAAGCTGCAGAACGAGCAGTTCGTCACCAAAGCGCCCGATGAGGTGGTAGAGCGCGAGCGCCAGAAAAAGCGCGATGCTACTGCTGAATTGGAGCGCCTGCGGGCTAATCTCGCCGACCTGGAGCAGGTGTAGCTCCTGAGATCCAGCATTGGAGGGGGCACTGGGTTGAAATCGAAGACATGAATTAATAGGTTTAAAAATGTTATCATTCCGAATTGTGTGGTCGGAATGTTCCTCAAGAACCTGGCTGGGTTTAGGGATAGCCAAGGCTGATCCACCTACCAGCGCCACTTGCATCCCCAGACTGAACGATCAGAAACAGGTTCTGAACATCCGCGCAACGTCCCCCTCCCACCGCGCACCCGTTCTCGTTTTTGCGGCCCCGTGTGTTCGTTGACGCATAGGGACCAGCGAGGCGGTGCCCATTGCCATGCCGATAGTCGTACGCCTCCTGCTGATTAGTACAGCACTTCAGTTCGCGTTGTGGAGCGGGCACGCATCGACCACCTATGCGCAAGAAGTCGTTCCCTATCATCGGTTCACGGCCTACGAGGGGCTGCCCGACCGAGCCGTTACGGCGCTGGCGCAGACAGAGAACGAACTGCTCTGGGTCGGCACCGAAACGGGCCTTTCGGTGTTCGATGGACAGACGGCTCGTGCGGTGCCCATGCCCAGCGAGATTGGCACGGTGTACGTGAGCGATATTCAGCCGGCCGATTCCAGTGCGGTATGGGTGGCGGCGTCGGTGGGCGAGGCCGTGCGTGTGCGCAGCGACAGCGTGGAGCAGGTCGTCGAACTGGGCGATGAGCTCATCCAACGCATCCTGCCCGGGCCCGACACCACCCGATTTCTAACGCGCACGGCGATGTGGACGTGGACGCCGGACTCTGAGCACGCCACGCGGCAGCCGTATGGATACGACATCCAGACGCCGCCTGACGGGGAGGCGTCTACGACGAGCGGGGCGGGTGTTTTCAACGCAGACGTGCATCCCAACGGCACCATCTGGATCGTTGATGGCCGACACGGACCCGGCATCCTGCGCAACGATGGCACGGTCGATTTCGTGGACGGCGGTCCCACGGGCGCGCCGGGGGCGTACTGGTACACGCTACGCATTGCCGAGAACGGGCGCGTGTTTGCGCTCCATGACGAAGCCGTGTACTGGACGGATCCGGATAGCACGCGGCGCATGGCCAACGAGCCGCTGGTTACCGACTTGGGCGACCCTACGTACCTGTCTGTACACGGCACCGATGTCTACACCACCCGAGGCCGCCGTATCGAGCGCTATGATGCACGCACGCTGGCTCCGGTGGACACACTGGGCGCACGGCAGGGGCTCCCGGATCTGCTAATGGCGCGGGTCTTTGAGGACGTTCACGGCGGACTCTGGGTAGGCACGCCCGATGGCCTGCTGTACCTGCGCGCGCCGCATGCGCGCCACCAAGACACACTGGCCGACGGGACCCCGATTCAAAACGTCATGGATTTTCTGCCACAGGGCACCGACCTGTGGGCGCGCACCTACGGCAGCGGGCTGATTCAACTCTACGACACCGAGCAGCACGTCACGCCCGCCGGCCAGGTGGGCTGGCGGCAGCGCGTGCACAGCGCTTCCGATACGCTTCATGCCCTGGCCTCGGAAACGCGCACCTGGTACCGCAAGCCGCCCAACGGCCCGTGGACGCGCGTCCGCGCTACCAATAATGCGGTGGAAGGCGTAGTGGATACAACCGGCACCGGCTATTTTCTGCATGACGACGGGCTCTACCGCTATCCTGCCGATTCCACCCGTTCCCCCACTGCGCTTGTCACGTGGCCCGACTCGCTCGCGTACCAGCACGACGTGGCGCTTGGGTCCAGCGGAGCACTCATCCATCGCGACGGAGCCGCAGTCGT
This sequence comes from uncultured Rhodothermales bacterium, assembly GCA_964494425.1. GTDB lineage: Bacteria > Bacteroidota > Rhodothermia > Rhodothermales > Salinibacteraceae > Longimonas. The sequence continues at coordinate 33,772 of CAZBTM010000002.1, read as the reverse complement.
GCGAAGACGAATCTCCACCACGGCAGAAGTCACCGACACGCTGGGCACGCTGACACGCTATGCGCAGACTGAGGCCAGCCCGTTCGAGATCAACGAACGCAGCAACATCCAGCAGATGGCAACCGATGCCGCCGGACGTGTGTGGGCGGCCTTCATGTACGACGGTGGGGTGGTGCGCATCGATACCAGCGGCACCGTACAACGCCTCTTAAGTCACCGGCGCGTGTGGCAGGTGGATACGGTAGGCGACAGCCTGGCCCTGGCCAGCACGCGTCAGCACGGGCTGTACGTGCTCGATGCAGAAACGGGCGCCATGCAGCGCCAGCTTACCGAAGCCGACGGACTGCGCTCCTCGAACGTGATGGCAGCGCATATCGCACGCGAATCGCTATATATCGGACACGCGCATGGCATCACCAGACTTCCTCTGCATGTGTTTCAACAGACCGAACGGCCTCCACGCACGGTGCTTACGGGGCTGGAGGTAAACCTGAACGAACAGCCCGCCACGCCGAATCCCTCCTTGGATGCAAGCGACCGAAGCCTCGGATTTTCGTTCGTGGGCGTACACTTTGCTGGCCCCCAGAGTGTGCGCTACGAATACCGGCTGCTACCTCGAGATACGACGTGGAGTGCGACCACGCAGGGCTTTACGCGATACACCAACCTGGATCCGGGAGCGTATCAGTTCCAGGTGCGAGCCCGGCTGAATGAGCGTACGGCTGGAGCGGCGACTACGTACGCATTTCGGATTCCAGCGTACATCTACGAGATGCGCAGCGTACAAGGACTCGCCGGACTCCTACTGCTGATGCTGGGCTGGGCCGCCTATCGCTGGCGGATTCGGCGCCTGCAGCGGTACCAGCAGGTGTTGGAGAAGCGGGTGCAGGAGCGCACCACGGAACTGCGCGAGGAAAAGCGGAAAACCGAAGCCCAGGCTGAGCGCCTGGCCGAACTCGACGATGCCAAAAACCGATTTTTTGCCCACGTAAGCCACGAGTTCCGAACGCCGCTCTCCCTCCTGCTCAGTCCGCTCAAAAGCGCGCTGAGACAGGCCAGCGATGGCGTGGTGGAGCTGGGCACCCGGCAGGTGCAGCGCATGGTGCGCAATGCCGAACACGTACAGCGCCTGATTGACCAGCTCCTTGATCTGGCCACGCTTCAGGCAAGTCGCATGTCGGTGGAGCACCAGCCGGGCGATCTGGCCGCCCTCGTTCAGCGCACCGCCGATGCGTTTAAAGAGCGGGCGCAAGAGCAGAGCATCGACCTGTCGGTGCATCGGCCTACCGCTCCGCTCGAAAGCCAGTTTGACGTTGAGAAGATAGAGACAATCGTGAGCAATCTGGTGGATAACGCACTCAAGTTCACGCCGTCGGGCGGAGCGGTGACGGTGCGTGTGGAGCCGTCTGGCGATCGTGCTGGGTACGCTATGATTTCGGTGGAAGACACCGGGCCGGGGCTCACAAAGACCGAGCAAGAGCGCATCTTTGCACGCTTCGAGCGGGGCAACCAGGCCCAGTCGCACGACGACGAGGGCCTGGGCTTGGGCCTCACACTAACCAGCGAACTGGTGGCGCTGCACAATGGCACCATCAAGGTAGAGAGCACGCCCAATGAAGGCAGCACCTTCACCGTGCACCTGCCACTGTATCCGACGACCGAACTGCCGCCTCGTAGTGCACGCACCGACCCGTTCCATGTTGAGGGAGCCTCAGAGATCGAGACGTTCGCCAACGGCGTGCCGGCAGCTCAAGACGCGGGGGCGGAGTCCACGGCAACCGTACTGGTCGTCGAAGACAACGCCGAGATGGGCAGCTTCCTGAATGAAGAGCTGTCCTCCCGGTGGCACGTGCGCACGGCCAGAGACGGCGCTGAAGGGTGGACCATGATCCAGGACGACCCGCCCGATCTGGTCCTGGCTGATGTGATGATGCCGCAGATGGACGGGTTTGCGCTGTGCCGGGCTATCAAAGAGGATGCGGAACTGCGCACCATTCCTGTGTTGCTCCTCACCGCGCGCACGAGCAAAGAGGCTGAGCGCGAGGGCCTGGGCTGCGGGGCCGACGCCTACATTGCGAAGCCGTTCGACGTTGCCGCTTTGAAGCAGCGTATTGCCAACCATTTGGCTGCGCGCAAGCACCTGCAGACGCGTTTCGAAGAACAGGTTACACTGTCCACTACCAACGCGACCCTCAATCGACAGACGCTGCCGTTTGTGGAGGCGGTGACCAGTGCGGTCGATGAGCACCTGGACAACCCCGACTTTACGGTCGATCAACTGGCTGAGGCGGTGGCGCTGAGTCGACGACAGTGCACGCGCCGCCTCAAAGAAGCGGTGGACATGACACCCGCCAAGTTTATCCGCCATCGTCGCATCGAGCACGCTCAAACATTGCTTCAAACCGATCCCGAAACGATCGCCGAAGTGGCCTACTCAGTTGGATTCCGATCGCCGTCTCACTTCTCCAAAGTCTTTCGCGAGGCCACCGGACAGTCTCCATCAGCCTACTGCGATGCGGTCACCGAAAACGACACCGATTCCAAGGCCGCATAGCCGTGTGCATCCGACAGACCGTGTCGCTTTTCCGAGAGTGACGCATACACGACAGGAAATGTCGGATGCGCAACAGGGACCTGCTGGATATTCCGACTGCTTCCCTGTTTGTTTTGGAAGTCCAGGAGTCGATTAGGACGCAGTTCCTGTCGGTTCGTGATCAACAAAAAACCCTTGCCGCGTCCTTGTGCATTAACCCAGCAGTCTGATATGCAGCATGGTACGGTGCCATACGAAGCAACTTCGCGTCCGTCCAGCTTGTCTGCCTATTCTCGCATCATCCAACTAAGCATAGCTGTGATGATGCTGGGATTGTGGAGCCTGTGCGTGCCACCAACCACGCAGGCTCAGGTTGACATCACATCTGGATTCAAAGGCGGACTGCATAGCGCTGACCTGGTGGCCGACGATTTGAGTGCAGCCCTCGAAATCCCAGAAGAGTTTACCGAGCGGCGCAGGGGCATGGCCATTGGCGGCTTCGTCCAGATTGACTTTACCGGACCGTTTGCGCTGCAGCCCGAAGCCGCCTATGTCCAGAAAGGCTTCGACATCCCCACTATTCCCAATGACCCCAATGTGGAAGCCGGTAGCCTGGCGCTCGACTACGTAGAGATTCCCGTTCTGGCCAAGCTGCAGATTCCGGTGGCGGGTCCCATTACCCCGACCGTGTTCGCAGGGCCCGCGGTGAGCGTGAACGTGAACGCCGAGTTCGACGAGCCCCGGCCTGGCACCGACCCACGCGACATCAGCGACTTCGTAAATGGTACCGAGGTGGGCGCACACATGGGAGCCGGGCTCGACATTGAAGCTGGAGGAATGCTCCTGATGCTTGATGCACGCTACACACGAGGTTTGACCGGCGTGTTCGACGAAGAGGAGATCAACGATGCAGCATCCGACATCACAAACGAAGGCTTCCGCATTAGTCTGGGCATTGGGTTTTAGCAGGACATAAATTTCTTGTGTTGACGTAGTGTAGACACGTAAAAGTGTAGACATGTAAATGTGAGGCCTGTGCCTCCGTCCGTTTCCTCTCGGCCAGGGATGCCTGGGGACAACCTGCTCCTTGATGGGTCAAGTGCAAGGGTAGGTGCATCGCTGGCCCGAGAGGATGTTTTGTACCGACGAATGACCGCAGTCGCCCGGCCTGGACGCTGGTTATCAACGAAGGGGCCTCTGCGTAGCCAAATTCCGTTCGTTCGAGGCTCGTTTTCTTGCCCGACACAGAACTACGCATAGCATGAAAGAAAATCGATACGCATCGTTTCAAATAGCTTGGTGGATGGGTGCAGCGACGGTGTTGCTGGCTGCGCTCGTGTGCACGGGATGCCGAGGGAGCGGCACTTTGGCCGAGGGCGGCATGGTGTGGGAAGGTGACAACGTTATCGTTGTGCAGTCCGACTCGACCGGCTCTACCAGCCTGATGGTTGATCGCGTGGTTCGCACTTTGAACGTTGCCGAGGTATCCACCGAAGAACTGAACCGCACATCGGGCTATCTGCGCACCGAGCCGATTCGCGCGAACGATACCCTAAACATGCGGCTCAACATTGTGGCAACCGACTCGGGACGCGTTGAGCTTGCTGGGGAAATGATGAATCTGCGCTCGTCTGAGCCGGATAATTGGACACGCGTAGCATGGAATGAGACGCCCCGGCGCGGAACCGGCCTATGGGCCTTCATGACGGATGTGGGACAGGCGCTTGGCTCTATTGAGGGATACGAGCGCGATCCGCAGCTTATGGGCTCGTTCGAGTGTGGCGGGCGGCGCTGTGCCGAAGATGAAACGTGCGAAGGGAACGTCTGCCGAGCCCCGACACAGACTGCGATCGCCTCCGCAGATGACGATGACCAGACGCCCGCGCGTCGAACAGGCACCTGCCTGTCTGAAGAAGAGCAAGCCCTTATCGCGTCGGTGCGCTCCTATCGCGCCTCCGAAAACCTGCCGAAGGTGCCCCTTTCGGGCGCACTGACCGAGGTGGCCCAGGCCCACGTCCGCGACTTAGCCGACGAGGCCCCGCACGAAGCCAACCGCTGCAACCTACACAGCTGGTCCGACGATGGATCGTGGAGCCCATGCTGCTACACCGACGACCACGCCAACGCGTCGTGCATGTGGGACAAGCCCGCGGAGCTGACCGACTACGACAGCGCTGGATACGAGATCGCATACCAGGGGCCGTCTGATGCCGAACGGATTATAGCGCAATGGAAGGCAAGTCCAGGTCATAACGCGGTGATGGTGAACCGGGGGCAGTGGACCAACTTTACGTGGCAGGCTATGGGCGTAGGAATCGTTGATGACTTTGCCGTCATCTGGTTCGGGCGCGAAGAAGATGACAGCGAGGCTCCTTCCTTGTGTTCGAGGTAGCGTGCTGCAAAATCTACAAAGCTGCAGCCTCTAACAGCCGCATCCGCGATCATAAGCCGCAATGAAAGCGATTTGCGTTTCTCCTTGTATCTATATTGTGTGATCTTCTGGCCCCGTTCCGTCAGAACGGTACCAATAAGATACAGGAGCGCGTTCTGAGCACGTCTCTGTTTTTCCGACACACGTGTTCTGTTGTTATGCGTACCCGGCTGAATCAAACGCTTGTTATGCTAAGTCTGCTGTTTCTTGGTGGCATAGGGATAGGATGTGGGGGCAATGAATCGCCGCGTTCTGAGGACATTGAGGTTCGCAACTTCCGCTATGTAGAACAGCCGAATGGCAACCGTGAGTTTACGGCCGATGTGCACAACACCGGTTCGGAAGACATCCCGGTGGCACAACTCGAAGTGAGCTTGTTTGACGAAACCGGCGCCCAGATGGGCACGCAGCACATTGAGGTAGAAGACATTCCATCTAATGGCCACCGAGCGTTCACGCAGGCCCTTACACACGACGGCCCGGTTGGGCAAGCACGGGTTAACAGCGTAATGGTGCCATAGGCAACATACAGGACGTTGCACAGGACCCGGCGTGTAGAGGGGGATGTGTTGGGCATGTGTTGCAGAGGGGCGTAACGTCTTGGGAAGAGGGACGAAAGCAGTGCACCACGTGGTACAGCCTGCGTATAGTTTAATATCCACGTGCTCTGAAGAAGCGCTCTGAAGCAGTGCGTGTAAACACCTATACGACCCGGTACGGTATGGAATCGTCTGATGCACGCTCGTCTTTACAGCAACAGCTCAACACAGCCCAGGCTCAGGCCGCGGTGTATCGCCAACAACTGCATGCGCTGGCTGATGCCACCTTTCATGTAGAGCTATGCCTCAATAACGATGGCTCTTCCACTCTCGGGCCAGTCACGGTAGATGCAGCGTCGGCGCATGACGAAGATGCTGTGGAGCGGCTCATGCACAGCCACAACGAACTGGTGTCGGCGCTACGTGAGGCCTGCGCCACCGGCGAGCCGGTCCCAATTGCATTGCGCGACGGCCCTTCGAATTCGTGGACCGGCACCGTGAGGCCGTGTACCGATGCCTGCGAGGATGATAGCGAGGGGCCATGTCTGAATGGCGTCTTGCGGCGCACGGCCCACGCGGCCCGCCCCGATATGGAGCCGCTGCATCGCGAACTCCTGGAACTACTCCCGGATGCGATTCTCATTGTGGCCTCCAACGACCGCATCAAATACGCGAACTCGGCGGCGGTAGCTATGACGGGGGCTGCGCGTCTTGAAGATCTGCTCGACACGTCTATCTGGAGGTATCTACCCGAAGAGGCGCAGCAGCATGCCAGTCAGCGGCGCCAGCAGGTGCGCACGGGGCGCCGCATCGACTTTGCCCGGCACACGCTGCGCACCCACCAGGGTGAAACCCGCATTGTCGAGTCGGCGTCGGTGCCTATTGTACATCAGGGACGCCGAGCGGCGCTGATCGCCGTGCGCGACCTCACAGGCCGCGAGCGCCTGTCAGAAACCGTGGAGCGCACGCTTCGCCTGTTCGATACGGCCTTTCATCTGGGGCCTGCCGCCGCAATCATTCGCCTACACGATGGAGTGATTCTGGAGGTGAGCGAGCGCATGGAAACGCTTACCGGCTTCGACGCGGCGCAGCTGGCTGGCGAGCAGATTGAGCATGTGCGCACGGGGGTGCCCGAACACCGGCGTCTGCAACTCACGCGCGACCTCCTCGCGCACGAGCAGCTTCATGACCGCGAACTTACGCTCACAAAAGCAGACGGCACGCCGTGCACAGTGCTCGTGAGCGCACGGCTCATTGCGCTGGATGGCAACGACTGCGCCCTGGTGAGCCTGGTCGACATCACCGAGCGGAAGCGTGCGCTGGTGCAGGCACAGGAAACGCAGACCCTCATGCAGAAAATCTTCCGCATGAGTCCATCGCCGCTGGCCATTGTGCGGCTGGATGACGGCGTCTATCTGAATGTTAATGATGCGCTCTGCACGCTGGTGAAGCGCCCGCGCTACGACATCGTGGGTCGCACCGACAACGATATGGCGCTGTGGGCCGATCGCAGCTACCGCGAGGCCGCCTTCGACCGCCTGCGCGACACCGGCACGCTCTCGGATGTGCAAACGACGTTCTGCCAGCCCGATGGTACCCGCATTGATGTGCTGTGTGCGATGCAGCGCATTCACATCGACAACCGGGTCTGTGCCGTCATCGCCATCACCGACATCACGCAGCGCGAGGCGGCCCGCCGTGCCCTGGTCGACGCCAAAGAGAAAGCCGAAGACGTGGCGCAGTTTCGGTCGTCGGTGCTCTCGAACATGACACACGAGATGCGCACGCCGCTCACAGTCATTCTGGGCTTTACGCCAACGCTGCGCGAGGCGGTCGACCCAAAGTACCGCCGGTTTATCGACCTCATTGAACGTAGCGGCAAGCGCCTGCTCTTTACGCTCGATTCGCTGCTCGACCTGGCGCAGCTCGAAGCGGGCACGCTTACGCCCAGCCGCGCGGTGCATCCGCTGGCCGAATTGGTGCGTACGCACACCGCTTCGATGCGTGAGAAAGCGGAAGAAAAGGGGCTGACCACGCATGTCGAGCTGCCTGAGACACCGCTGTATGTGCACGTAGACCCCGATCTGATGGAGCGCGTGCTGCATCATGTTGTTGATAATGCCACCAAGTTCACCGAGCACGGCAGCATCACCATTCGCTTGTTGGCCGAGGGCGACAAGGCCGTGGTTCGGGTGGAAGACACCGGAACGGGCATTGACCCGGCGTTCGTGCCGCGGGCGTTTCAGGCGTTTGCCCAGGAGAGTGAAGGGTTGGCGCGCACGCATCAAGGCAGCGGACTTGGGCTTACCGTATGCAAGCATGTGATGGAACGCCTGGGCGGATCCATCGATATCGACACAGCTAAAGGAAAAGGCAGCACCATTACGCTCCGGCTGCCCCTGGCATCGCCGCAGCACAACGATGCTTCACGCTCATGATGCTTCACGCTCATGCCCGGATCTGCGCCACAGGGCACGGCCCGTGCGTGGCGCGGAGCAGGTGTCAAGTAGGAAAGGCAGCGCTGCGTATCATGATGGACACTGCGAGCCGTGCTGCGGCTCTTGGCCTCAACAAAACAGGCCGCTGGGCAATAAATGCGTGGTGTGGCTCGTTCCTTGTAGTGCTTGCTGCCCGCACAGTCTCCCATTGACGCGACGGACGCAAGCTTATGCAACCAACCGACGAAGCGCTGGTCGAAGCGTACTTAGAGTCAGGCGACGAACAGGCGTTTCGGACGCTGATTGAGCGCCGCCAAGACCAGATTTTCGGATACATTATGGGCATGGTGCACGACCGGGCCGTAGCTCATGATCTGTTCCAGGATACGTTTGAGCGAGTCATTAAGGCGATGAACGACCGCCGCGGCTCGTACACGCACCAGGGGCAGTGGCTGAGCTGGGTGATGCGCATCGCGCGTAATGCCACCATTGACCACCTGCGCAAGCAGAAAAAGTGGTCGGATGTGGCAGGCGACGAGGACGAAGGCCGTTCGTTCTGGGATACGCTTGAAAGCGACAGGCCCAGTGCGGAAGACGAACTGCACCGCACGCAGCAACGCAATGTGCTGAACACGTACATTCGGCGTCTGGCTCCCGAGCAGCGCGAGGTGCTGCTGCTGCGCCAGGAAACCGATCTTACGTTCCGCGAGATTGCCGAGCTCACTGGGGTATCCATTAACACGGCCCTGGGCCGCATGCGGTACGCACTTAAGAACCTGCGAGGCATGCTCGACGAAGTTGAAGTTACGCCCGATGCGCTAATTGGATCGATGGAAGGGCCGACTTCGGCATAGTAGCATGCAGCTACACGGCATGTTTGGTGCGGCCTATGTATCCTGAAAGTGGCACACAGGTTGGTGCTTTCTCTTGCCTTCCTACGAGCGTATGCTACACCTGTATGAGCAACGATACCAACCGCCTTCTTCAATACATGTACGGCGAGCTCGACGAGATCGAGGCCGAGCAGATGGAGCAGGCCCTTGCTCACCGGCCCGACCTGTTCGACGAGTGGTTCGCCTTTCATGAGGCCAAGCACCAGCTGGATGCACAGGCTCCTGCACGTCCTGATGCTACCGTCGTCGACGAGATCGTAGGGCACGCTCGCCAGGCTGCAGCGTCGGACGCAGCGTCGGCACATGAATCTGACACCTGCACACAGGGCGACGGGGTGTCGCAGCACGACGCCGGGGCCGTATGTACGGTGACGGTGCCGTCTGCCCGCTGGGCTGAGCGTCCTGCTTCTGAGAACCCAGCTAAGACCCCAATACCTGGTTCCAGGGCACGCAATCCGGCAACAGCCAGCGCAACAGCCCCCTCACCTGATCGCAACGGATCTGCCGTTCCGTGGGGGCTGACACTGGTGCTGGCGGTAGTGCTTTTGCTAAGCGGAGCTCCCGGAGCCTCGGGGCCGGACGGTAGCGCCGCTATCGGATCGGCCGACCTGCCTGCGTGGGATACCCCCAGCGAGCGGGCGGCCCTGCACCGGCAGGCTACGGTGCTTCAGACACGTATGTCAACTCCTTCGACGTCTCTTTCTTCCGTATCGCATTCTGTTACTCGGTAGCCCCGTGCTCTCATGGTTCTGTGTGCCCCGTTTCAGAAGCATCCTTTGCAGCGTTTGGGTAAGCACGGGCAGGCCATGCTGATGCTCCTCGTCGTGCTCATTACAGCAAGCCTGATCCATGTGCCTGCCGTCTACAGCCAGCCTGTCCCGCATCGCACATTGCAGATCCAGGACAACACGGTATACATCGATGGCAATGCCGTATCTGAAGAGACGCTTCCGCCCGGGCTGGTTCTTGACGGGGTGCAAATGCAGTATCAGGTGTACGGACTGCAGGTGCCCATTGTCGAGATTCAGGGGCAGCCGTACCGCCTCACCGAATCAACCCTGGAGCCTGTAGAGCGCGCGTCGGACGCTGCGCAGGAGGCCCGCGAAACGCCAGATGCAACGGGGGCAAAGACGTTGCAGGCTGCTCCGGCTTCATCCGACTACATGCAGATGCTTCGTGCACAGAGTCAACGGCTCTACGAGGCGGTACAGCGCGAATATGCGCTGGAGCATGCAGCCGAGCAGCGAGCCTATCGCATCCGCCAGCTGGATGCAGGGCCGGAGCGCACGGCACACCTCGACACGTTGCGCCAGACGATCACGCAGCTGTTCGATCTTAAGCAAGCCAACCGCCGTCGCGAGCTGCAGCAGTTGCAGCAGCAGGTCGAGGCCATGCGGCAGCGCATGCAGGAGCGGGCGGCCCACCGCGAAGCAATGATCGAACAGCGTATCCAGCAGCTTACAGACCACGCAAATTATACCCCGTGAGGCAGCGAACTGGGTCGATTAGAGCGCATACAGGCAACCTTGCAGAGGATGCTCTCATACAACAGCGGTAGTTCTCTTATCGCCACAATAGATTGAGTGTGTATGACAGCCGAATCTTCCGTAGTGCCGTGGCGTGGCATCGTTCTGCTGTTTCTGGCCGTGGGGATGGTGGGATGCGAAGGGGCTACGCTAAGCGAAGAAGCCGCGTATGAAAATGAGGTCTTGCAGCACCGCTTAGATCGCGACATGCGCATGCGCGACGCCGACCGCACCGTGCTCGACGCGTCCACGCGCCGTCGGTTCGAGGGGTTGCGCTACTACCAGGTCGATCCTACCTACCGATTCGAGTTGCCGCTGCAGCGTACGGAAACAACAGATACCCTGCGCGTGCAGCAGTACAAAGGGCCTCCGGTCGATAAAGTCGTTATTGGGGAAGTGGATGTTCCTGTAGCAGATACAACGCGGCTGCTGGTCTTTCGCGAGCCCGGCCTTGACGGCGAAGTCTGGATCCCCTTTCGCGATCCGACAAATGGTGACGAAACGTATCCTGCGGGCCGTTACCTGAATGCGCCGCTCCGTGACGACGGCACGGTGGTGCTCGACTTCAACAAGGCGTTTAACCCATATTGCGATTATAACCCCGACTATGTATGCCCACTCCCACCATCCGAAAACACGATCTCGGTGCCGATCGAGGCCGGCGAAAAGAAGTCGCAGTTGCATAGCTAAGCCACTCACAGCGAAAGCGTGACTTGACTGCACCACATACGCATGCTCCTTTCACCAAAGCATGATACCATGATGCATGGCAACGCCCAGACCCCTTATCGACATTGGGTTTTTGTGCTTCTGCTGGTTGGAACGGTGTGGACTGCATCGCCCGCTGCGGCCCAGGTGCAGATTCGCGATGTAGAACTGGCCGAGCGGTCGGATGGCCAAGGCCATGTGCTACGTGTGCAGACCACCGAGCGCATTGAGGCATTCTCGATGCCCGAGCAGCCTGACGAGGCATCGGTTGTGGAGTGGACGCTCTACAACGCAGCGCTTGCTGAATCGGTTGAACTGCCCACCGGCGGGCCCATCGCACAGGTGGATGCCGAAATCATCGATGGTCATTTTACCTTTCGCATCCACCTAACCGAGGACGCTACTGTTCGAGCCAATGCTTACCGCGACGGCGCCTCGGACGACTTGCTACTGAACTTGACCACTTCTACGGCCCAGTCAGCTGCCGAGCGTGCAGAGGAGGCGGCTCGCTCAGCGCGCGATGTGGTCGAGTCGGCCCAGCAGCGCTGGCGCCTGGACACGGTAGTCATTGATCCGGGCCATGGCGGTCAGGATCATGGAGCTACCGCCAATGGCGTGCGTGAGAAGGAAGTTGTGCTCTCCGTATCGAAGAAACTGGGCGGCTACCTTGAGGAATATCTGGGCATTGAAGTGCTCTACACGCGCGACGATGACACCTTTATCGAACTCGAAGAGCGTGGGCGATTTGCCAATGAGCACGGCGCCAAGCTGTTTATTTCGATCCACGCGAATGCGGCGAGGTCAAGCCAGGCGTATGGTACCGAAACGTTCTTCCTGGGGCCCTCCAAAACCGAGTCGGCCCGCCGCGTCATGGAGCGCGAGAACAGCGTAATTCGGTATGAGGACAATACCGATGTGTACGATGCCTACGACGACCAGCAGCTGGTGCGTGCCACGCTTACACAGAGCGCGTACCTGCGGCAGAGCCAGGACCTGGCGGCGCTCATTGAAAGCCAGTTCTCCGAGCGCGTAAATCGGCGCAGTCGCGGCGTTAAACAGGCCCCGTTCTATGTGCTGTGGGGCGCCTCCATGCCGGCAGTGCTTGTTGAAATGGGCTTTCTGTCGAATCGGTCGGAGGCCAACTTCCTGTCCAGCGAGCAAGGACAGACCTACATGGCCAGCGCTATCTTTCGGGCCGTACGCGAGTACAAGTCGCACTACGAACGTGGCATGACACCTGTAGCAGGCGAGTAATCACAGATGCGACGAGGTGCCGTTTCAGAGCAAGGTGATACGAATCCAGCCGAACCCTGCGTTGCACTGATACCAAAGCTGCGTTGCACGCACAGTCTCTCTCATCGACCCGACACCAAATCCTATGATGCGATTTTCGTACGGCGCACTCTGCGCGTTTCTTATAGCCACCCTGTTTCTGGTGGGATGCGACGATACCAGCACCGGCACCGAAGATACCATCGTGATTGGCACCGACGCGGACCCGGTCGAGTTTGAGTTCGAGTTCGAGCCGTTTAGTGCCGATGATGTGACAGATGGCACTCTCACCCTTACCTCCACTAACAGCGACGACTTAGGGGGGCAGATCCAGGCATTTGCCGGAGCCTCGCGTAGCGATGTCGTGAGCGCCCGGATTCGGTCCGTTGAACTGGAGCGGCTGACCGGCAATTTCAGTGTACAGCCCAAAGTATTCAGCTACCTGGGCTCTGCCCGTGTGTACTATGGCGCTAATACCGATGCTCAGCCGGTCGCCGAGCGCCGTCCCATCTCCGATGAGCCCGAGGTTACGCTCGCCTTGCTACAGCAAGACATCACCTCAGGCGTCAAACAGGGTATTCAGATCGGAACTGCCCGGCATCGGAAATCCCATGCCGCTGTCAGTCATGTCAATCGTGCAGAACGGATCGCGCCCGCTCACGCTGGAACTCGAAGTCAACGACCCCTCGCTCATCGGAACGGGCGACGACGTGGAGATCACCGTGTCGTACCGCATTGAAGTGCGTGGGTGATGCAGCTTCGAGACGTATCCTGAGACCTATCGCACGGCAATGCACGAAATCTCGACTCGGGCGCTGCGCGGCAGTGCGGCAACCTGCACCGCCTGGCGCGCCGGGGGCGTTTCGTTGAAGTAGCGCCCGTACACCTCATTGACCTGGGCATAGTCGTTTACGTCGGTCAAGAAGACGGTGCACTGCACCACGTTCTCGTACGTCATGCTGGCGCCCTGCAA
>CAZBTM010000002.1:11316-20447 GCA_964494425.1 uncultured Rhodothermales bacterium | reverse complement strand
GCGCATGACGCGGAATTCGTCTGCGTCGGGCGGCGCGCCTACATTGTCGAGCACGCGGCGCGTCTCTTCTTCAACAGAGCCGTTCACCATATGCCCGGTATCGGGGTCGATCGCAATTTGGCCCGAGCAGTAGAGCGTGTCGTCTGTTAGGATAGCCTGACTGTAGGGGCCAATAGCAGCAGGAGCACGAGGAGTGGTAACTGTAGTTCGAGACATAAAGCAGCGTGTGCAGTGCAAAGACCGAGAGCAAGCTACTCGCTCAAAGAGTAGCACAGATAGTTGCTTCTAAAGATGCGAGCTATCCATAGTCAGAACAAGCGAATATTGTCTTAAGCTTTGTTCAGAACAGGCACCCACGCCAGTCCGGCACAGGAACGGGCGGATGTACAGGTCGTTGCTTTTATTCCTTGTTCAGCGCAGTACAAAAGAGCACTGCTACTGATGCAGAAAGCCGCTGCGCCGTGCAGGGATTCGATCCAGATGCATTGAGCACCAACAAACGCCATGAGCGCAAAGGGACGCGTACTGGTCGCCATGAGTGGCGGCGTCGATTCATCCGTAACTGCCGTACTGCTGGCCGAGCAAGGCTACGAGGTGGTGGGCATCACCATGAAAACATGGGATTACTCCACCAGCGGAGGCGGTAACAGCGGCAAAGAAGTCGGCTGTTGCACGCTGGAGTCTATCAACGACGCCCGCGCTATTGCATTGCGCCACGGCTTCACGCACTTCATCGTCGACATCCGCGAGGAGTTTGGCGACTGGGTCATTGAGCGGTTCACCAACGAGTACCTGGCCGGGCGCACGCCCAATCCGTGTGTACTCTGCAACACGCACATCAAGTGGGCTGCGCTCCTGCGCCGCGCCGACGACCTCGACTGCGAGTACATTGCCACCGGGCACTACGCCCGCGTGCAGCACAACGAGGAACTCGACCGCTACCTGCTGAAGCGTGGCCTCGACCGCAAGAAAGATCAGAGCTATGCGCTGTGGGGCCTGCCCCAAGAGCACCTGGCGCGCTCCATCTTCCCGCTGGGCACCTACGAGAAGCCCGAAATCCGCCAGATGGCGTCCGACTTCGGACTCGACAGCGTGGCCGACAAGCCCGACTCCTACGAAATCTGTTTTGTGCCCGACAACGACTACGGGCGCTTCCTGCGCGACCGCGTTGACGGACTCGAAGAGCGCGTGTCGGGCGGCGACATTGTGCTGAGCGACGGCACGGTTGTTGGCCAGCACGACGGCTACCCGTTCTACACCATCGGGCAGCGCCGCGGGCTCGACCTGGCGCTGGGCAGGCGCGTCTACGTCACCAACATCGACCCCGACACCAACACGATTACCGTGGGGTCCAAGGACGAACTGATGCAGCAAACCCTGAAGGCGGGCGAGGTCAACCTCATCAAGTACCCGTCGCTGAAAGAGGAGCGTCCGGCCTGGGGCGCCATCCGCTACAACGATGAAGGCGCTGGCTGCCTCACCTGGCAAGACGATGACGACATGCTCAATGTGGCCTTTGCCGAGCCGCGCCGTGCTATTACCGCCGGCCAGTCGATCGTGCTCTACGAGGGCGAAGACGTCCTCGGCGGTGGCTGGATTCATGAGGTAGGCACCGCCGATGAACGCGAAGCCGAAACCACCGCGGCCAATACCGACGCTATGGCTCCGGCGGCCGCCTGATACGGTCGCACCCCAACGTGCGCATCCAAGAAGAACGCCTCGTATCCCTTGCGCACAATTGCGTTAGGGGGATGCGAGGCGTTTTGCTGTTGAGCACAACGTAGATGCAGCTTCGGGGCTATGCCGCCTCGGTGGCCATGCGGTCTCGGACGCGCTCATACAGTGCTTCGTACTGGGGCACAATCTGATCGACGTGAAAGGTGCCACGGGCCCGCTCCAGCGCCGCGGCGGCCATTGTGGACTGCAGTTCGTCGTCGGTCAGAAGCTGGCGGGTGCGCTCGGTAAACGCGTCGATGTCGTTGAGCGGGCACAGGAAGCCCGTTTCGCCATTAATGACCAGCTCAGGCAGTCCGCCAATATCGCTGGCCACGACCGGAACCTCGCAGGCCATCGCCTCCAGCGCCGCCAGACCGAACGTCTCCGAGCCGCTGGGCATCAGAAAGACATCGGCAATCGACAGGATCTCCTCCACGGGGTCCTGTTTGCCCAGAAAGCGGATGTCGTCATAGACACCGAGCTCGCGAGCGCGGCGTTCGGCAGAAGCACGGTCGGGCCCGTCGCCCACAAGCAGCAGGCGCACCGGTAGGTCGTCCTGGCGGAGGCGGTGGAAGACCTCGACCACCTGCGTGGCGTTTTTGACGGGGCGGAAGTTCGACACGTGCACAATGACCTTTTCGCCATTGGGGCAGAGCGCCTGCTTAAAGTGCTCCTTGTCGAGGCGGTGGAAGCGTTCCATATCGATGAAGTTCGGAATCACCTCAATATCGCCCGTCACATCGAAGTGATCGTACGTCTCCTTCCGTAAGTATTCCGACACCGCCGTCACGCCATCCGATTGGTTGATAGAGTGTGTAACGACGGGAGTAAACGAGGGGTCTTGCCCAATAAGCGTAATGTCGGTGCCATGCAGCGTGGTAATCACTGGCACGTCAATGCCCTGACCGGCCAAGATGTCACGCGCCATGACAGCGCTGGTGGCATGCGGAATGGCGTAGTGCACATGCATCACATCGAGGCCGTTGTGCTTGGCCACATCCACCATTTTGCTGGTGAGCGTGAGCGTGTACGGCGGGTAGTCGAAGAGGGGATACGACTGCACGTTCACCTCATGGAAGTACACGTTGCCGCCCATGTGTGAAAGACGGAACGGCAAAGACGACGAGATAAAATGCACGGTGTGTCCGCGCTGGGCCAGGGCCTTGCCCAGTTCGGTTGCAACCACGCCGCTTCCGCCATAGACCGGGTAGCATGTAATGCCAATGTTCATAACGCAGAGGGTGGGATGAGCAGATGCAGTGACAACGCTGCGTGCATCAACATCGGTTGCTCTCATGAGGTTGCATGCCGTTGCATCAATTGCACGTACACGAACCGTGTGTAGAGACACGCAGGATGGCTTGTGTGAACGCTACATGCTTCGCGTTACTTTGTCGCTCGAAGGGGCGTCTGCATGGGTGAACCAATGAGAAACGTCATGTTCACGCATTCAGTAGAAGGGCGTGAAACTACGCTGTCCCTTTGTGTAACAAAAACAACTGGTTATATGCAACGCATTCGCTATAGCACGTTCCTCCTTCTGATCGCTGCTTTGGGCTGGATGGCCCTGCCCCAGGCGTCAAATGCCCAGATAGGTGTCGTAGGCGGCCTCAACTTCGAGAGCCTCGACGACTTGGACGCTGGAGAAGCAAGCGCCAACTTTGAGTCCTCAACAGGCTATCATGTGGGGCTCGCCTACACTCGTGACTTTGCCGTGTTGGGCGTGCGCCTGAGCGGCATCTACCGCCGGGTTGGCGAATACGAGTTCGCTGGGCAGCAGGGCGGGAGTGAGTCGTTTAGCCTGAGCACGATTGAGGTGCCCCTTGATCTGAAGTACCGCCTCGCGCTTCCGCTCGTAACGCCGTACGCGATGGCGGGGCCTCAAGTGTCATTTCCGATTGGCGAAGACGAACTCGACGACAGCCTCGAAGACGTCAATTTGTCTGGTAACGTAGGCGCCGGCGTTGAGTTTAACCTGGGCGGTGTGCGTCTGGCACCGGAGGTACGCTACGAGTTTGGCGTCACTTCAGTCTTTGGCGATGATCTTGAGATCCTTGGCAACGATGTTGATGTGAACGATCCGAAGCTGAGCGCTTTCAGCATCCGGCTCCACCTATTTTTCTAACCCCTGATCTGTGACACACAGGCGGCATACAGCACGGGGCAAGAGCCATAACGCATCACATGCCCCGCGCTGTACAAAGCCGCCTACCTGTTTCCTGGAGGGCGTGTGTGAGCGCTCATTTCGCACCATCGGCTTCAACATGCATATCCGCCCATCGTGGGCAGTATGCCGAGGTGCACAACTGGCGGCTTCGGGCTGTGGGGGCTCGAAGCCGCTGCCTCCAGGTTTTTTTTATGGAGCACGCCTCCGCTTATACGCGGTCGAGCGCCTGCTCCAGGTCGGCACGCAGGTCGGTGATGTCCTCAATACCGACCGACAGTCGAATCAGCGAATCCGTGAGTCCGATTTTGGCGCGCTCCTCCGGAGGAATAGACGCATGCGTCATGGAGGCCGGGTGTTCAATGAGGCTTTCCACGCCGCCAAGACTCTCGGCGAGCAAGAACACATCGGTGTTGGAAAGCACTGTTTTCGCGGCTTCGATGCGGTCGTCGGTGAGCGAGAAGGCGATCATGCCGCCGAAGTCACTCATCTGCTTGGCGGCAATGTCGTGGCCGGGGTGCGATTCCAGTCCTGGGTAACGCACATGGCCAACCTTCGGGTGCTCGTTCAGGAAGAGGGCCAGCGCACGGGCATTATCGCAGTGGCGATCCATGCGCACATGCAACGTCTTCGTGCCACGCAGCGCCAGGAAGCAATCCATCGGTCCCGGCGAGGCGCCGGCGCTCTTCACCTGAAAGCGCAGCTTCTCGGCCCAGTCGTCGCGGCTGGTGCACACCGCCCCCAAGATGATGTCGGAGTGGCCGCCCAGGTACTTCGTCGCCGAGTGCAGTACCATGTCGGCGCCCAGGTCGAGGGGCTGCTGCAGGTACGGCGTGGCGAAGGTGTTATCGACCGTCACGTCGATGTCATGCGCCTCGGCGAGTTCGCACACCGCTTCGATGTCGATGATACGCATGAGCGGATTCGTGGGCGTTTCGGCCCAGATCATAGCCGTGTCGTCGGTAATCGCAGCCTCGATTTGGTCGAGGTCGGTCATATCCACAAACGAAAAGTCGATGCCGAACGGCTCAAACACCTTCGTAAAGAGGCGAAAGCTACCGCCGTACAGGTCGTTGGTCGAGATGACATGGTCGCCGGGACGCAGCCCCTTCATAATGGCGTCGATGCCCGCTACGCCTGAGGCAAACGCGATGCCGTGTTCGGCGCCCTCCAGCGCAGCCAGGTTGCCTTCCAGCGCGGTACGGGTCGGGTTGGATACGCGCGAGTACTCGTATCCCTGATGCTCGCCCGGCGCCGTCTGCGCATAGGTCGACGACTGATAGATCGGCGTCATAACGGCGCCTGTAGACGGGTCGGGCTGCTGGCCTGCATGGACAGCGTGGGTGCCAAATCCGCGATTCGACGAATCGGAAGCCATAAGGTAAACCAGGTTGATGGGTAGAGCGAGGCAGCAACTCCCGGCGGTTGCTGCACAAAACGAAATAGATACCGTATTGGGGGCAGAGAGCACAGACCGCATCTGCCAACAGATAAACGATCAACAAATAGGGCCGGGATGCTCCCCAACAAAAAGGCCCGAACCCCTTCAAGGTTCGGGCCTCGTGCCACAGACCAGTTACGCGACCTGTGAGCGCGTTACAATGAGATGGGTCTTACTGACCACCTGATTCATCTCCTTCTTCAGAAGATTCCATGCCGGGCGGCGTTTCATCGACATCGTCGAAGCACGACTCCAGCTCTTCGGCGTCTTCAGTGCGCTCCACAAGTACGTATGAGCGGTACAGCTCACGGCAGACTGTGCTATAGTTTGGGCTGCTCGGTTCGAGCAGGTCGTAGGCCTGCTCAAAGGGCGGAATCGACTGCTCGATAAGCGCCTGACGTTCGCTCGAAAGCGTTTCGAGGCGTCCGCGCTCTTCTTCGGTTGCCTCGCGCTCTTCTTCGCGCAGACGCTCCTCGATCTCAGAGATTTCTTCGTCGAGGTTCGCCGCCTGATTCACGTACGAGGCTCCAAGATTAAAGAACGCATCCCCGTTCTCAGGATTAAGCTCGGTGGCGCGCTCTAACTGCGTGGCCGCTTCCTCGTACTGCTCGTCATTGAGCAAGAGGGACCCATAATTATAGCGGAAAATGGGGTTCTCTGGGTTGGCCTCAACCTGTTCGCGATAGGCCGAAAGCGCCTCGCCAACGTCTCCACTGGCGGTGTACGCATTCAAACGGAGCTCCTGCAACTCGCGGTTGTCAGCGTAAAACCCGGTGGCCTCGTCGAGCAGCGTGATTGCGTCGTCATAGCGTTCATTCTGAACGTAGAGGCTGCCCAGAATCGAGTACAGGTTGGCGTCAACGGTATCCGGGCTCGTTTCGATGCCTTGCTCCAGCACCGGAATCACCTCTTCGCGCTCCCCCGCGTTGAGACGCGCGTACGCTTCGTTAATGTAGGCCCCGCTGGAGTCGGGCTCCAAGAGACGCGCGCTCGTGAAGAACGAGGCGGTTTCCTGAAAGAGCGCCTCCTCGCCCGCTTCCTGGGCTTCGTTGAACTTCTGTGCGCCCTGCTGCATCAGGTCAATGTACGCAAACTGCCGTTGGCCCTGAATCTCACTCTCCAGTTCTGGGTTGATTTCAATGGCCTGTTGTTGCGCCTCGGCCACCATCTCGTACAAGCGAACACGCTCTTCGGGATCGGACGCCTCAGCAGCCTGATCCTGATAGATGTCGGCACGCGTCAGGTACGCCTGTGCGTTCTCGGGATTGGTTTCCAGGGCGCGCTCTACGCTTTCCAGCGCGGCCTCATAGTTGCCATCCTCCAGCGCACTTTCTGCTTCGTTGATGTTGGGGTCGCCGGTGGCGCAGCCCGTAAGCACTGCTCCGGCCAAAAAGACCGCGCACAGCAGCGCATGAAACGAATATCGACGGGATACAATCATAATGGGGTTGGGAAGCCGTGAGTAGAAATCCGATGAACGTCACACATACCGCCATGCTACGTGTCGTCTTTCGTGACGTTCACGACGCCGTAAAGAACCATTGCAATTTAATATGTACGCTTAAGCAGTTGCAAAAAGCAAATCGGGCGAGCTTCGTGAAGTATCCACTATACCCGATTGCAGAGCGGGCGGCGCGCTTGCTTTTATAGGGATCCCCACGCTTTACTGCGGATAACGACAAGGGCGCGCTACGCGTACATACATCACGTGCTACAGCGCCCACTCGCATCTGCCGACTTGCCCTCTTACTGCTCATGAACGCTCCCCATACCGACGATACCCTCATTGCGCCGGGCCTGCGGGCCTTCTTGCAGCGCATTGTTGACTACGCAGGCATGTTTCCGCCTGCCGATCTCCCTCTGCACGAGGCGATGGAGAACTTCCTCAGCTACCGCGCCGAACCCGAGCGCTGGATGCTCAATCGCTTTGTCATCCCCACCAAACGGCTCGATGAGCTACGGCCCTTCCGCCAGGCCATTGCCAGCAACCCCCCGGTGGGACTGTCAGTTCTCGGGCAGGGCGGCGCTACCGTTGATGCATTTTTGGAAGCGTTTACAGACGACCTCGACCGCATCGACACGTGCATTGAAGACCACAACAGCCACGTGCGTCCCGATGTGATGGAGGTACGCCTGCCCACCACGCTGCTCGACTCGTTTGAGGCGGAGCCCGTTGCGCGCTTTCTGGAGGCGGTCGATTCGGCGCTCGCCTCGCCCACCTCGACATCTTCTTTGAGGTGCCGCTGACCGACGACACCGCATCGCAACTGCCGCAGGTACTGCCTACCTTCGCCTCCGCCAATGCCAACCAACCGGTGCCCGAACAGAGCATCTTGGGACTGAAAATCCGGTGCGGTGGGATGGAGCCGGAGCTTTTTCCGTCAACCGAACAGGTGGCCCGCGCCATCGTGGCGTGCCGCGATACGGGCGTCCGATTCAAAGCCACAGCCGGCCTGCATCATCCCACGCGCCACCACGACGAGCAGTACGAGGTGATGCGCCACGGCTTCTTCAACGTGTTTGGCGCGGCGGTGCTGGCTGCCGAGCACGACCTGGACGTGGATGGCGTCTCTGCAATTTTGCGCGAGGAGAATGCGGACACCTTTACCTTCACGCAAGAAGGCATGCAGTGGGGGCCGCTTAGCGCTTCGGTCGAAGATATTTCGCACAGCCGCGCTGCACTTGCGCACTCCTTTGGCAGCTGCAGCTTCGTCGAACCGGTTGAAGACCTGCGCGCGCTTAGCTTGATGTAGCGCCGCACACCGCAGCATCTACCCTCGTTTCATTGACTTCACTACACACCACCTTGTCTATGTCGTCTATATCCATTCCCGCATCGGATGCGTCGTTCCTCGACGTGCCCAGCGATCATCCATTTCCCATTCAGAATCTGCCCTACGGCATATTTCGCCCCAATGCGCAAGCCGAGCCGCGCGTTGGTGTGGCCATTGGCGACCACGTTGTGGATCTTGCGGCGCTGGCTGATGCTGGCTTGTTCGACCACGATGCGCTGGGCGCCGACAGCCACCCATTTCATGCGGATACGCTGAATCCGTTCATGGCCCTGGGACGTCCGGTGTGGCGCGCGGCGCGCTCGACCGTGCACCACCTGCTGAAATCTGACACCGCGACCCTCCGCGATGACGAATCGCTGCGCGGCCGTGTGCTGCATGCACAAGACGATGTGACCATGCTGCTTCCGGTAGAGGTTGGCGACTACACCGACTTCTATTCCTCGCGCGAGCACGCCACCAACATCGGCACCATGTTTCGCGGGCCCGAGAATGCCCTCAAACCCAACTGGCTGCACCTGCCTGTGGGCTATCACGGACGCGCCAGTTCGGTCGTGGTAAGTGGCACACCCATCCAGCGCCCCTGCGGCCAGCGCAAACCCGACGACGACGCACCCCCGACCTACGGGCCCAGCCAGCTGCTCGACTTCGAGCTGGAGATGGGCTTCTTCGTGGGCACGGGCAACGCGCTGGGCACCCCGATTCAGGCAAAAGACGCCGAGTCTCACATCTTCGGGCTCTCGCTTGTCAACGACTGGAGCGCGCGCGACATCCAGAAATGGGAATACGTGCCGCTGGGTCCGTTCCTGGGCAAGAGCTTTGCCACGACCGTGTCGCCGTGGGTTGTCCCGCTGGATGCGCTGGAGCCCTTCCGCACCGACGGCCCCGAGCAAGATCCGGAGCCGCTGCCCTACCTGCGGCCCAACGACCGCGCCAACTTCGATATTGAGCTCGAAGTGCAGCTACAAACCCCCGAGATGGACGCCCCGCACACCATCAGCCAGACCAACTTCAACTA
>CAZBTM010000002.1:3629-11286 GCA_964494425.1 uncultured Rhodothermales bacterium | reverse complement strand
TCCGGGTGACCTTATGGCGTCGGGCACCATCAGCGGGCCCACCGAAGACAGCTACGGCAGTATGCTGGAACTGGCCTGGCGCGGCACCAAGCCGATTCAGATGCCCGACGGCTCGGAGCGCTCCTTCCTGCAAGACGGCGATCGCGTCATTATGCGCGGCTGGGCGCAAGGCGACGGCTTCCGTATCGGGCTTGGCACCACCGAAGGCGTGGTGCAGCCCGCGCAGCCGCTCGATGCATAAGACGCAACGCACGAAGCTGGCGCGCAGGTAAACGGCACATCATAGCCTACATGAAAAGCGGGCTGCTCTACCGAGATGTGTTCTCGGCGAGCGGCCCGTCGCCGTTTTGGGGAGGGCTTGTCCTTGTCACATGCCCCACCTTGTCGCATGGCTCTGCCTTGCGACGCACGCTATCCAAGGGCTCTGCCCCGTTTGTCATGTAAAAGCACTGCTGTCGGGCGTAGCAAGGACGCATTTGCGTCTCCAGTGACGCTACGACAGATATACACATCACTACGGTACGTCTGTTTGCTACAGCGGAAGACGAACCCCCATGTCCAGCTGAACGCGCCCAAAGTCGTCGGCATCAGGCAGCAGGGCAGTAAACGTGGGCTCGGCATAGACCTGTGCGCCCTTAAACCGCATCAGCGCGAGGCCGCCGCCTACCTGAGGCCCCCAGCGGAGTGCGCTTTCGGAAATCGGACGCGTGCTGGTGCCGTACGGCGGAGCATCGTTGATGAGGAGCATTTCCCCCGATTGGTTGGCGTGGTGCATCGCAACGCCTGCGATCCCATAGATTCGAAAAGCCGACGTTTCATACACATCAAACTGCGCGCGCAGTGTGCCCGTAACAACGCGTCGGGTAAAGGTGGACTGCGTGAATCCTCCTTGTGTGCGGTGGTCGGTAGCACGAAATACACCGCCGGTGAGTCCAACAGAGAGCGACTCTCCCACACGCATCTCGGCGCGAGCGCTCACGCCATAGGTCTGGTAGACGCCCGTCTGGGGAGCGCTGACCGTGGAAAGCAGCGCCGGGCCCGCGCCCAGCGTGAAGCGAGATGACGCGTCATCGGACTGCGCCTGTGCAGTAGGGGCTTGTGTGCCCATGCACAGAAAGAGGGTCAGGACGAGCAGTGAGGGTAAGTCAACGTTTGATAGATCGGACATGAGCACAAGAAGAGTCAATAACAAGGTATCGTACGAGAGTGATGTAACGGCATGAGAACGGTGCGCCGTCACTCCATATACCAAGTATATCGAACCTTCACGGAAGGCGCAAGTCTACCAGGCGGCCCAAATCGCAGCAAAAAAGCCTGCGTGTCGTGCTGTCATCTGCATGTTGTCAGCTTCCTGATACATGATGACAGTCCGCCCCCATCTTGTCAGGCACCGTCTAAAAAGCTGTCAGACCATGCTGTAGAGCCTGCCGTGTTGGCAGCCAACTGTATGGTAGAAGCGTTTTGTATCGGGTTGGTACAGAGGTTGCACGAGTAAATAGCGGAGTTAGAAGTAAGATGTGCTCTGCATTCCCTGTAACGCACCACAAACGGAGATAACCGAACGAGGTGATTAATATGACGAACATAACCCGCACACCCAACCGAAGCTTACGCACACTGCAAAGCGAAATCGATCAGGTGTTCAACCGTCTGTTTCCCACAAGCGACGAGAACAGCCGCGACGAGGACACCACGCGCATGTGGGCGCCGCGCACCGACATGATCGAAACGCCTGATAACTACGAAATTCGCCTCGACCTGCCGGGCCTGTCGAAAGACGATCTGAAGGTCAACATGCGGGAACGGCAGCTCACGGTCAGCGGTGAGCGTCGCCACGAAGCCCGCAACGAAGGCGACGAGTACGTGCGCGTAGAGCGCACCTTTGGCCACTTCCATCGCTCCTTCACGCTGCCCCAGTCGATTCAAGAAGATAACATCGAAGCGTCGTACCAAAACGGCGTCCTGACGGTTACGGTGCCGAAGGCTGAAGAAAGCAAGCCGCGCCAGATTGCGATCCAATAATCGGATCCCGACGCGCACACATCACTTGGTTCTGGAGGTAGACGGATTGCCTCGAATCCGTCTTTAGTGCCTCCACGCGCGCTCCGGCGGCCTCACGGCGGCCGGGGCGCTTTTTTGTTTGGTACATAGCAGCCTTGCGTGGGGGGCAGCTTTGTTGGTTTCAGAGGGAAGCGAAGGCCCGCGCGCTGCACCTCCGTGTCGACCGGACCCCCACAACATACCAGGCATACCAACGGCAACTTGAGGGAAGCCATGCAGGGTCGAGCGTCCGTGCCCATTTGCTCATCCATTCCGATACCCACCATGTCGATTGCGTTCGACCGCCTCGTTCCCGCGTTAGAGAGCCAGTTCCATACTGGCCTGCCAGGGCCCGAGGCCCAGCAGACCATGGCTCCGCGCTACGATGCCGGACACCGGCGCCCGCCCACAAAGGACACCGATTGCACCAACGCAGGCGTGCTCGCGCTGCTCTATCCGAATGCCCACGGGGTGCCTACGATCTTGCTCACCGTGCGCCGTAGCGATCTGTCGCATCACCCTGGGCAGATCTCCTTTCCTGGCGGACGCTGCGAGCCGGGCGAGGTCCCGTGCGATGCCGCGCTGCGTGAGGCGCACGAAGAAGTGGGGCTGCCGCCTGGGGCATCCACCATACTGGGCTCGCTCACCTCGTTGTACATTCCGCCATCTGGGTTTTGCGTCCACCCGTTCGTGGCGGTATGCCCACGTGCGCCGGCCTTTACCGCACAGGAAGCCGAGGTCGAGATGGTGCTGCCCGCATCGCTGCCGCACCTGCTCGACCCAGGTACGCGCACGGTAGAGCCGTGGACGCTCCACGGGCGCAGCATAGACGTGCCATATTACGCGGTCGATGGACACGCCGTGTGGGGCGCTACAGCGATGATGTTGGCCGAGCTCCTTCAGGTGGTGCGCCAGGCATCGGGCGAGTTTAGCGGACGGGCGGTGTAAGAAGCTATGCGCTGTCGGCGGAATCGGTAGCAATGGGTGTTTGGCTGCGCTCGGCCACTGCGTGCTTCATGCGCTGATAGATGGCTGAAAGTCCCTGCGTGCGCTGCGCGCCAAGCAGGTCGGCCAGGCCCAGGTCGCGCAGTGGATAGTCGGTCGCAGCGGCAACGGCTTCGGGCGTAGTCCCGTCGAAGGCTTCGTGCAAGATGGATACGAAGGCACGTGCTGTGGGTGCGTTGCGGGGCACATCCGCGATGATGCGCACGGTGCCGTCGCGTACCTCGGGACGCAGAAAGACTGGCGATTGGCACTCGTGCACCATGTTCAGCCCGGCCTCACGAAGCTCTTGGTAGGCTTCGGGCAGTGGCGGCAGCTTATCGGAGTACTCTAACAGCAGCTCCAATCGGCCATCGCGACCGACCATTTGGAAGCCTGCGGCAATATCTTCAAACGAAGCCATAATCAAGACAGAACAGGAGCGAGATCACGATGGAGGTCCGGATGGGACTACTGGTCGGCAGCGGTTGGCTTGGCTTCCCCCTTTTCAATGGGCATGCCGACGAGATTGCCCCACTCGGTCCACGAGCCGTCGTAGTTTTTAACCTGGTCGAAACCCAGCAGGTACGTGAGCACGAACCAGGTGTGGCTGGAGCGCTCGCCGATACGGCAGTACGCGATGGTGGGATCGTTGGGGCTGAGGCCCTCGCGCTGCTGATACAGCTCTTCAAGCTCCTTGCGCGGCTTGAATGTGCCATCATCGTCATTCACCGCGTTCGACCACGGTACGTTGCGGGCGCCTGGGATGTGGCCGCCACGCATCGAGCTTTCTTCGGGCAGACCCGGCAGATGCGTAATCTCACCGCGAAACTCCTCGGGCGAGCGCACATCGACCATGGGGCCGTCTTGCTGCTGATGCGCCAGGACCTCGCCCCGGAACGCGCGGATGGAGAGGTCGGGGGCCTCAGGCACCGGGTACGACACAGTGGGCAGGTCGGGCGCATCGGTCGTGAGGGGGCGGTCTTCGGCAGCCCACTTTTTGCGTCCGCCGTCCATCACGCGGAGCGACTCGTGCCCGTAGAGACGGAAGACCCAGAAGGCGTAGCAGGCCCACCAGTTGTTTTTGTCGCCGTAGAACACGACGGTCGTGTCGGGGCCAATGCCTTTCGCCTCGCAGAGCTCCGCAAAGGCGGCCTCGTCAATAAAGTCGCGCTGCACCGGGTCTTGCAACTCGGTGTGCCAGTCGACTTTTACCGCGCCGGGAATGTGACCCGTATCGTAGAGCAGCACGTCTTCGTTGGCTTCAACGAGGCGCACATCGTCATCATCGAGATGGTCGGCAACCCAATCGGTATCAACCAGAACGTCGGGGTGGGCATACGTGCTCATGGCAGGCAGGCGGGTTGGAGAACGGGAGTGTGTAGATGCAATAGGTGAGACCCCTGATGCAGAGACGTGTTCGCTGCATCAGACTGCATCACGTGCGTATTGCGGCTTGTTTACACGCACAGAAACGAAGGCACGCCACACGCAAGTATTTTTCGCCTTTCGGGGACGGGAATGGTCTACAGATAGCTTTTTAGATATGCAACGACGGCATCCACATCGGGCAGTCGGTACTGGGCAACCGTGTCGCCAGTGCCAACCTTGATGGTGCAGGTGCCTTCGACATCGGCGAGCGCCTCGAAGGCATCTTCATCGGTTACGTCGTCGCCGATGTAGACAGGGTGGCGGTTGGGATGGCCGGCGGCAACCTCGCGGACGGCGCGGCCTTTGGTGTGCTCACGGTGGCGCAGCTCCACGACCTTTTTGCCCCAGATGGCTTCGAGGAATTCGGGGGCGGTATCCACCCAGGCCTGCAGGCGCCGCTGGGCATCTTCGGGGTTTTGAGCCTGGCGGTAGTGTACTGCAAACGTTGGGGGCTTCGACTCCAGGTGCAGCCCTTCCACCGAGGGGACGTTGCTCTGCATCTTCGAGAGCGCCGCCAGGGTGTCTTCGTTGAAGGCGGGCGGATCGGCGTCTTTTGTGGAGCCGCGCTGAGCGCCGTGGAGTCCAATGGCGGGAGCGTTGGCCGGGAAGAGCCGGCCCAGACTGCGCAGGTCGCGGCCCGTTACGATCCACAGCGGAAAGCGATCGCGTAGCTTCTGCACGACCCCTGGCACCTCGGGATGCGGGTACGCGGCGTCGGGGTCGTCAACGATGGGAGCGAGCGTGCCGTCGTAATCCAGGAAAAAGAGCGGGTCGTCAACGCGCGGAGGAGTGTCCATAGCAAATGAGCAAGACAAGTCGGGAGCAGACGAGAATGTTAGGGGGAGGCGGCAGGGGCATCCCCCGACTCCATTACACAGAGCACAGGGCGGTTACGCACAGGGCGACTATGCATGCAGGGCATCCAAGAACCCACGGGCCCAACGCTGCACGTCGAGGCTTTCGACGGTAGACTTGAGCGCGGTGAGGCGGGTGGTACGCTCGTCGGGGCTCATTTCGAGCGCGGTCCGAATGGAGGCTGCGAGTCCGTCTTTGTCGTAGGGATTCACTTGGATTGCCTCGGGCAAGAGGTAGGCCGCACCGGTAAGCTCGCTTAGGATGAGCACGCCGTTCTGGTTAGCCGTAATGAACTCCTGTGTCACCACATTCATGCCATCGCGCAGGGGCGTGATGAGCGCAGCATCGGCAGCGCGGTAGAAGGCGCACAGCTCAAACTGCGTGTATGTGCGGTACCGATAGTTGACCGGGACCCAATTGTCGCGGGCAAACTGCCCGTTGATGCGACCTACGACCTCATCCACCTCGCGCTTGAGCTGCTGATAGGTGTCGACCTTTGTACGGCTGGGCGTGGCAATCTGGTAGAAGCTAACCGTGCCATGGTAAGCCGGGTTGTTCTCCAAGAAGCGTTCGAACGCCTCCAGCCGCGAGAGCACGCCCTTGGTGTAGTCAAGCCGGTCGATCCCAATGACGATATGCTTGGTGCCCAGGCGTTCGCGCAACTGCTTGGCCTTGGTGCGCACTTCGTCGGAGTCGGCCATCTGCTTAAACCGATCCACCTCGATGCCGATGGGGTGCGCCTCGACGCGTGTGGTGTGGCCGTTGTAGTGGACGGTCTGCCCGTCGATGTCGGCACCCAGAAGCACGCGGGCGCTCTCCAGGAAGTTGTCCACGTACTCCTGCACATGCACGCCTACCAGATCGCAGGCCAGCATGCCGCGCAAGAGCTCGCGAGCCCATGGCAGGATGCGAAAGACCTCCATGGCCGGCCACGGAATGTGCCAGAAATGCCCGAGCGTGACATCGGGACGGGCCTCGCGAATCCACTTCGGGGCGAGCATCAGGTGGTAGTCCTGGAGCCAGATCTGCTCATCGCTACGGTCGACCTCGTCGAGCACCGCTTCGGCAAAGCGCCGGTTCACCGAGCGGTAGGTTTCCATGAAGATCGGGTTGGGCTCAAAGTGTTGAATCATGTAGTGCGATACGGGCCACAGCACGCGGTTGGCCATGCCATAGTAGTAGCCGTCGAGCTCGTCTTGGCTCAGCGGTACGCGGCGCACAGTAAAGTCGGGGTCGTCGGCGGGGAAGGGCTGGCGCTCGGGCAGGGCGGGGTCTTCGCCCATGCCGATCCAGGCCCCGCCGCGCTGGCGGAGCACGGGGAGTAAGGCGGTGGTGAGTCCGCCGACAGAGGGGACCCAGTCGCCGTCGTCGGACTGGCGGATGGGAACGCGGTTGGCAACGACAGTGAGGCTCACAGGTGGGCGTGCGTCAGGTCAAAAGGATGGAGGAACGGCGTGGGCCGCTTTATGCAGTGGGTTCGCCAGCTGTATCGTGCATCCGCTCGTAGTGCATGCGATGCTTTACAGCATCCCCAAATAAACACAACCCAGCATTAAGTACAATGAGGCTGCTCGTTCCGGCGATGATCCAGGCCCAGGAGGCGGTGTTGGGGTCGGCTTTTTTGAGGGTGGCATGGCCCAGCATGCTGGCACCGGTGCCCACAGCGAGCAGTCCGAGCGGGGCCTGCCAGCGCCACTGGCGATAATGGGTATCGGCGTCCATAGAGATCGAAGGCTACATCAGGAAACAAAACGGATGACATCTGGCCATACCCTGCAGTTGGGCGATGCGTTCGTTTCAAGTGGAACGCATTTGTGAAGAGGTTGCGCCGGGCATGGTAAGCTGCATGGTAAGTCCTGTCGATACCGGCTGGTGCCATGCAGGCAAGAGGCTGTTTGCTGCAACAGCATAGCGGTTCATCTCGCGGCGGATGGGGTATGTACGGCGCAGTTCGGCAAACGCCTTGGCTCGTTCTTTGGGCGGATGCGAAGCAAGGGCGCGCATGCGTCGGACGTCGTCGGCAATTGTATAGGCCTGCTGGGCGAGCGCATGCCAGGCTTCGGTACGGGGCCAGCGGGCACTGGGCGGGGCCAGGTGCCAGGTGCCGGGCGCGTGGGCAGATAAGACATCGTTGGGCTGCCACGTAGCAGGACGATCCAGCACATTGCAGAGCGCCTGGTACAGCATGTGCGTGCCTCGCACTTTGCCATCGTAGGCATAGCCTGCAATATGTGGAGTCGCAATTGCCGCGTCGCGAATCAAGTCGGAGGCCGGAGCAGGTTCGCTGGGCCACACGTCGAATAGCAGGGCCCCAATGGGGCCGTTGTGCAGTCCCTGTTGCACTGCGTTG
>CAZBTM010000002.1:0-3507 GCA_964494425.1 uncultured Rhodothermales bacterium | reverse complement strand
AGAAGCGTATCCAAGGACACAAACAGGTCGGCATGCTCCGGCTCGTTTTTGGCACGCGGCGGATCGTTGCGGAGCACGCGGCAGCCCAGTGCCTCGCAGCGGCGCGCTACGCGACTCCCGGTGTTGCCACACCCGATTACGCCCACCGTGCGCGTCGGCAAATCAGTGCCCGCTTGAACGGCATGGTGCAGTAAGGCAGTAAGTACGTAGTCGGCCACGCTGTCGGCGTTCGAGCCAGGGGCATGGGCAAACGGGATACCCCGCTGGCGCAGAAGGTCCTGGTCCACATGGTCGGTGCCAATGGTGGCCGACCCCACAAACTGAAGCGCCTGGTCTTGGACAAGAGCGGCATCCACTTCAGTCACGCTGCGGACGAGCAGCACATCAGCAGCTTGCACCTCCGATGCAGATATGGCGCGTCCAGGAGTTAAGGTTACGGTGCCCAGGGTACCAAATGCCTCATGCACATGAGGGATATTTTCGTCGGCCAGGATACGGAGAGAGGGCAAGTCCGGCATAGTACTGAAAGCGCTTTGAGTAAAAAGTACACATATTGTCAGACGAAAACGGATGCGTCACCACTTTCAAGATTGCACCAACAGCACATTAAAGCATCGCTAACTGCCGACAAACTTGATCCATGAACTTTTAGTGAAGCAATTTAGGTCGATTATTAACAATAATCTGGGGAAAACGCAGGCTGGAAACCTTGCCTTGTAGGTCTTGTTGATCGCCTTGTCTTGTACAATGCGGTGCAAATACGTAAGCATTCGTTTCAAAATACCACAGCACGCATCTGCTGCTTTTCCTGCAGCGGCAAGGCATTCGGATTCTGCCCACAGTAGCATTGTTGCATGAACATATATACGAAAATCGCTTCTACCGGACTTGCTTGTGCCTCGCTGGCCTTTATGGTAACGACCGGCACGCCCGACCTTTCGGCTCATGCGTCCTCGTTGACTGGGGATGCGGAGGCAGGGGGCACGTCCTCAGAGGCGGAGGAGGCATCGCACGAACTGCTTGAAGCCGCGTATGGCACCCCATCCGAAGAGGTGCGTCCGGCCATCCAGAACCTTCCAGAGGTCGATAACGCTACCCTTTGGCTGGCCCGCGCCGTGTACTCTGAAACTAAAAAGCCGCACGAGCAGGAGCTTGTAGCCTGGGTTGTACGCAACCGCGTGGAAACGCAGTACCGTGGCCAGTCGACGTATCGGGACGTGGTGCTTGATCCAAGTCAGTTCAGCGCGTTCAACTACGGGTCGGGCAAGCGCTCGTTTTACATGAACCTGCAGCCTGAGATGCCACTTGACAGCTGGCAGCGCGCGCTGCATGTAGCCTACTACGTGCGCCACGCCGACAGCGCCTATCGTCCATTCCACATCTCTACGCGACACTTCTTCAGCCAAGTGTCCATGCCGTACCATCAGTTTCCCCACTGGGCCAGCCAGAGCCACAAGGTCGACCCGCAGTGGGAAATTACACTTGATGAGTGGCGCTTCCGGTTCTACGCAAATCTGTCGTAGTTCGGGGCAGCCCACTCGGCGTTCCAACGCCGGGCTTTTCGGGGGCGGCCCTGTGTGGTTACCAGCCGATGGTGCCGGGGCCGCCCTTGAACGGGCCCACAACGCGGCTTGTAATCCAACCGCCATAAAACGAGCCCTCTTGGGCATCCACCTGCTCATCCCCGACGTAGCAGGCGTCCATGTGATGCGCATAGAACGCGACGTATCCAGCCATATCTTGAAAGCGCGGGGTGGGATCGGGGTATGCCCAGGCGGCCTGTTGCGCCCGCTTTGCACCGACAGCTACGTCGTAGTACTGAGCGCGCCCTTTGAACTCGCAGTGCGAGGTGCGCCCAGTCTCCCGTAAAACACCTTCAGCAATATCGGCAGGCGGGCTGTAGTACACAGGCGGATGGCTTGTTTCGAGGACGCGGTAGTATCCACAATGGTTGTGCCGTTAAACACCACGCGAATGCGTGCGTCGGTGCGCTCCAAGCGGGGCGGGCGGGGGTAGTCCCACACCGATTCCTGGTTGGGACCGGGGGCGATGCGATCAGTCATGGGCAGGAGGGGTAAGCAGCGTATCGGCGAACGCGTTGATGTCGTCGTGCAGAGGGCGGTCGGTCTTTAGGGGATCCATCGTCGGCCAGTGAGCAGGGGGCGGGGGCGTTGTGCCCTGGGCTTTGTCGGCGTATTGCAGGTGCCGCAACTGAAGCGCAGCCAGTGCATGAATCGATAGAATGCGGGCTACGTGGGGCGTTTGCTCATACGCAGTGCGAGCCGCCAGCGTCCCCATCGACACAACATCCTGGTTGCCGCCATTGGTGGGAATCGAGGAGGTGGCCGTGGCCTGTGTGTGCTGCCGAAGCTCGGCAACGAGCGCCGTTGCGGTGAGTTGCGCGCCGGCAAACCCGTGCGTTGCGCCGGGCGTCCATGCTAAGAGAGGCGGCGCACCGCCGTTATGAGCGGGCGTAAGTAGCAAGTCAAGTTGTCGCTCCATGAGCACGCCAATCTGCGTAAGCGCTGCACTGAGCGCATCGGAGGCAAACGCGACCTGCTGCCCTTGAAAGTTGCCTCCGTGGTATACGCGGGGCGGGTTGTTGAACAGCACGGGGTTGTCGGAGGCGCCGTTGAGTTCGGTTTCGACCAGGCGCGTTGCATAGTCGATCTGCTCGCGGCACGCCCCCAGCACCTGCGGGGCGCAGCGTAGCGAGTAGATCTCTTGCAGGGGACGTTCGTCGAGGGGCGTGTAAGCGTCTCCTGATTGTGCGGCAGCGCGAATGGCTGCAGCGCTTTGCACCTGACCACGGTGCCCACGGGCTTCGTGCAAGTCGGGCGCAAGCGGGTCGAGCGAGGCGCCGAGCAAACGAAAGACCCATCCGGTGTGGGCTTCAGCATAGGCGCAGAGGCGCTGGGCTCGGGCGCAGGCCAGGGCAGCATACGCCGTCATGAACGAGGTGCCATTCACGAGGCCGAGCGCGTCACGCGCATCCAGTTCGATCGGATCGAGGTTCGCCTCAGACAGGGCCTCGGCGGCGGCGATGCGGGAGCCATCTTCACGCAAGCAGTGGCCGTTGCCCATCAGAGCGCGTGCGACGAACGCGAGCGGGGTGAGGTCGCCACTGGCGCCGACGGACCCGATGGTAGGAACAGCAGGGGTAAGGTTGGCATCCAGCGCGGACTGCAGGGCACGGACTGTGTCCATCCGAATTCCGGAGTGCCCCTGGACCAGCGTATGCAGACGCAGCATCATGAGGGCACGCACTATCGGGGGCGGTGCGTAGGGGCCGGTTCCTGCAGCGAGATGGTTTACCAGGCTGCGCGCTCGGGCTGTGGGCGAAGCCGCGCCTTCGTGGCGCACCAGCGGCCCGAAGCCCGTGGTGATGCCATAGAGCGGCGTGTCGTTGGCTTGTAGCGTCTCCAGTGCATCGCGGGCGGAGGCACAGGCGTCTTCGGCTGCAGAAGTGAGTACAACCGACCAGGTTGGGGTTGCAGCAAACTGCTC
>CAZBTM010000001.1:44329-45595 GCA_964494425.1 uncultured Rhodothermales bacterium | reverse complement strand
CTCCAGCCCCGACACATTGTTGGCGCGGATGGGCTGGCTGAACTGTGCATGCGCATTCAGGAAAAAGAACTCGTTTAGGTCCCATGCGCCCAGAAAGTCGTACGAGGGCCCGCCCGCATCGTAGAACTTCAGCGTAACGCCGCTGGGCGATCCGATCTGTCCACCCAGCCCAACATTGCCCGAGGCGCGCTGCGCATCAGCCGAACCGGCAGACAGGCTCACGGTGAGAAGAAGGGCAACGCTCAGCGTATACAAGAGATGGCGGAAAGAGCAGCATGTCGAATACATAAGCACAAGTTTGATTGGGGAACGATACAGACTGTTGGATCGCTCCTACATACAAACCGTTGTGCCAGACGTTGCGCGGGGCAGTCGTGAAATACAAGTGCTTGGTGCGCTTTCGCAGCTTGTCTGTGCCGCAAAGCAGCACCGATTGTAAGGAACACATCATTCCTGAAGCGCCAGAGGAACCGCCCAAAACACCGGGCGTGCCAATCCCGAATTGTCGCGTCTCGCTCACCGTTCCCGTTCTCTACATGGCCACTGCTGCTACCTCCTCGTCTCCCGACATCAGTACGCTCGGCGGGCTTCGTGCGTCTGGATACGTACACCGCACCGTAAAGGAAGAGATGCGGGCGAACCTGATGAAGAAGCTCCAGACCGGCGAGCCGCTCTTTCCCGGTGTGCTTGGCTACGACCGCACCGTGCTGCCACAGCTGGAGAACGCTATTTTGAGCCAGCACGACATCATTCTGCTGGGGCTGCGCGGGCAAGCCAAGAGCCGCATTGTGCGGATGCTGCCGCGCTTCTTGAACGAGTGGATCCCAATTCTCAAAGACACGCCGCTGAACGAGCATCCGTACAACCCGCTCACCAAGCAAGGGCGCGAACTGGTCGAGGAGTACGGCGACGAGGCACCCATCGACTGGCTGCACCGCTCGGCGCGCTACGGCGAAAAGCTGGCGACCCCCGACACGACCATCGCCGACCTGATCGGCGACATCGACCCGATTAAAGCTGCGAACTTGCGCCTTACTTATGCCGATGAGGAGATCATCCACTTCGGCATCATTCCGCGCACCAACCGCGGCATCTTTGCGATCAACGAGCTGCCCGACTTGCAGCCGCGCATCCAGGTGGGACTGCTCAACATTATGGAGGAGCAGGACATCCAGATTCGTGGATTCAACGTCCGCTTTCCGCTCGATGTGATGCTCGTGTTCTCGGCCAACCCCGAAGACTACACCAGCCGGGGCAACCTGATTA
>CAZBTM010000001.1:42084-44319 GCA_964494425.1 uncultured Rhodothermales bacterium | reverse complement strand
CATAATGCTGCCTGTGCCAAGGTCGGACGTGGCCACCGTCACCGCGCAAGAGACGACCGCAGCCACCGATAGCCAGATCATCACCCACTACCCGAAGACCATGGACGTGGGCATGGCGATCACCGAGCAAGAAGCCTGGCAAGACCGCGCCAACGACGAGGGCGCCCCCGTTGACGTACAGATTCCGTACATCTTTCGCGAGGTCATCGAGCAAGTGGCGTTCGAAGCACGCGATAGCGAGTACATCGACCAGAAGTCGGGCGTATCGGTGCGTGTGACGCGGGCCGCACTGGAGCTGCTGATTTCAGCAGCCGAACGGCGCGCGCTCGTCAATGGCGAAGACGAAACCGTGGTGCGCGTCAGCGACCTGCTGCATCTGGCTCCGGCTATTACGGGCAAGGTCGAGCTCGTCTACGAAGGCGAGCAGGAAGGCGCCGAGAACGTAGCCTACACGCTCATCGGACGCGCGCTGCGGACTGTGTTTACGCAGTACTTCCCCGATCCGAGCGAAAAAGACGGCGGCCGCGAAGCCTATGCGGATGTCCTGGCGTGGTTTACGCAAGGCAACACGGTGAACCTGAATCAAGATCTCTCCGACGACACCTACCGCACGCGCCTTAGCGAGGTCGAAGGGCTGGCCGAGCTTGTAACCTCCGAATCCACCCCCGACACCGACGCGCAGCGCTTTGTGATGATGGAGATGGTGCTGGAGGCGCTGCACCAGAACTCGCTCTTGGGCAAAGAGATGCGCGACGACGGCCAGTCGTACAGCGACATCATGGGCTCGATGCTGTCTTCGTTCGGCAACGGCTTTGACGAGGACGACTTCGACGACGATGATTTCGATGTCGATGACTTCCGGTAAGGTTCTGCTCGGCAGCGAGATCAAAAGGAATAGGTGGTACAGTGGCAGAATGACTGTGCTGTAACGGCATGGGCGCTCTGGGTACCCAACCTGTGCCGGTTTTGCTCGGTTGATCGATAGCTCGCACACACATCCTGCCCCCTTCCATGACGACGCTCGTTATCATTCCGGCATTTAACGAGGCCGAGGCCATCGGCCAGGTCGTGGGCGATCTGCCTTCGGACCGGGTAGACGAGGTGGTAGTCGTCAACAATGCCTCGACCGATGCCACCGAGCGCAACGCCCGCGCGGCTGGGGCGACCGTGGTGCGCGAGCCTGAGCCCGGATATGGAGCGGCCTGCCTGCGCGGATTGGAATACGCGGCCTCCGTATCCCCCGATATTATCGTCTTTCTGGATGGCGACTACAGCGACCATCCTGACGAACTGCCCCGCCTGGTCGACCCTATTCGCCGTGGCGAGGCCGACTTTGTGGTCGGCTCACGGATTCGCGGGGAGGCCGAGCCGGGCGCGCTGCTTCCGCAGGCGCGCGTCGGCAACCGGCTGGCGTGTGCGCTCATGCGGTGGATTTGGGGCGCGGCGTACACCGACCTGGGCCCATTCCGGGCCATTCGATACGACGCGCTGCAACGCCTGCACATGCAAGACCGCACGTTTGGATGGACGATCGAGATGCAGATCAAGGCGGTAGCAGCGGGACTGCATATTCAAGAAGTGCCGGTCTCGTACCGCAAGCGTGTAGGCGTATCCAAGATTACGGGTACCGTATCGGGCACCATTCGGGCCAGCGCTAAAATTCTGGGTACGATTACGCGCTATGCTGTGCGGGGGACCCCCGTATCCAAAAGCGCTTCCAGTATTCAAGCTGAATACGCCGAATCCGCCTGAACATCCGAGCGCGATCCGACGTTTCT
Organism: uncultured Rhodothermales bacterium; assembly: GCA_964494425.1. Taxonomy (GTDB): domain Bacteria; phylum Bacteroidota; class Rhodothermia; order Rhodothermales; family Salinibacteraceae; genus Longimonas. Next base: position 42,541 of record CAZBTM010000001.1, on the reverse strand, counting down.
GTTTTGGTCTTTGTTGCTTCACATTCCCCTGCTTCCATGAATTACGACATCTGGTTCAACGGATCGTTTGTCCCATACGAGGACGCGCAAATCCACGTGCTCTCGCACGTGGTGCACTACGGCTCCTCGGTGTTTGAAGGCATCCGCTGCTACGAAACCGAGAAGGGTTCTGCTATCTTCCGCCTGCCCGAGCATATGGAGCGGCTGGAGAACTCCGCGAAGATCCACCGCATGCAGATTCCGTACGACCTGGATGAACTAAACGAGGCCGTCATCGATACGGTAGAGCGCAGCGGGCTGCCGGAGTGCTACATCCGTCCGGTTGTATTTCGCGGCATGGGGCCAATGGGGGTGAACCCGCTCGAAAACGAAGTCGATTCGATCGTAGCCGTATGGGAATGGGGCACCTATCTGGGCGATGAAGCGCTGGAGCAGGGCGTGGACGTAGAGGTTGCCA
>CAZBTM010000001.1:31948-42074 GCA_964494425.1 uncultured Rhodothermales bacterium | reverse complement strand
ACGCTCCCCGCAATGGCCAAAGCCGGGGGCAATTACCTGAATGCCTCGCTCGTCAAGATGGACGCTGTGAAGAATGGCATGAACGAGGGCATCATGCTGAGTACAAATGGCTATCTGGCTGAGGGCAGTGGCGAAAACCTCTTCATCGTAAAAGATGGGAAGCTGTACACCGCCCCCGTCGGGCTGTCGATTCTCCCAGGCATCACGCGTGACGCGATTATTCAACTGGCGCGCGAGCGGGGTTACTCGGTTGAAGAGAAAACCATCCCGCGCGAAGCGCTCTACATTGCTGACGAACTCTTCTTCACCGGCACAGCTGCTGAAGTCACGCCCATTCGCAGCGTAGACCACTACACGGTGGGCAGCGGCTCGCGTGGCCCCATTACGAAGGAACTACAAGATGCCTTCTTCGACATTGTAAAAGGCGGCAACGACCCGCACGACTGGCTCACGTTTGTCGATGTGCCCGAATCGGAAGAATCCGAGGAAGAAGCGGTCACTGCGTAGCTACAGCGCCGTCGCGTAGTAGCACACGCGTACGTGCACAACGAGATTTGTACCACCTTGCTTCTCTATGCCCGTCTCAGCTATCTGTAGCTGGGACGGGCTTTTTCTTGTGGGATGCATTACCTCCTGCTCACAGCGGAAATTCTCGCGCAGCCTTCCATCTGTACCAAACGATGAGGCTCATTCTACCACTTCCCCATATCTTTCTGCACCTAAAAGCGTAACGGGTTCATGCCACGCAGCCCATGCACAGTCACGGAAAGGGTTGTATGCTGCGTGCAGCACGCTACACACAATGACGTTACGATTATTACGTTACGACAGCGAGAGCACGCGCGTCCAACAAACCAACAATCCATAGCTCACACGACGCTGCTATGGGCCCTGTGCTTCTCTCTACTCAACCGATACAGGCTACAAACGCTGTTCACACCTTGCCTCCTTGCTCATGACACGTCCTGATACCAGTCTCATAGAGCGGTCGGATGCCACGCCGGTCTCTGCGACACGCCGCCTGTACCTCGTATTTGAGTTTTTAGTCCTCTTTGCAGGACTTCCCCTCCTGCTCTACACCCAACGCGATGCACTGGGTGGACGCGTGGTGCCCTTACTGGTTGTTTTGGCCATTGGGTGCGTGGCTGTGCTCTGGTTCGACCCGAAGTTTGACCGGAAGCGCATGTGGAACGCCAGCTCAGTGGCCTCACAACTTCGCCCTATGCTGGCGGTGTTTGGGCTCGGTGTAGTTGGCATGGTGGGCATCTTTGCGTGGCGGCACCCCGATCTGCTGTGGTCATTCCCACGCGAGCACACCCGCACGTGGGTCGTGATTGTGGTTACGTATCCCCTTCTTTCGGTGTATCCGCAGGAACTGATCTTTCGTGCCTTTCTGTTTCACCGATATGACCCGCTCTTCGGAGGCGTACAAGCGAAAATAGCGGCCAGCGGCACCGCGTTTGGGATGGCCCACATCATCTTTGCCAACTGGGCCGCGCCGCTCTGTACCGGGCTCATCGGCTTCTGGTTTGCCCGCACCTACGCACGCTCCGGGTCGACACTGGCTGTTGTGGTCGAGCACGTTCTGTGGGGCATACTCGCATTCACGGTGGGCCTGGGCTGGTACTTTTACAGCCCGGCTATTTAGCGAACGTGGGTAGCCAACTATGGCTGCTGGGCGGGAGCGTCGGGCGGGAGGTTGAGCGTGGTGGTGTCGGGCAAGACACGGATGTTGCGAGCCTGGATCGCTGCATCGGCCACATGCAGGTCGAATGCGATGGGCGTGCCGGTATCGAGCGTATCGAGCGAGCCGGGGCGGTCTACGGGCACCGTCATGAGCATCGCATCCATCACCTCGGGGATGGGCTCGTGGTGCACAATCATATCGCGCCCGCCGGTGGCTGGCGACTGAAAGGCCCCGCGCACGTCTTCATAGACAGTGGCGTTGTCGGGCGGGGGCGGGCCCTCGGAGGATGAGGAGGAGCAGCCATGCAGCGCAAATCCTACGCATCCCACGCAAAGCAGGATGTAGAGCTGGTTCAGGAACGCAGAAGAAGAGGAAGTAGCCATCAGGGCGCAGGCGGATCAACGAGGGGGATAAAGCGGCACATTTCGGGAGAGAAGACGGCTTCGCGCAGTTCAGGGCTCAGGAAGGTGCCGAGCGAGAGGCCGCGCAGAATGAGCAGCAGGCCCACCACCGCGATGCCGTACGGCGCCAGCTTCAAGAGACGGGCGCGCCAGGAGGCGGGCGCGCGGCGGCCCATCCACTGCACGGCCAGGAGCGCGGGAAACGTAGCGAGTCCGAACGCGCCCATGAAAAGCATGCTGTTGATGAGCGAGCCCGCAGCCAGCGCAGTGGCAATAGCCGCATACGAAAAGCCGCACGGCAGGAGTCCGTTAAGCACGCCCAACGCAAACTGATTGCCGGGGCCGGGCTGCTTCATGAGCGACTGCAACGGACCGCGGAGCGTGCTAAGCAGACGGGCGGGGGCCGCCTCGAACCGCTTGACCCAGCGGCGCACCGGACGGAGGAGCACCGCGCTAAGCATGAGGAGGCCAAGCGCCAATGAGAGCCCGCCCTGGTAGCCTTGTAGGGCTACGGCCCATCCGAGCGCGCCGATGAGTCCGCCAAGTGTCATGTAGGCAAGCGTGCGACCGGTGTGGTAGATAAGACGGCCCATCCAGAAGCGCCAGGGCGCCTTCGGACCCGGCACGGCCAACACGAGCGGGCCGCACATACCGACGCAGTGCAGGCTGCCCGTGGCGCCAAAGACAAGACCGGTGAGCATCCATTCAAGCACGGGACCGGGGCGCTAACTATGTAGCACGTTGACTGACGGAAAAAACTATTGGGGCGGCGTAGGACGCACAGGGGCTGTCAGGGTACGTTCAAAGGCATTAAAGTACAGCGTAACGCGCACCGAATCGCCAATAACGAGCGCGGGCTGCACATCGTATACCATGACGTGCGGGCCGCCGGGACGGAGCCTGGTTGTGGTGTCTGTGGGCACCGGCAGCCCGTTTTCAAGGGGCCGCATTCCGGTTGTGCCGTTGCTATGCAGCACCGTTGTGTGGAGCTCCGTTCGGCTGGATACGGGGGTTTCTACACGCGTTAGGGTATCGGCGGTAGCGCGGCGGTTGTGCACCTCCAGATAGAGCGCGGTAACCCCACCTTCTGGGGCCGGGCGCACCCATGCATTGGTGATGTGCAGCGTATCGGAGGCGGTGCGATCGGCATCGCGATGGGCATCGCTGGTGGATGATTCGCTTTCGCATCCCCCCAGCACAGCGATGCTGACGAGAAGCACAGCGGACAAAGCGCATACACGCATAACGAAGGAAGGCAGGTCAAGAACAGAGAACAGCGACGCAGTTAGGAGGCCGGGCGGATGGTAGCCAGATCTTCGGCCAGGATGTCAACAGGGGTCATGCTGCCGCCGTAGTGAAAGAGCACGCGTTGCTGCGGATCGATAAGCGAGATCTGGTCGGTGTGGTCAATGAGGTAGTCGTCGTCATCATAGGAGCCACGCGAGAGCTCCACCCGGACGTCAAGGCGCTCCATGAGTTGGCTGATGGTATCGGGGTCGCCCGTAAGAAACTGCCAGTCGGTATCGCTCAGGCCGTAGGCCTCGCGATACGCGTGCAGGCGCTCGGGCGTGTCACGGCGCGGATCGAACGTGATGGTGATGAATGCTACGTCATCAGGCGCATCCACCCGGTCGCGAAGTTGCCGCATGTTGGCAGTGACCATGGGGCAGATGTCGGGGCACTGCGTGTAGATGTAGCCGACAACGAGCGCCTGTCCGGCAAAGTCGTCGGGAAAGGTGACCGTGGTGCTGTCCTGATTCACCAGTTCGAACGACGCATCCGAGAGATCGTCAATGCGATCGGCCTCATTGCCAGTGCAGCCGGTCAGGGCGAACAGGCCCGCCAGCGTGCATGCAAGCAGCATTACCAAGAGCGCAGAGCGGAAGCGAGCAGTCATGACACAGAAAGCCTCGTGGGGAGCACGTCATTGTCATGACATGCACGACCACACCGGGCAGGCGTTTCTGCCGATGTGCGCAAATTGCATGGATTGGGCGGTCGGCGTTGGGTCTCACAAGGCGCTGATGTCTCTGGCACTGATTGCACGTCAATCGCTATCAGAAACAGGAAAAGCCCCGCCAGACGCCATGTAGGCGCAACAAGCGGGGCCGTGGGCTGGGAAAAAGGCAGCGCGCTTAACTGGCGGCTACCCACGAGTTGCACCAACCGTCGGGATGGACTGGACCCGGAAAAAGCTGGCAGCCGCCGCAGTTGGCGTTGCCTTCGGGGGCCTGCCAGAACGAGCAGTTAGCGCAGTTCTGATCGGGATTGGGCGACTCTTCGACGTACTGGAGCGCCTGTGCCTGCGTTTCACGCTGGCTAATTTGCTGGTCGCTAAGCCCAGACAGATCATCGCAGGAAAAATCGGCGCTTCCTGACGAGTCATCGCTCGAGGACGAGGCACCGTCGCCGCCACCGCCACAAGCTGAGAGGACCGTGCTGGCACCTACGCCCGCAATGCCCAGCGCGCTGAGGCGCTGAAGAAACGAGCGTCGAGAGACCTTAGAGGAATCACTCATAGATTCAAGGGTTCGTGAGTAGGATGGTGATCGGAGAATATGCTACACTTCTGGCTTTGTAGGTTTCCTGATTTGACTCGTAATTACAAGTGTATACGGGAATTCCCCCGCAAAATTGTAGCAACGACTCCCACAAAGGCCTTACAGAAAGCGCACGGTGTGATGGGCCCGCATGGCATCGCTTACTGTCGGGCATATACGAACACAAGAGCCGCACTGGCCCCAAAACCTACTGTGAATGATTGTCAAAAAGGACAAAGAAGGAAGGAAACGGCCTACAGGAGGCCAATACAAAAGGTTTTTCACAAGATTACGACCATTACCATACCTTAATGCATGATATCTTTATTGCCTTCTGTAGCGAAAGCGGCTATCATGAACGGTGACGATGGCACCGGCAATGGGTTTGTGAGCCTATATCCTGTGTTCGTAGTGTCTACCCAGCGATTCACGCTCGACGTCTTCCTTCTTATCGCCTGCGCACATGCAGGCTGCGCACAGACCGCATGGAACGTGTTCTTCGGCATTGACCGGGACTCACGTGTGTTGCGGATGCGTTTGAGGAACGATCTGTTTGTGAAAAGCCATGCACGGCGAACACGGGCCATCTGCTTCCCACCACCCATCGTACCTCTGCAACACGTACCTGCAACCTTGCACTGGCAGGCGGTGTGCGGCCAGGCGTTTATCTTATCCTGTTTCGATGCTCTGTTTGAGATGCATGCAGATCCAGTGAGTGGCATCAGGTCCCCGACATGTGTTTTTAGCCTCGGCTACCCATGCATGTTGTGTTCCACATTCCGCTCGCTCAATGACCTGCTTGCACGACAGAGCCAACACCGAACGGGTCGTTAACTTGCGCCTGAGTTTCATGCCGACCGCCAGATCGATATTCTGCAAACATGACGCGATGCACACAATGAAGTTATCTCGATCGCTACTATTTATGCTGCTTGGGCTGGCATTGACGATGGGAGTCGTCGACGTGCAGGCGCAAGGCACGCGTGCCTCCATCTCGGGCACGGTCGTCGACGAAGAGGGCGAGCCTCTTCCCGGCGCAAACGTTATTGCGGTACACGAGCCGTCGGGCACGCAGTACGGCGCCTCCTCGCAGTCGAACGGACGCTACAATCTGCGCGGGCTCCGCGTAGGCGGTCCCTACACCGTAACGGCCTCCTTTGTCGGCTACCGCCCGTTGGAAGAAACGGACCTCAACCTGCAACTGGGCCAGGACCTGACGCTCAACTTTGACATGGTCCCCGAATCCGCTGAACTGGAAGAGGTGCGCGTGGTGGGCGAACGCAGCGCGGTCATCAGCAGCGACCGCACCGGCGCCAGCCGCAACGTCTCGCAAGAAGAGATTGAGCGCCTCCCAACCATCAACCGGAGCCTCACCGACTTCGCCCGCCTCATCCCGCAGTCCGGCGGCGGCAATAGCCTGGGCGGACGTAACGGACGCTACAACAAGATTCAGGTAGACGGCGCCACGCTTGATGATGTCTTTGGCCTCGGCGACGCAGTACCCGGCAGTCAGGCCGGCGCACAGCCGATTAGCCTCGATGCCATCGAAGAGTTCAACGTCGACATTGCCCCATACGACGTTCGCTCCAGCGGCTTTACCGGCGGGCAGATCAACGCGATTACGAAAAGCGGAACCAACGAGTTTTCTGGTTCGCTGCGCACGATCTACCGCGATGAAGAGTTCACCGGCGACCTCGACGGTGTAGGCACAGGCGAATTCCAAGAGCAGTACTACGTAGGTACGCTCGGCGGCCCCATCATCGAAGACAAGCTGTTCTTCTTCGTGAATGGCGAATTCCGTCGCCAAGACTCGCCACTCGATACGCAGGTCGGCGATGTGCCGGGCCCGAACACCTTTCAGGTGGGATCGGGAACGCTGGAGAGCATTAGCGAAGGCCGTGGTACCACAATCGGAAGTACCACCGAACTGCTCAATCAGATTCAGAACATTGCACAGAATCAGTACGACTTCAACCCTGGAGGTATCTCACCGCTTTCGCAAGAGCAGAATAACGAGAAGTTCCTGGCGAAGATCGACTGGAACATCACCAACAACCACCGCCTCACCGCACGGCATAATTACGTGAACGCCGGTGACGACAGTGGTCTGGGACGCAGCAATGAAGACTTTGACTTTGCAAACCGTCAGTACGTGTTCAACAGCGTGCAGAACTCTTCGACGCTGCAGTTGAACAGTACGATCGGCGACAACATGTTCAACGAAGCGCGTGTAGTGTACACCCGCATTCGCGATGAGAGAGACGTGCAAGACTCGCTCTGGCCGAATACCAACATCTTTTTGAACGGCACACAAACAGCAAATATGGGCATTGGCCGCTTCAATCAGGCCAACCGCCTCGACCAGGATATCTGGGAGATTACGAACGACTTCACCCTTACACAGGGCGATCACACGCTCACCTTCGGCACGAACAACGAGATTTTCTCGTTCTCGAACCTGTTTATTCAGGATGCAGTAGGCTCCTACGAATTCCGTGGGTTTGAGTACGAAAATGCCGATGGCGAAACGGTAGAAGTCGATCCGCTTACCGCATTTGAGCGCGGTCAGCCCTCCAGCTACAACCTGAGCTACTCGCTGCTCGACGGCGAGCCGCAGCCCGAAGCTGAGTTCACGGGTATGCAGTTTGGCCTCTACGTCCAGGACGAGTGGAACGCGACGAACGAATTGACGCTGACCGCTGGCTTGCGCGCTGATATGCCGTTCCTGCCCGATGAGCCGCTCGACAATCCTGATGCTCGTGAAGCCTTTGGCCGAAGCACCACCAACGTGGCCAGCGGCAATCTGCTCTGGTCGCCGCGTGTTGGATTCAACTACGCCAATAACTTCTTTGGTGAGGGACTGGAGACGCAGATCCGTGGTGGCACCGGCATCTTCAGCGGACGCCCGCCGTTCGTCTGGATCTCGAACCAGTACAGCAACACGGGAGTTGACTTTGCTCGAATCGATGCAGGTTTCTCTCCGGATGAGGACTTCGTTGATAGCAATGGCAACTATGATCCAAACGTAAGTTGCTTCGCTGGAAGTGGCAATCCGCTCGACCATCCGCGTCCAGGTGACTGCCCGGGTCTTACCCCGGACGCGACGACCGAGATCAACCTGCTGGATGATGACTTCAAGTATCCGCAGACGTGGCGCTCGAACCTGGCCATTGACCAGGACCTGCCGTTCGGTTTCATTGCCACCGCAGAAGCGTTGTACTCGAACTCGCGCAACGAGGTGGTATTCGAGAACATCAACCTGGAGCAGGCAGGCCAAAGTGCCTACGGACGTCCGTTCTATGGAGAGCCCGGGCCATCCATTGATCCTCAGGAAGATCGTAACCTCGTCGACGACCGTTTCACGAACGCGCTGCTGCTGAAAAACTCGAATAAGGGCTACGAATACAGCCTGACGGGTCAGATTCAGCGCCGCGTGCCGAATGGCCTCAGCGGATCGCTGTCGTACACCTACAGCCGCGCCGAGAACGTGAATAACGGCACCTCCAGCCGGGCGATCTCGAACTGGCAGTTCAACGAAAACGTGGACGTGAACAATCCCGACATTGGGACCGCCGACTTTGAGCGCCGCCACCGTGTGCTGCTCAATCTCGACTACCGCATCGAGTACCTCGACCGCTTCGCCACCTCGATTGGGCTGATCTATGAAGGCCGCTCTGGATCGCCCTTCAGCTGGATCTATGCTGGTGACGCGAACGCTGACGGTACAGACGAGAACGATCTGGTATACGTACCTGAGACAGAGGACGACATCTTTCTCGTAAGCGATAACTGGGAACTGATGGATGCCTTCATCGAGAGCGAAGATGGACTGAATCAGTTCCGTGGCGGGTTTGCCGACCGGAACAGTGCCCGTGATCCCTGGGAAAACATCCTTGATCTGCGTGTCAATCAGCAGATTGCCACAATCAACGGGCAGCGTGTTGAAATCACGGCTGTTGTGGAGAACTTCCTAAACTTGCTCAACGACGACTGGGGCGAGATTCAGTTCTCAGGCTTCAACAACAACTTTGCCTGGGAGCTTTCGGAAGATCCTACAGATGGATCTGATCGTTCATACATTGCCCCCACAGACGTAGGGCGTGAAATTGAAGGTCGCATTGTCAACGAAAATGACATCGGAAAGCCATTCGTTGAGTTTAGCGAAGAAACCGTGCGCGATCGCATCACGGAAGACTTCCTGAACACGTCGAACATTGCTTCCCGCTGGCGTCTGCAGTTGGGCGTGCGGTACATCTTTTAAGATGAGCGACGCGTAGGCGGACTCGTGGGCGAAATACAGCCCACGAGCCGCTCCTGCGCCTCGCAGCACTACCCCTATTTCTCCACAGTTTGGATTCTATCCCTATGTATTCTACGTTTTCACGACTTTCTGCGCTTGCCGTGGCAGCGCTCCTGCTCGTAATGGGCACGGGCTGCGACAGCGGCGTTGATCCCAACCTTCAAACCGAAAATGACGAGCCGACGGTGCAATTTGCAACCTCGTCGGTATCCAGCTCACGCTCAGCAGACAGCGTGCCGGTCGAAGTGACCATCAGCAATGCCCCCGACCGTGAGGTCACTGCAGAACTGCTCTATGCAAATGCTGCCAGTCAAACCGAGGTCACCGAGTTCGACTTCCCGAACGATGCAATTATCGGAGACGGTAACGGCTACCGTGCAGGAAGTGTCACCTTCCCGCCCAATGCCGAAGGCGATGCTGCCACAGCTACGATAAACATACCGCTCTCGGGTAGTTCGGGTGTTGATGATCAACGCACAGCGGTATTTGCACTACAGAACGTGCAAGGTGCCACCATTGGTAGCCGCGATCGTTTTGAAATTATACTCGGAGCCATCACGCTGCTCGAAGAAAACTTCAGCGACGAGGAGCCCGCGCCGTTTGACGTAGTTGATGCGCCGGACAGCGGAAGCTCCTGGTTCCTGGCGACCTTCGACAACGACCAGTCACCGTACATGGAGGCGAACGGCTTTGGCGCCGATACGCCATCGAACAGCTGGCTCATCTCACCAGCGTTTAACTTCGCCGAGCGAAGTGGCGAGACGCTTTCCTTTGCCAACGCGAAGAACTTTGACGATGGCGGCCTGGAGCAAGGGCTGCTCGTGAAGGTGTCGACCGACTACGACGGCGAAGGCAATCCGGAAGACTTCACCTGGACGGATATCACAAACCGCGAAGGCGCTGTCTATTCGGAAGGCGGATACGAGTTTGTATCCACCGGCGCCATTGACATCAGCGACGAGGAGTTCCAGGCCGAAGAGGTCTACATCGCGTTCCAGTACATTAGCAGCGGAACGGGACCGGGTAGCACGGAGCTCTGGCAGGTCGATGACATCCTGGTGCGCGCGCAGTAATCGCACCCCAGAATCGCCATGATGGCGATACGACCTAAGCACCGAAGCGCCCTCTTTCCTTTCGGGAGGAGGGCGCTTTTTTGCGTTGGGAAGCCCATGTTGGAAGCAAGGGCACGGCGCACCGT
>CAZBTM010000001.1:27497-31883 GCA_964494425.1 uncultured Rhodothermales bacterium | reverse complement strand
CGCAGAGGAAGACAGGTCTAAGCAGTCATCCCAAGCCGCTCCCCTGGAGAGGGGAGCTGTCGCGCAGCGACTGAGGGGAAGATCTGAAGCAGCACTTCATGTGACGCCCCGGCCCGTGAGCCGCCTGCTTCTGCCAGGGGAGAAGGAGAGCATGCAGACCATTGATGGGTGTAGGGACACGGCGCGCCATGTCCCTACTCGCATTCAAACACGGACACAACGAACGGAACCACCCGCTCCATCAAAACCGAAGTGCCACCTGCAGCGTGTTGATGTAGTTGTACGTCTCGCGCAACGAGGTCCCCTCTTCGCGTCCGTAAAACGCATAATCGACATGGATGTGGCCCATGCGCAGCCCTACCCCCGCCGTTGGGTAGCCCTGATTGATGCCGAGGCGTGCAATCAGGATGTCGTACTGCGCCTCAGCGCCAATGTGCAGATGCGCCAGCGCCGACTGCTCCACGGGGGGACGGCGGTAGTCCTGGTAATCGACCGCGACGGCCAGATTGCGAAACGGGCCCCACGCATCCAGTGTGTAGGCCACGCCTATCCGCACCGACGGGCTTGTCTGAAAGCGCTCGGCCTGCGCATCAGAAAGCGGATCGGGCGGAGATACGCGTCCGTTGGCCACCGGGGCCGACTGATCGGGCAAGAGCGGACCAAGCAGCGGGATGCGCGGAGCCGTGTCTTGCAGCGCGAAGGTGAACTCAGACGCCCACAGGTCAAACCCCGCCGCGCCTACACGCAGCGTACCGGGCAGATCAAACGCCGACACCGTATACATTGCCCCCATGTCCAGGCTGACGGAGCGGCCCACCCACACCGGATTTTGAGCTTGTCGATTGTCGAAAAAGGTGAGCTGGTCGAGTAGCGGCGTGGACTCGACCACGGGCATCTTGTCGGTGGGACGCACCCGGTCGATGCGGCGCTCCAGAATCGACACATACCGCTGCACGGCGTTGAGCGTAAGTCCCAGCCGAAGCCCCGGAACGTGCGCCGAGGCATCGTATCCGACCGTACCCGACAGCGTGACATCGGTACGCGCGCGGTGGTCAGCGATCGGAATGGCATCAGGATCATCCGAGCGAAAGCGCTGATTGAGGAGGCTGTGCACCGTAGCCCCGCCGCTCACCGCATACGGTCCACGGCGGTAGACGAATGATGGCAGGGCGATGGTGGCCTCCAAAATCGACGGACGCGTGCCAACGCGACGCGTGCTATCGGCAAAGGTCTGGAAGTCATCGTCAAACTCGCTGGGCTCGCCGTTCAGGAGTTCGCCAGGCGCACCACGCGACATGTGACGGAGATGGTCGGAGACGTGTCCGCTACCCGCACCCTGAATACGAAGGGCAGTGACCTGCGTGGGAAGCGCCGCAGGGTGTGCTGGATTGTAGGCAAAGGGATGCGCCCGTCCGGGGAGAGCCGCTCCTACATCGCCGCGACCGAGCGCCTCCACCGAAGGCGCAACCGCCCGCTGGGTTTGCCCAGTGTGCTGAGCGGCGAGGGGCAATGCATCTCCTACAACAAAAAGGACGACACTGCAAACACAGAAGGCTACGAAGCGCATGTGTTAATCGTTGAGAGGCGAAAAAGTCGGGACGCCGGTCCTGCACACAATCATAGATGACAGCGTGTAGGACAAACTGCTTCAACAATACGCAGTGGATTAGGCAAGATCAATGCAAAGTCAGTCGAAGAACAGGGGGCCCGCATGGGAGCAATCGGGACCTATCGGTTGTCCGAAACCCCATCGGAATGCATGGGTATCGGGATGCGGATTGTCTTTGGCGTGCTCTTCGGCACATCCCCAAATGCCCGAGTGGCGGAATCGGCAGACGCAACGGACTTAAAATCCGTTGGTGCTTGTGCACCGTGTGGGTTCGAGTCCCACCTCGGGTACTATCCCCTTATGTTGGACACGGCATTTCTCGCTATGCTGCCTCCGCCCGCATCTGGTGCACCCGCGTAATGTTATCCGGGTGGCCGAAGTCATCGGTGTTGGGCGTTTCCAATACGTACGGCAGATCGCGGAGGGCCGGATGCGTGACGAGGCGCTGCATCCCCTCCATTCCGATGTGGCCCTCGCCAATATGTGCATGCTCATCGCGGTGGGTGCCGCAGGCGTGCTTCGAGTCGTTCAGGTGGATGGCCTGCAGATGCGACAGGTCCATTACATCGTCGAAGGCTTGCACCATGGTGTCGACAGCGGCAGGCGTGCTCAGGTCGTATCCGGCAGCAAAGACGTGCGCGGTATCGAGGCAGATGCCCAACGCGTGGTCCGATTCGCGTAGCAGGTACGCAAGCTCTTCGAAGCGCGCGCCAAGCTTGGTGCCGCTGCCCGCATCCGTTTCGATGAGAATGGTTACGTCCTCCGGTACGTCGAGGACATCGAGTGCAGAGACCGCGTTCTGGAGTCCAGCTTCCGCGCCTGCGCCGGTGTGGGCCCCGGCATGCACGTTCACGTAGGGGATGTCCAGCCGGGCAGCGGTGTCAAGTTCCGCTTGCATCGACTGAATGGACTTACGGCGCAGGTCGGGCTTCGGCGTGCTCAGGTTCACCAGATACGACGTGTGGATGAGCCAGGCCCCGTCGAGGTGTTCGTCTGTGGCAGCGCGAAATGCCTCGGCTTGTGCATCGCTGATGGGCGTGTGCGCCCAGATCTGCGGGGCGTGCGTGAAGATCTGTCCGCAGGTGCCGCCAATCTGACGCTGACGGTCTACGGCGTGCTCAACGCCACCGGCTACGGATACGTGGGCTCCAATGGGCATAGGAGAGATGGAAAGATGGAAGGATAGCGGGATGGACGGGTGGAAGGCGTAGAATTGTTGACATCTCCGGCAGTGCGGGACGTCAGGAGGCAACGGCACTGAGCACGTGGGCCATGCGCTCCGCCTGACGGGGACGCGTGTGGGCGGAGAGGGCGGTGCGCGGTGCGCCCGACAATGGGTGACCGGACTGCCATGCGTCGTGATGATAAAGCAGCGTTGTATACAGCGTGTCGATGTCCACGCGGCCTGCCATCGTACCGGCGTTATGCTGGCGGAGAAGCGACGCCGCGTCGCCATCGGGCGGTCCAACACCAATAACAGGGCGCTCGGTAGCCAGGTACTCGTATAGTTTACTGGTAATCATGCCTGCATCCGCCTGAAAGGGTTCGATGCAGAGCAGGAGCAGGGCGCTCTCGGCCATGTAGCGCAGTGCTTTCTTATGTGGCAAAAAAGGCACGACGGTGGTGCATGCGTCAAGGTCGCGTTCGCGCAGGGCCTGCTCTACAACAGGTGCCACCCGGCCTACGAGTTGAAGCTCCAGATTCGGCAGTTCGCCTTCGGAGCGGAGCACGGCCAGCGCATCCCACAAAGCGATGGGGTTGCGATTTGCATACAGCGAGCCGACATGCGAAATCACAAAACGGTCGCGGCGCACGCGTACGTCCAGGATGCGAAAATCGACCGGGTCAAAGCCGTTTTCCACGACCGGGCCAACGGTTGCGCCTTTGGAGGCAAAGAGCTGCTGCCACGATGGACTCACGGTCGTAACGCGCGTGGCGGTCTGCAGCACGCGGCGCTCCAGGGCAGCGTCGAGACGACGGGCAAAGTTGGTGTGGGGCAGTTCGGCGTAGAACCCGATATCCGTCCACGGGTCGTGCAGGTCGGCGACCCACGGCGTGCCGCTGCACCTGTGCAGCGTATGGCCAATGCAGTGCACGGAATGGGGCGCGCCGCTGGTCAGCACCGCGTCGTAGCGCTGTGTACGCAGCAGACGCATTCCGCGCCACACGGCAAAGGGCCACCACCCAATGCGCGCATCCGGCAGAAAGACATTGGCGCGAACCCACCGGGCCAGACGTTCAATCCACGAAGCGGCATTCGGGGCAAACGAACCGGCAGGCAGGGCGTCTTTCGTGCTCGTTCCTTTCAGGCGGGCGTAGAGCGCGTACGGATCGAGCGCGGGTGTGCGGTACACCGTAACCGATGGCGGCACGACCGTGTGCAAGTCCGGATCCGTCGTGGGATACGCACCGGCCTGCACGGTGAGCACATCCACCTTCCAGTCGTGATGAGGCAGGCCCTCCACGAATTGCAGGATGCGCTGCACCGCGGGTCCGCCCGCAGGCGGCATGTAGTACGCAACGAGCAGGACGCGGCGGGGAGCAGGCATGTGGAGGGAGGGGCGAGTGGAAGGATCGAGGGATGGAAGGATAGAGGGAGGAGGCGGAGACATCTTGTGTTTACCTTTCCATCGCCATGGACCGCTTGGATGCCCGGCGGTCTCCGAAGTAAGTCAGGCGCCGGGCTCGTCAGGGTCTGTTTCAGGGGGATGCGGAGCGTCGGGGTCCGATGCATCATTGGCATTCCCGGCTCTCACATCCTGCCGGTCTACGACGGG
>CAZBTM010000001.1:1391-27487 GCA_964494425.1 uncultured Rhodothermales bacterium | reverse complement strand
TGCGGCTGAGGTGGCGACAGCAGTATGGCCGGAGGGCCAGCCGCCCTTGAGGAACGCGCCCTCCCGCGTTGCGGCCTTGAGCACGAGCACAGCGATGCAGGTCAGACCCAGTGCGATGATCGTGAGGTACACGCTGGCCGTAGCCACCTGTGCAATGATGCCCCCCACGCGGTTGGAGGTCGGCTCGAAGCGCATCGTGAGCGTGTGCTCGCCTTCGGGAATGACCACGCCACGCTGCAGGTAGTTGACGCGGTGAATGGGCACCGGCTCGCCATTGAGGTAGGCGTTCCAGCCGGCTGGGTAGTAGACTTCGTTGACGACCAGCAGATGCTGCCCGCTGGTTTCAAGGCTCCACTCAATTTCGGGCGGAGTGAACGTCTGAAGCTCGACCGAGGGTGGATCATCGGGCGAAATGGTATCGAGGTCCACATCGAGCGGTTCTTCGCGAAAGGCCTGTGCGCGCAGGTTGGTGGAGGCGTCGCCCAGGCGGTTCCACAGCGCGTCTTGGTCGGATTCGACGGTGATGCGGTCCACGAAGAAGGCACGGGGCAGCGCATCAGGATTTTCGAAGACCTGCAGGCCGGTGCGTTCGTCGCGGTAGACCGGCTCGGTACCAGGAAGCGCCCGCTGCCCGATGATGTAGCGTCCGGCCATCAGGTTGAGCGCGCCTTTGTTGGGGCCGGAGCGCTGGTTCGGCTCCAGAATAAAGTCGATGTAGTCCTGGTAGCGCCGCAGCTTGGCGCCGTGGTATCCACCAATCGACTCGTGGTGATACGACGGCTCGGCGTTGTTCATGGGGTTGAGCGCCATCGGGTAGACCCGGAAGTGCCCCGGGCCCCCTGCGTCTTCGCGCTCGTCGATGAGGAAACGATCGAAGTCGCGCGTGGCAATCTGGGCTTCTGCGCGCTGGTTTGGCGAGAGGTCGTCGCGGCTCAGGTAGCGCTTGCCTACGCCCCACAGATCCACGAGCACGAGCGCAGCGAGCCCCATGCCTACGACCCACGGGGCCGTAATGCGCTCGGAGCGGTACGCCCAGATGAGGCCCATTGCCAGGATCACAAAAATGAGCGTACGCTGCGCATCCGCCTGAAACAAGGCTTGTCGCTCGTCGCGCTGGCCTGCCAGTTGGGTACGGATAAACTGCTGCACTTGCGGATTTTGCAGCGAAAGGTCGGGCCGCTGCTGCTGGATCGCCTGCTCGATGCGGGCGCGTTCGTTGGGCTTTTCGAAGGAGAGAAGCGCGTCGCCGCCGACCCACAGGAGAAGGGCAAGTCCGGCTACCACGCCAAAGGGCAGCAGGCTATCGCGCATGGAAAGCGCATCTGCACCTGGTGTGGAGCGCCGCTTTGTGCGGGTAGATGTGGGGCGTTTGAGCAGTGCCCGCAGTCCAAATGCAGCCAGCAGGACAATGGCGAGCACGGTAATGCTCATCCAGGTTTCGGGGGTACGGAAAGCGGAGAAATAAGGGAAGTACGCGAACATCGGGCGGTTGAGCCAGGCGGCGTGGTGGCCCATCGCGAAGAGCCCGGTTGCGAGCGCGCCGAGCCCAAGGCTGAGAACGATGCGCGAGCGCACCTTCCAGAGTGCGAGTCCGGCCAGCGCCACGATAATCCCGCCCACGTAGTGCGGTCCGGAGGTGAAGGGTTTCGGGCCCCAGTAGGTCTGCCCGCCCCCGCCAAAGGCGTCGGCCACAAAGAGCGTAAGGAACTCGCTGGGCCCCTGACTCCAGCGCATGGCGTAGTCCCAGTCGAGACTGCCGCTCCCGGCCTCGCCACCAGCCGATGCGCCGCGAATGGAGAAGTCTTTGTACTCGAAGGTGGACCAGTAGGGGTGGATGACCATCACGAGCCCGACGACGGTGCCCAGCGCGAGCCATGCCGTGGTTTTGAGATGCGGCATCCAGTCGGATTGGCGTCCGGCGCGTACGGTTTCCACGATCCACCACACGAGGGCCACCATGAGCACGTAGTAGGTGATCTGCGGGTGGTCGGCCCGCAGGTGCAGGCTCAGGGCAGCGCCAAAGAGCAGGCTGCTGAGCAGGCCGGGCCTTCGCATCCCGTAGGCAAATGCCAAAAGCAGATACGGCGCATAGGCCAGCGCCACGAACTTGGTTTGGTGCCCGGCTCCCAGGATGATGAAGAGGTAGGTGGTGAATCCAAATCCCAGAGCAGCCAGAAGGGCGGCCCAGCGATCGCGTACGAGGTAGAGAACCAGCGCGTAGAGCCCTGCCATCAACAAAAAGAAGTGCGTGGTGGGCCACAGGTAGGGGCGCAGCGCGTCGACGATGGTGTCGAGCTGCGGGGCGGCGGGCGCATAGCGAATGTGATAGCCCGGCATGCCCGAGAATACGTTGGGCGCCCAGAGCGCGGGCTCACCGGTTTCCGCCTCGTACTCCATCATCGCCTCGGCCATGCCGCGCCACTGCACAATGTCGGAGCCGTGCAGGCCCATTCCGTCGAAGTGAATGGGCGCAAAGTAGAGCAGCGAAAGCACGAAAAACCCGACCAGCGGCAGCCCGTGGCGCTGCGCCATGCGCATGAAGCGGTCGGTGAGCGAGGAGGCGGCAGGCGAATCGGCCATGCAGGCGGGGGCAGCAACTCAAAAAGACGTAGAGCGGCGACGGGGGGAGCTATGCATCGGTGTCAATGACACGGGGAACGCGCAAGTACTCGCCGTCGGTGTCGGGGGCGTTCTGCAGAGCCTGTTCTCTGGAGATGCGTGCGTTGGGCTCGTCGCTACGCGTCACATTTTCACGGGTCACGCCGTGCGACATGGGCGGTACGCCTGCGGTATCCAGTTCGTTGAGCGTATCGATATGGTCGAGGATACGGCTCATGTCGCGGGCGAGCTGTTCTTTTTCCTCGTCGTTGAACGAAAGGCGAGCCAGTTCAGCCACGTGGTCGACATCGTCAGGAGTTACAGGCATGGAATCCGAAGCAAGTAAGCAGTAGGGAAGCGGGGACAATGCGGCACGCCCCACAGCGGAAGGCTGCAGGGCGTGCGCGAGCAAACGATACGCGCACAGGCGGCTGCGCTGAAGCGAGCACAGCCTGTGCAGCAGGAGCGTTAAGGAGTTACGCGTAGTAGCCGTGTGTCAAAGGCGCTATCGGACGTGGGTTTGCAGGTCTTCGCGACGGTGACGCTTGCGGAGCTTGCGCAGCGCTTTCTCTTTGATCTGACGAACGCGCTCGCGGGTGAGGCCGAAGCGTTTGCCGATCTCCTCAAGGGTGAGCGGGTGCTCGCGCCCAATGCCAAAGTAAAGACGCGTGATCTCGGCCTCGCGGTCTTCGAGCAGATTCAGCGCCCGCTCAATGTCAATCTTGACGGATTCACCGAGCATCTCGTCGTCGGGCGAATCCGATTCGTCGTCGGGCAGCACATCGAGGAGGCTGTTGTCGTCCTCTTCGTTGAAGGGGGCGTCGACCGAGAGGTGGCGACTGGTGTGCTGCAGCGCCTCGCGCACCTTCTTGGGTTCGATTTCGAGCTCGTCGGCCAGCTCTTCGATGTTGGGCTTGCGCTCATACTCTTGCTGCAGGCGGGCGCTGGCCTTACGGATCTTCGAGATCACGCCGATGCGGTTCAGCGGCAGGCGCACTACGCGGCTCTGCTCAGCGAGCGCTTGCAAGATGGCCTGTCGAATCCACCAGACGGCATAGGAGATGAATTTGAAGCCGCGGGTTTCATCGAACCGCTTAGCGGCTTTGATGAGGCCGTAATTGCCCTCGTTAATCAGGTCAGAGAGCGAAAGCCCCTGGCCCTGGTACTTCTTCGCCACCGAAACGACAAAGCGCAGATTGGCGCGGGTGAGCTCGTGCAGGGCCTCTTCATCGCCCTGTTTGATGCGTCGGGCCAGTTCGACTTCCTCTTCGGCTTCGAGCAGATCGATTTTGCCAATCTCTTGGAGATACTGGTCCAACATGCGTTGCTCGCGCGGAACGTACATATAACGCCTGGGGGTTTGTAGATGCAAAGGGTACGAGGAGGGTGCAGCAGCCTACCCGGCACAACGGCCGGGATGCAGCAGGCCGAGCCGGCTCGAACGAAAGGCTACATGCCAAGAATGCCCGTCGGAGGCCTTGGGAGCAGTCGAGGGAAGAAGGTGGCGAATCCCTGTAAGAGCACGATACGTCCCACCGCGCACATCAGTATGGGGTGCGCCAGGGGGGTGCACATTAGCAGTAGCGTACCGCTGAGGCAGGCACAAAGAAAAAAGCGAAACGAGCTGGGCGCTGTCCGTCCGAGAAAACAAGTAGGGAGCCACTGCGGTGTTGCTGTTTCCTACGGGAATGGATGGAGCGCGCGGTGCCATTTCAGCACGTACCATGTAACGGCTTGTTCCAAACATACGTGTGCCTGCCGGTGTTCAGAGGCTCTTTCGGCTCTCGTTAGGCGTTAGCCAACGTAGCTTACTGTAACGGGTCGGGCGATGAAACCGCCGCGGAGCGTGAGGGCTGGGCACTCAGAATGCCCTCAGCTACCGTGCGCTCCGTACTCATGCGGGGCACTTTGGTTTGCCCGCTGATTCGGTCTTTTGTTGTTTGCAGCCATGCGTAGAACGTGCCTTCAGGTACAGCTGTAATCTGCGGGGCTCGCATCACGTCCGATTCGCGGCGGATATGGTAGTGCCGGTTCACCCGGTCGAGGTAGGTGTCGACCGTGTTGCGGAAGGCATCAAGGTCGCCCGGCATATCCTCAAATTCGATAATCCACTCATGCTGCGGTGGCGCGTCGTCGTGGGCGGGCGCCGGTGCCACGTGGTAATGGTGAAACGAAGCGCCGGTCGCGTCACAGGCTTTGTAGAGCGCGTCGCGCACCTCATCGGCAAAAATAGCCTCGCCAAACGTGTCGATCATTTCGCTGGTCCGCCCAGCTACCTCAATCTTGAACGGATGCCGCTGGGTGAACTGCACCACATCGCCCACATCGTATGACCACAGCCCGCTGTACGACGTTACGTACAGGGCGTAGCGCACATCGGTCTCTACCGTAGCAATGGTATGGCGGGTGGGATGCGCAGATCCGTACTCACCCATTGGCACGAACTCATAGAATACGCCGTTGTTGAGGTGAAGCAAAAGCGCATCGTCATCGCGGGCATTCTGGAACGCGAAGAAGCCTTCCGACGCGCCATAGGTCTCAATGAAATCGATAGGGCCGCCTACGATATCCTCCAGCTGGTCGCGGTACGAACTGAGCGCCACACCGCCCGAGATGTACAGTTGCAGATTGGGCCACACCTCGTGTACAGTGGTAGCGTGCGCATCATAGCGTCGGTTGTGCGCTGCAATGACATGCTCAAAGAGCTTCTTGGCCCACGAGGGCACCATCACAATCAGCCGGATATCCTGGTCAACGGTGCGTTCGGCAATGGTACGCAGCTTCTCTTCCCAGCTTGGCAGGAACGCAATCTCATTGGGCACCGCCTGATACAGCGCCTTGAAAAAGCCGGGAGCGTGTTTGGCCAGGATGCCGCTCACCTCGCCCGCATAGGTGCCCGGATGGTCGGGATCTTCGCTGACGCTGCCCGGCAGCGTTAGGTGGCGCCCCAGCAGGTACTGCCACTTGCGACTGTCGAGCAGGTAGTGCAGCCCCACGCCCACGCTAAAGCCCCGGTTGGCGTCGATGGTGGCTTGCGAGATGGGCAGCACTTTGCCGTCTGAGACGGTGCCGCTGGAGACGGCGAAGTGCGTGGCGCGGCCCGGCCACAACACGTCTTCGGCGCCATTGCGAACGCGCATCGCATCGTCGGCAATGTCATCGTAGCTGTGCAGCGGCACGCGGTCCTGATAGGCGGCTACCACGTCGCGCTGTCGGGCAATGTCGGCAAAGCCATAGCGCTGCCCCCACTCGGTGGCTGCCGCATGGTTAAGCATAGAGCGCAGCAGGTGACGCTGCGTGTCGACGGGATCATCCAGAAACGTTCGTACGCGCTTAAGAGGGCCTACACGGTGCAGCAGCGCACGAAGAAGAGCGAACATAAGAGGCACAGTCAATGAGAGAAACGGCGAGTGCGCCGAAGCCGCAGTCAGCAGGTTCTTGGTGTGTGGACTTCCAATGCCAGCGCAGCCTACCAATTTTCCGCCAAACTCGGCATTAGATCTGCTTTTTTAGCACGCTCGTTGGTATTCTTTCATGTTTGAAAGGTTCGCTCACCGGTCAATATTTCAAGCGCTGTCCCAACCGCATGACTGCTACGGCCTCCTCCCGCCACGTGCTTCAATGCAAGGCCCACCCGCTCGATTGCCGCACCACCACGCGCATCTTGGGCGTGCTGAACGTGACCCCCGACTCGTTTTCGGATGGCGGCAAATACATGGCCGTAGAGGAGGCGGTGGCACGCGCCCTTGCGATGCGTGATGCTGGGGCAGACGTGATCGACATTGGCGGCGAGTCGACGCGACCATCGGGACGGGAGTATGGCAGCGGGGCGGCAAAAGTAGCTCGTCAGGAGGAGATCGACCGCGTAGTGCCGGTGGTAGAGCGTCTGCATGAGGAAGACCCCGAGCTGCTTCTTTCGGTGGATACGTACAAGCCCGAGGTCGCAGAGGCCGCCCTAAAAGCAGGCGCACACATCATTAACGACATCACCGGCCTGCGCATCCACCCCGAAATGGCGGAGGTCGCGGCCGAGCACGGGGCACCGCTCATTGTGATGCACTCGCTGGGGCGCCCCGGCGCAATGCCGCATGGCCAAACGTACGACGACCTGATGCAGGCGGTATGCGATGAACTTGAACAGGCGGTGGCGCGTGCTGCATCCGCAGGCGTAGACGACATTGTGGTAGACCCTGGATTCGGGTTTGCAAAGTCGCATGCCGATAACCTGCGCTTGATTAATGCGTTAGACATGCTTACGGCACTGGAACGCCCAATCCTTGTAGGCGTGTCTCGCAAAAGCAGTATCGGGGCCGCTCTCGGAACGCCTGATGCGCCGGTGCCGGTGGGTCAGCGGCTGCACGGCTCTATTGCCGCCACGGTGCTGGCGGTACAGCAGGGCGCCCGCTTGGTGCGTACGCACGACGTGGCCGCGACTGCTGACGCCCTCCGCGTAGCCGACGCCGTGCGCGACCCCGATCGCCTGTCTCTGGACTAACGACTGCCCCGCCACTGGTGACGCTTCTTGAGATCCTGGATATTGGGGTAGGCGATTTCTTCGAGATCGCGCTGGTGTCGTTTCTGATGTATCAGCTCTACCGGCTGATGAAGGGCACCATCGCAGTGCAAATCTCGCTCGGCCTGGGGGCGCTCTTTGCCATTCAACTGGTGGTGTGGGTGCTCGACATGAAGGTGCTGAACATGGTGTTCAGCTACTTCAATCAGGTCTTTGTGCTGGCGATTATCATCATCTTTCAGCCTGAGATTCGGCGGCTCCTTCTGCTGCTGGGTCGCAACCCGCTTATCCGCCAGTTCGTGTCGACCGATAGCCAGGAAGAGGTGATTAAGGCTACAGTGTCTGCTGTCGACCATATGAGCGATACGAAGCAGGGGGCGCTTCTCGCGTTTCAGCGCACGACCGGACTGCGTAGCTACATCGAAACGGGCGAGGTCATTCAGTCGGAGGTGACGCGCGACTTGCTGCTGACGATCTTCAACAAGGAGACGCCGCTGCACGATGGCGCCGTCATCATTGCCGACCGGCGGCTGGAGGCGGCGCGCTGCATCTTACCCGTGTCGACCAGCATGAAGCTGAGTCCGCAGCTCGGCTTGCGGCACCGAGCAGGCGTTGGCCTCACCGAACAGACCGACGCATTTGTGGTGATTGTGTCGGAAGAGACGGGCAACATCTCCATCTCGCGCGATGGCGCGCTCATTTCCAACATCACCCCCAACGAGCTTTCTACGTACCTGCGCAATGCGCTGGGCTCGTCCTCAGACCGCCGCCGCGCTAAGCAACGCGCTGCATAGCGGATCCGTTAATGCGTCAAAACCGTGCGCTACGAACGCATGTCATCCATCTTTTTCCCGTTGGGCTTCTGCCATGCCTACTTCTTACACCGATCGTTTGTACCGCACGCGCCGCCGGGCGCTGGTTGACCACTTGCGAGAGCGCGGTATCTCTAACGAGCGGGTGCTACGCGCCATTGAGGCGGTGCCCCGCCACGTATTTGTCGAACCGGCGTTTCAGGAGCGCGCCTATGAAGACGAGGCGCTGCCGATTGGACGCAGCCAGACCATCTCGCAGCCATTTACGGTGGCGTATCAAACCAGCCTGCTCGACCCGCAACCCGGCGAACGCATCCTGGAGGTGGGCACCGGAAGCGGGTATCAGGCGGCGGTACTTTGTGAGATGGAGGCGCAGGTGTTTTCGGTGGAGCGGCACAAGGCGCTGCTGGAGCGCGCCAAACGGACGCTAAAGCAGCTCGGCTACCGGGTGCGCACGCGCCACACCGATGGCACCCTGGGCTGGCCCGGACTGGCCCCCTATCACGGCATTCTTGTAACCGCGGGCGCTCAGGAGGTGCCCCAGCCGCTGCTCGACCAGCTCCGCCCCGATGGCGGGCGGCTTATCATTCCTGTGGGACCAGAAGGCGAGCATGTGATGCACCGCATCGTACGCACCGACGAGGATACCTACGAGCGCGAAACGCTTGGCACGTTTCGCTTTGTCCCGCTGGTATCGGAGTCGTAGGGTCTGCTCCTCTTCCGCTCTCCCTCTCTGCATATCGCGATATCGCGCCCATTCGGGGCTACGACGAAACGCAGGCGGCTATGCGCTCTCGGGGCGCGAGGCAGCTCTTGCGCACAGCGCCCCGTTCATGAGCGCGTTTGTCGGGACGGGCGGTTTCGGAGGCATTCGCAGAAGATCTCGGGAGCGATACGTCGAGTGGCGTATGTGCTCAGAAGCGCCGTCTCCCGTCCGGCGCACTTCAAGGCTTCAAGCCTCGTGTCGGTGTCTGGAGGACTGATGAAGAGCATGCTCATGCTGGATTGATTCAGTAGTCCACCGGGGTATCACTGAAGTTGCCTCCCCATACGATAAAGAGCGAGTCGGACGCCGGCAAGCCCAGTTCAGGAGCCAGCGCAACGGCCTCGTATCCCAGACACCCGATGCACTCGCGGTAGGGATTGCTGTCTGTAACGAGGCAATCGACCCCGAACGCGTAGTCGGCCCGCAGGTCGATACGCGCAGTGCCCGTTGTGCTCGTCTGGGGGTTGGACAGGATGCACGCTACGTGCGCCATGCCTGAGGAGGCGGTTTCAAACGAGCCGGTGGTATAGCGATACGGCGTCTGGCTGGCAAAGGCGGGGCGACCAAGCGTGCGGTTGCCCGAACCATCCTCGACGCGGGTCGAGAACGTGATCGATGCGCTGTCAAGCACGGCAGCCGACTGTTCGCTGAACCCAAACGCGATGCGCATCTCGGTTGACTCGGACTCGGTGAGCGAGCACGCTCCCAACATGAACGCGCAGGCCATGACAATGAGACCAGCGCACGCACCGGACGGGACGAACGTACTGAAAGGGTGTGAACGCATGGATGTGAGAAGAGGCCAAGAGGATTGCAGAGAATTTGATCTATAATAAGAACATCTATTCTGATATGCAAGCAGGGCACTTTCGTGGAGGGCCACTTGCAGCGCATACGAGGATGTGCGTATGTGGTGGGTTCTTTTATACATTGGGGCACGTGCCCTGTGCATCCTCCTGTATTTTGCCTGCTATTTTGAACTCAACGTGGCCCAACAGCTATGGCTTCTTCCTCAAACGCACGATTTTCTACGCGGTGGACGCTCATTCTGAGCGTGCTGGGCATTGCGGTGGGTACCGGTAACATCTGGCGGTTTCCACGTATTGCCGCGTCGACCAGTGGCGAATCGGGAGCCGGGGCGTTCTTGGTGGCGTGGGTTATGTTCCTGTTTCTATGGAGCATCCCGCTTATCATCGCCGAGTATGCCATCGGGCGCAAGGGCCGCATGGGGGTGGTGGGCTCGTATGTGCAGATGGCGGGCGAAAAGCGCGGCTGGATGGGCGGGTTCATTGGCGTGGTAACGACCGCAATCATGTTCTACTACGCCGTGGTGGCCGGGTGGTGCTTGTTCTACTTTTGGGAGGCGCTGTCTTCGCCGCTCCCGCTCTCAAATGAAGCCGCCCAGGCCGGATGGGATGCGTTTCAGTCGGGTGGTACGCCCCTCATCGTGCATGCCCTGGCCATGGGCGCCGGTACGCTGGCGGTATGGAAGGGCATCTCCTCAATTGAGCGCGTCAACCGCGTACTCGTCCCGGCGCTCTTGGGGATTCTGGTCGTCGCGCTCATCCGCACGTTCACATTGCCCGGCGCGTGGGAGGGCATTGCGTTCCTGTTTACCCCCGAGTGGGCGCTGCTGGCCGATCCACGGCTCTGGCTGGAGGCGCTCACGCAGAACGCGTGGGATACCGGCGCGGGCTGGGGGCTCATCCTCACCTATGGCGCCTACATGCAGGCGCGGCACGGCGTGGTCTCGAACGCGCTCATCACCGGCATTGGCAACAACATCGTATCGCTCATGGCCGCGGTGATTATCTTCGGCACGGTGTTCGCCGTGCTGGGCACCGATATGTCGCAGGGCCAGGTGCTCGATGTGATGCAGACCAGCGGCCCCGCCGGTACCGGGCTCACCTTCATCTGGATGCCGCAGCTCTTTGAGCAGATGGCCTTTGGGCGTCCGCTCGCCATGCTTTTCTTCTTGGGACTGGCGTTTGCCGCGCTAAGCTCGCTCATCTCTATGATCGAACTGGCCACGCGGTCGTTTGTGGATGCGGGGGTGCCACGCACTACTGCCGTTGGATGGGTGGCCGGCCTCGGCTTTCTGCTGGGCATCCCCTCGGCGGTGAACCTCAACATCTTCGCCAACCAGGACTTCGTGTGGGGGGTAGGCCTGCTCATCTCGGGCGCGCTCGTGGCACTGGCCGTAATCACGTACGGCGCGCAGGCCTTTCGTACGGAAACGATGGGCCACGGCGGTGAGATTAACCCCGGCACCACGTGGGACACGCTCATTACATACTTTATTCCGCTGCAAGCCGTTATCGTATTAGGCTGGTGGATCTACCAATCAGTGTTTGTGTTTGCACCAGACACCTGGTTCAACCCGCTCGACCCGTTCAGCCTGATGACGTGCCTGCTGCAATGGGGCCTGGCTGGCATCGTGCTGTTGGCGCTGAACGACCGCTACGTGCACCGCATGATGGAGCGCGCGCCGTCGTCGTAATCGATGCTCACTGCATCCCTCATAGACTGGTGACCGTGATGCGTACCCTTTCTTCTAAATGGCTGCTGCCCAGTATCCTTACGCTCGGTATGCTCCTGCTTGGCGGTCTCCCAGCTTACGCCCAAACCGACACGCTGCCGCTGGGCGGCAACCTACCTAATGCTACCCTCTACGACGTACAAGCCCAAGCATCTGTCTCCACCACCGCCCTGCGCGGCGAACAGGCAACTGCAGTGCTCTTCTGGAGCAACCAGTGCCTGTGGATTGACCGCTACGAGGAGCGCGTGCTCACGCTGCACACCACCTTTGCCGAGCGCGGCGTACGGTTTGTGCTCGTGAATGCCAACGACGCCGATGCGTTTGCTGATGAAGGACGCAGCGCCAGTGCCGAGCAGGCCCAGTCATATGGCGATCTGCGCTACGTGCGCGACGAAAACGCCGCCTTTGCCCGCCAGCTCGGAGCCGAGCGCACACCGCACGCGTTTCTGTTTGATGCCGAGGGCACGCTCGTCTACCGCGGAGCCATCGACGATAGCCCGGGCAGTCCCAACGACGTAGCCACCGCCTACCTGCGCGAGGCCATTCAGGCTACGCTCAACGGCGAGCCGGTGCCCGAACCGGATACGCGTCCCTTCGGATGCATGCTCAAACCCGCCCGCTGAAGGTGCATCGCTTCTCTCTTATAACGTTATAACGTTCTTTTAGCATGCCTTCCTTTGCGCGCTCGGCCTGGGCCGATGCCCTGCACACCACCGCTCATCGTTGGACCGATCCCGACTACGATCCACGCCAGCACGCCATTGAGGCGGCGGCAGAGGCCGACGACTATCCGTTCACGGAAGCCCACATCACGTTTGCCGTCAACCAACAGATGGATGCCGCCGTGCAGGCGTCGCTCCACACTGTTGCACAGCAACCCGCAGGGCCAGACGCCATACAGGTCGAACTGGCGGCCCACGTACCACTCTACGGACTGCCCCTCATCGCCTACCTAACCCTGCGAGGCACACACGTGTATCTTGCGGATGCACCGTCGGAGCGCCCTGTGCTCCATGCCATACTGACCGCCGCGCAGCAGGCGCTGTCGGTGGAGGCGGAGCACGCCCCCGTGCAGTGGAGCGCGCCTGTGCCCCAATCCGTCCCAACTGCCGCCATGGGTCCCCCCAGCGCCGACGCACTAACCACAGCCGACTACCCCTGTCCAGAACATCCCGCCTGGGTCGTTCTCGACGGCAACGAATCCGCCGATGAGCGCGAGGCACTGGCCGAAGACCTTCTGGTGTACGACGGCGAGTCGCCCCAACACGTAGACCTGATTTGGGCGCCTGAGGGGCTGCGGCCCGACGCTTACCTCGAAGCACTTGCCCACATGCGGGCCGCGGTGCCCGCTCACGAACGCATCCCCGGCACGCTGCAAATGCAGCAGGCCCTCCTCGATGCCCAAGACGCGCCGCATGCCTACGCCGAAAACCTCACATTTCTTTTCAGTAAAGGCGCGCCCGATCCGCAGCGCGGACTGCACGTGCGGTGGACATCCTACAACGCACTCAGCGAAATGACGGGTATGCTCCACAAGGCCGATACGCCGCCTGAATCCGTACGATGCCGCCCCACCATCACCGAACGTGTACAGCGCCATCTACCCGATGGCGTAGGCGTTGAGCCGCTGGGCACTCTGCACCGCGCCACCTGGTGGCCGGAGGCTGTACGCTCCCTGGCAGATGCTCTGCAGCAATAGGGAGGACCGGGCGCCGTGGCTCAGTAGCCCATTACAGGTTTCTGATCGTGTGCAGACGGCTCCAAATTCACCGCGCTCTCGGGCGGATCGATGCGCGGCAGCATAACCGTGAAGGTGCTGCCCTCCCCCTTCGTCGAGTCGACACGGATCGTGCCCTCATGGCGATCAACGATCTGTTGCACGATGTAGAGCCCAAGCCCTGAGGACCCCTCGTTGCCGGTGGGCTCAGGCGAGAGACGCTTGAACGGTGTAAAGAGCGCCTCTTGTTCGTGCGGACTTAAGCCCGGCCCCTCATCAGCAACCGATACATAGATATTGTCGTCTGTTGCCTGCACAGCGAGCCGGATCGTGCTGTTAAGCGGTGCATACTTTACGGCATTACTTACCAGGTTATTGAGAGCTTCGCGCAGCCGGTCTTCATCGCCTTCAACAAAGGCATCGGTGGCGGGCCCATCGCAGGTAATCTGCTGTTGCTTGCGCTTGGCCTGATCGGCAAAGCTATGTCTCACGAGCTCGGCCATAGTGCCCACGTTAACCGCTTGCTTTTCGAGATCGCCATGCACGCTGCTGGCTGCAGAAGAGAGCAGGTTGTTGATAAGCGTCATCGCCTCTTCGGCTGAGTTATGAATCAGCGATAGGCGCCGTACGGACTGGCCGTTGCCTGCGTCTTCTTCCAGCATCACTTCCGAGAGCGCGCAAATGCCAAAGACCGAGTTCTTAAGGTCGTGCGCTGCTACCCCAAGAACCTTCGACTTTTCATCCATGGTTTGCTGCAGCATCTTATTGCTCCGAATAAGCTCGGCATTATAGCGCGCAAGCTGGCGGGCCTGCATCTGGATATGCGACGTCCGCTGCTCAACCAGTTGCTCCAGACGCTCATTGCGCTTCATCAGTTTGTGTGTCGACCATGCGGCAGCGGCCAGGGCGGCAATAACTAGCACCGTGTACGCCACCGTAGACCAGGCTACATCGTACCCCAGAAGGGCCGGGATACCTACGCCCAGCGCCGACACGGAAAGAACGTGCATGGAGATGTCCGAGAAATTGGACTCAGAGAGCGTCTCCTTCTTTATTCTTAGTGAACGATATGCCTGGGTCGATTTCGAGAATGTGCTTTCAATCGTATGACGTGCAGTTACGGGAACACGAGATAGCGAGGGGGAGGTATCGGGCGTACGCTGCATAGGTCGTTTCGGAGCTGTACAGTAGTCAAGGGATCTATGCCACATGCGCGATATGCGCATCGACATATTAGCAATAAAACAGTGTATAGGACCAAATTCTTTTCTGTATGTGCCAAATCCTGTTCTCAACGTGCCAAATTGTTTGGGATTTGTGTCAACACGTGGCTTCATGTGCGACCTCGCCGTTTGAGTTCGTATAGTGAAGCGGATGGTCTCATAGTTTAATGATATACCGAGTCCCCCCCCGATCTGCTTTCCTTAATAATTAGAATACACTCCGTAATACATTATTTATCTCGCATATATTGATAGAGCGAATACGTAAGCATACTGCTCTTTCGCATCGGCGATATGACCCATTTAACGCAGTGTGCGGGGTTTTCCATGGTTCTTTCGGATCAGGCATCCCCCTTTGTCGCTGCGCGACATTTAGGAATGATCTCATACCCCCAGTGGAACAGGCGAGGGCGAGAGAACACGGGTCTTGCAAGACAGGTAAAGCGCCCAGATACCAGATGGTAGCGCATCCACGCACTTGTCTCAAATCCGCTCTGATCCGTCATTCAATCATAGAGAATAGACAGCGCTGCACTGCGAGGCGGGGGATCAGTGCAGTGCGTCCGACACAGGATATTTGTCAACGTTATGGTGCTTCACCATACAATATATTCACGTTAAGATGCAACACGTTTTTGGGAAAAGTAGGATGTTTTCTGGTGCTCTTCTGGCGCATTCCGCCGTAATTTGCATTGATGGTGTTGTCGCTGCCAGTGGATCCTCAAACAAGTGCCGAACCATGCGTCGGGCGCTCCCTCAACGCCAGATTGTGAACGCCAGATTATGAACGCCCGGTTTCAGGAGGGCAGCCCCAACTGTTCTTCTGAAACCTGTCTACACCGAACTGCTATGAGTAAAGCTTTCAATTTCGCCTTCCTCGCTACCCCATGACTTCCTCTACATCTGTTCCGTCGTCCGATGTATCGTCTGCCCCAGACGTATCGCGGCGGGCCTTGCTTCCTGTAAGTCGCCTTACCGCGTTGGAAGCTGACTTGCAGTCGGTGTGGCGCATTAAGCTCTGCCTCCTACACACCGTGGTGTTCCTAACGGCCTTGTTCTTCGGCATTACGCAGTGGTTTTCTGGAGCTAATGGAGCCGTTATTCTGGGTACGCTGGGCGGATTGCTGCTGCTCATGACACTTTACATCGTGTTTTGGCCGCGCTGGCGCTATCAGGCCTGGGGATATGACCTGCATGAGGATGAACTGGTGCTGGAGCATGGCGTCATTACACATGTGCGCTCGGTGGTTCCGCTACGCCGCATTCAACACCTCGACGTGTCGCAAGACCTCTTCGAACGCGAGTTCGATCTGGGGCGCCTGGTGATTCATACGGCAGGCACACGATCCAGCGATGTCGTGATTCCGGGCCTACCACTATCCACCGCCGAGCAAATTCGCGACGATGTGAAGCAATACATCTTGGACGACCCGCTCACCGAAGACGCGCTGTAGTAGGCCTCCTGTAACCCACAGGTAGCCCATCGCCGCGTGCGCGTCCCCGTATCCCTCGACTGGTCTCTTCTTTTCCCTGCGCTCTGCCTATGGCCGCCTCGCCTTCTGACTCATCGCCTGCTGGTTCGTCGGTGCACGACCCCTCGGCTTCGGAGTCGACCGCGGCACATGCCTCTTCTAATGACCATGCATCCGACACGGCCACTCCACTCGGCGCGGTGCGCGAACCGCAGCGACTGCACCCTCTTACGCTGTTTGTGCGACTGCTTACGAGCCTGCCTGCGCTTGCCCTAATTTTGCTGCCCACGCTCACGAACGACGATGCCCAGGTGTGGCTGCCGCTCTTCTTCGGCGGTGTGTACGGACTCATTGCACTTCCGGCTATCGTTCTGCAATACCTGCGGTTCAGCTACCGCATCACCCCTCAGCAGATTGTCATTCAAAGCGGCGTACTAAAGCGGCAGAACCGCAGCATCCCCATCGAGCGCGTGCAGAACGTGGAGATTGAGCGGCAGCTTCTGGCGCGTCTGCTTGGCCTGGCCAAGGTCCGCGTGGAAACGGCCGGCAGCGCCTCTACCGAAGCCAGCATCGAATACGTGTCTGTGCAGCAAGCCCAAAAGATTCGCACCGCTGTGCGTGCGTTTCAGCGAGCCGACGAAGATACTCAACAGAACAGCCGCGATGCCGCTCCCCCTGAGGCACGTGCAACCGCATCCAACGCCGCGGCTTCGTCCTCCCCCCGCACGCTCTTTTCGATGTCACTGCGCCATGTGCTGCTGGCAGGGGCCTTTCGGTTCTCACTCTTCTACCTGGCCCTGATCTTCTCGGTGCTTCAGTTTGTGGATCCAGAGACGCTCACCAACTGGCTGCTTCTGTCGCAAGATCGCATCGACGTTATTGTCGACGCCATGTACCAATCGCCGGTCATCACGGCGTTGGGCACCGTGATTGTAGCTGCGCTCCTGGGGTGGCTCTCCGGCATTCTGCTCACGCTCAACCGCTACTACGGCTTTACGCTGTGGCTGGACGGCGGTAAACTACGCAAACGGCACGGCCTCTTTACCGTTACCGAAGGCACGATTCCACTGGCCAAAGTGCAGGTACTTATCGTGCAAACCACCCCGCTGATGCGCCTGTTTGGCTGGCACACGCTGGAAGTGCAAACCATGGGCCTGAACACCGACCAGCAAGGGCAGCGCGTGGTCGCCCCGTTTGCACAGTGGGACACCATCATGCGCCTGGCCGACCACGTACGTCCTATGGAGATGCCCGACACGTTCGAGCGCGTCTCGCCGCTTACCATCCGCCGCCACTTCTTGCGCCGCCTGGGCGTGCTGCTGGCCGTCCTGGCTCCGGCGGCCTACTTCTGGCCCCACGACTGGTGGGCCCCCTACGATGTGGCCCTGCCGTGGTGGAGCCTGCTCGTTATTCCAGCGTTGGGCGTAGCTGCCTATCTGCACTACCACTACCACCGCTTTGCCATCCACCACGACGGGCTGTACGTGCGCCGCGGCGTGCTGCGCCACTACCTCTGGATGATTCCCATCAACCGCTACCAGGTGGCCTATGCCACCGACAGCCTCTTGCAGCGGCGCCTGAACCTGAAAACGCTCTTTGTGGATACCGCAGGCGCCTCAGCATTTGCGTATCCAGATATTGTGGATGTGGAGGCTGATGCCGCCGACGATGCAGTCGACACGCTCTACGACCAGTTCCATACCTTGTACCGGGCTATGGTCTCGGAGGCGAAGCACCCTGCTTCCTCCACGCCCCCGTTCGACCTCCGGCAAGCCGCTGCCGCTGTCCCCCGTGCGCTTCCTCTTCCTAACTCAACCGACTCGTCTCGTGCCTAACCCTCGCCAGAGCGGACTCCTTGCCCATATTACTTCGCTGCCCAGCCCGCACGGCATTGGCGACCTGGGCGACGCTGCCTATGCATTCGCCAACCAGCTGCACCAGACGCACCAGCAGCTCTGGCAAGTGCTTCCCACCGGACCCACCGGGCCGAGCGGATCGCCCTACAGTAGTCGGTCTACCTTCGCGGGCAACCCCATGCTCATCAGCCTCACGCCACTGCTTAGCGACGGGCTCCTGACCGACGAAGACGTGGCCCCGCTCCGCAACCTGCCTACCGAGCGCGTTGATTATCCGGCCGTGCTCAAACACAAGACCGCGGCGCTCACCACCGCGTTTGAGCGCTTCGACGCACGCACCATGGGGGCCCAACAGGCCGACCTGAGCCGCTTTCGCATCCGCCATGCCGACTGGCTGGCCGACTACACGCTCTACGAGGCCCTGCGTGAGGCGCACGGCGACACACCGTGGACCGAGTGGCCCGCGCCTCTGGCCCGCTACGAGTCCGATGCCGTCGCCGAGGCGCGCCACATCCACGCCCGCACATGCCGCAAGCATGCTTACTGGCAGTTTCTCTTCGTTCAGCAGTGGCAGGCGCTGCACGCGTACTGCCGCCAGCGCGATATCCAGTTCTTTGGCGATCTGCCCATCTACGTGGCACACGACAGCGCCGACGTATGGGCGCACCAAGATCTCTTTCGACTGGATGACGATGGCCACCCTACCGCAGTAGCCGGCGTGCCGCCCGACTATTTCAGTCCCAACGGCCAGCGCTGGGACAACCCCCTCTACCGCTGGGATCGTATGGCCGACAACGACTTTGCGTGGTGGACGCGCCGCCTGCGCCATGCCTTTAATCAGGTCGACCTGCTGCGCCTGGACCACTTCCGCGGCTTCGATCAGTACTGGGCCGTGCCGGCTCACGCCGACACCGCCGTTGATGGCTACTGGGAGGACGGCCCGGGCGCGCCGTTTTTCGAGCATCTGCAAGAAGCCCTGGGCTCGCTGCCCATTGTGGCCGAGGACCTCGGCGACATCACCGACTCGGTCTATGAACTGCGCGACCAGTTCGGCTTTCCCGGAATGGCAGTGCTTCAGTTTGCGTTTGAGACGGATGCAAGCAACATCTTCCTGCCGCACAACTACCGACCGAACACGGTGGCCTACACAGGTACCCACGACAACAACACCCTGCGCGGCTGGTGGGCCGACGATGCCACCGCCAAGGAACGGCGCGCAGCCCGCCGCTACCTTGACCTCGACTATGCGCCCTCGCTTGCCCACGCTTCGCACCGGGCGCTGTGGGCCTCGACTGCCGAGCGCGTGGTGCTGCCGCTGCAAGACCTGCTGGAGCTGCCCTCAAACGCACGCATGAACACGCCCGGCACCACCACCGGCAACTGGCAGTGGCGGTTTGCTCCTACGGCCCTGGACCGCGCTGCCTTCGACCGCCTCTCGGATTGGACGCTCGCCTACGGCCGCGCAACGCCCCACAACCGCTTCGCTCAGATGGACTGATAACCAGCGGCAGAAAGCGACACCGCCGCGCAAACATCTCCGGCTATCTGCTGCCCCACATGACAAGTTAGGACCTGTCGGAAGTTGCCTGCGCCTTCGGGTAGAAGCAATTGCGCGTTATCCCCACAGGCAATGCAGGGAAATACCTGATGGTACGTCGATTCCCCGTCATGTATGCTTGTGCGTACTGCTCTATTACGCTCAACAGACGCACAGGCTGAGTCATGAAGTACACCCAGGCCAAAGACATCATGACCCGTGCCGTGCACACGGTCGAAGCCGACCGCACACTGCACGAACTGTCTGACTTTTTCTTTGACCACAACGTTACGGGCGCTCCAGTTGTAGATGCCGAGGGCACCCTTATTGGCGTGGTCTCCGTGACGGATCTCGCCCGTCATGCCGGCGACGGTAGCAACGGCACCACCACGCGGGTGCACACCGTGTACTACGATGAGCTCGCCGCCGACTACGCCGACGAAGACCTGGAAACGCTTCACATCACGGAAACCAGCACAGCAACTGTGGGCGATGTCATGACGCCCGAGATCTACGATGTGAATCCGCACACATCCCTCCAGCAAGTCGCCGATGTCATGCTCCGTAGCAACATCCGCAGGCTGTTCGTAACACGTGACGGGCATATCGAGGGCGTTATCACTGCAACCGACATGCTGAAGGTGGTTCGTGACTTGTAGCAGTACCGCGACATTCGATACCGCTCACCACTCAACTCCAGTGCTTTATGGGACGTGTACAAGACGACATTGCTATCGTAACAGGCGGCGCCGTCGGCATTGGCCGAGCAGCGGCCCAGCATCTGGCCCAAGAAGGCGCTGCCGTAGCCCTCACTGATCTCAACGAGGAGGCGGGCAAAGCGACTGCCGCGCAGATTCGCGACGCCGGAGGATCGGCCCGGTTTTATCCCCACGACGTGACCGAGGAAGACGACTGGAAACGGGTCGTGGATGCCGTAACACGCGATCTCGGACCTCCGACTGTGCTCGTCAATAACGCCGGGATCTATCTGATCAAAGCCCTTGAGGAGACGACCGTAGAGGAGTGGCGCCGCCTCATGGATGTAAACGTGACCGGGGTCTTCCTTGGCATGAAGCATGTCGTTCCTGCAATGCGAGATGCCGAGCGAGGCTCTATCATCAATCTGTCGTCGGTGGCCGGACTCGTCGGGTCGGCGCGGCACGTGTGCTACGGCGCCAGCAAGGGCGCGGTGCGCACCATGACTAAAGATGCCGCTATCGAACTGGCCGATGCGGGCATCCGCGTGAATTCGGTGCACCCGGCGTACGTAGACACCGGCATGGCCGACTACGGCGCAGCGATGAACCACGTCTCGAAAGACGAACTTAATGCGATGCATCCTATCGGGTTTATGGGACAGCCCAAAGATGTGGCCTATGCCGTTGTGTATCTCGCCTCTACCGAGTCTCGATTCGTAACGGGCGCTGAGCTCGTCCTCGACGGCGGCTACACGGCCCAGTGACAGCCCCTGCTGGAGATGCATCGTTGCTGAGCGCTTAGCCCCATCGCGCATGATCTACTCCATTACGTTCGGGCCATGGCGAGCGTACACAGGTAGATGCGCTCGGCTCCCGCATCAAGAAGGGCGTGCGCCGCAGCGGCAGCAGTAGAGCCCGTGGTGAGCACGTCATCGACCACGACCCAGGTGCGGTTGGCAACAGCTGCCGGATCGGCGGCTTGAAACGCCTGGGCCACGTTGGCCCATCGGTCGCGGCGCGGCAGGCCGGTCTGCGAGGCGGTCGGCCGCACGCGAGCCAGCACATCGGCCCGCGCGGGGATGCCGGTGGCTTCTTCCAGCCCAGTGGTCAGTGCCTCGCTCTGATTGTAGCCGCGCTCCAGCCACCGCGTACGGTGCAGCGGCACCGGCACGAAGCCATCCGGCTGCCAGGCATCCGGCACAACGTCGGCCATCCAGTGGCCCAGCGTATGCCCGATGTGTGGCTGATTCTGGTATTTGAGCGCATGTTGCACCGACTGCAGCGCGCCCTGCGCATCAAACACCCACAGACTGCGGGCATCGGCCAGGGCCTTGGCCTCCGCAAGACGCGATAGCCGATCGGCTACGCTCTTCGGCGTGGCGCGCTCAATGCGGGCTACGCAGTCGGTGCACAGCGGCACCGCAGGCGAGGCCGTGCGCACGCCACACTCCATACAACAGGGCGGATACAAGACGCGTAGAAGTCCTCTCCCAAGATGACGCATCCAGGCTGTCATGGCGCGAATTGATTGTTGGAGAAGTCGCTATGCTGCGCATCCAATTACGCAATTATTCGTCGGTTGCATGTGCAGCCGTCTCTTCTGTATGGTATACTACATGCCTACCAAAGTCCACCCCTGGGCTCCGTTGTCTTTTTTCGAAACGTCTGCCTTGTTCCTATGGCTGATCGTGACCGCCGCGGTATGCTGATCAAGAATACCGGCTCCTCGACCGAACAGGTTGCTATGGCATCACGCATGATTACGATTGGACCGGGCGAAGAAGAGTTCATCACGCCCGGAGAGGTGCGCGACCCGAAGCTGCGCGAGGCCCTTCAGGTGCGGGCGATTGCCATTGTACGCCCCGCGACTAAGGAAGAGGACGAAGCGCTTGCCAACCGGCTGAGCGACTCCGCGTAGGCGGCTGGCAACACGTCGTGTTCCGTCTCAACATGCTTGTCTGACCGCATGCGCATATGCACATCCTGGTCGTAGAACCCTGGTATGGGGGCTCGCACCGCCGCTTTATTGATGGGCTCTGCGCACACTCGGGCCACACCTACAGCCTGTGCACCCTGCCCGGACGCCACTGGCGCTGGCGCATGGATGCGGCCGCGGTCCCACTGAGCGAACAGGCCCGCCGCCAGATCACCCTGCACGGCCCGCCCGATGTGGTCTTTGCATCGGATATGCTCGACCTGCCTTCGTTTCTGGCCCTGATGCGGCCGGTGCTGGCAGAGGTGCCCGTCGTGCTCTACTTCCATGAGAACCAGCTCACCTATCCGCGCCCGAAGGGAAGCAACGCCCCGCGCACCTATGCGCTGCTGAACTACCGCTCGGCGCTGGCCGCCGATGCCTGCTGGTTCAACTCGGCCTTCCACCGATCCGATTTTCTGGAGGCCCTCCCTGAATTTCTGCAACGCTTTCCGGATCCGCCCCCGCCCGCTACGGTGCAGGCCATTGCCGATCGGAGCCGGGTGATACCGCTGGGCATGAATCTGCAGCAGCTCGGCACGCCCCACGCTCGCCCTGCCAACACCCCGCCCGTGCTGCTATGGAACCAGCGGTGGGCGTTTGACAAAAACCCCAAGGGGCTGCTCAACCTGCTCACCGGACTCGATTCGTCCGGGGTCGACTTCCACCTCATTATCACAGGCCGCGCGGCCGGGCGCACACCGGATGCCCTCGACACCATCCGCGCACGCTTTCAGGATCGGCTCTTGCACATGGGCTTTGTGGAGGATGCCGATGTCTACACCGAACTCCTGCATCGCGCCGACATGGTGGTGTCTACCGCCCATCATGAGTTCTTCGGACTCGCGGTGATGGAAGCAGTGCGCTGTGGATGCCACCCCGTATTGCCAAACCGGCTGAGCTACCCTGAGCTTATCCCCGACCGGCTGCACGATCCGCTCCTGCACGCGCCCACGCTCTACGACACGCCCGACGACGCCCTCGCACTGTGCACGGCCCTCCTCAACGGAAACGCACGTCCGCTACCGCCTCGCACCCTGCACGAAATTCCAGCCCCGTTCGACTGGAGCACCCGCGCCGACGCCTTCGACGATGCCTTTGCCGCGCTCCTCTAAACCGCCCGACCCCTCCCCCCCTCTATCCTTCCATCCTCCATCTTCCATCTATGCGCTTCTTACACACCGCCGACTGGCACCTGGGCCGCCTGCTCCACAAGCACCACCTGACAAAGGATCAGGCGCACGTGCTTGATCAGTTTGTCGAGGCGGCCCACACCTACGCGCCCGACGCCGTCATCGTAGCGGGCGACATCTACGACCGCGCCGTGCCGCCCTCTGATGCGGTGGAGGTGCTCGACCGCACGCTCTCGCGCCTTGTGGTGGATGCGGAGCTGCCCGTGATCCTGATTGCGGGCAACCACGACAGCCCTGACCGCCTCGACTTCGGCTCCAGCATTCTCGAACGCCAGGGGCTCCACGTGCTCTGCAATCCACGTACGGATCCCATTGTGCTTGAGGATACGGACGGCCCAATCTACGTTGCGGGGTTGCCCTATGCACAACCGGCCCAGGCACGCCAGGTGTTCGACACTGACGATCCCATTCGCTCGCACGAGGCCGTCGTATCCGCCCAGCTTGACCATGTGCGCTCCCAGATTCCAGCCGAGGCCCGCTCGATTGCTGTGGCGCACATCTTTGCGCAGCGCGGCACCGTGGGCGACTCCGAACGCACGCTGGTGGGCGGGGCCGAAACCGTGCCGACTACGCTGTTCGAGGGCTTCGACTACGTTGCGCTCGGCCACCTCCATCAGCGGCAAGAGGCCGGGGCCCCACACATCCGCTATGCCGGATCGCCCATGAAGTACTCCTTCAGCGAGCACAATCACACCAAGTCGTTCTACGTTGTTGACATGGATGCGGACGGCACCTGCACGGTCGAGGCCGTCCCCTTCGAACCGCCGCACGACCTGCGATGCATTGAGGGCGCATTCCACGACGTGATCAACCGTGGCGCCACCGACCCCAATGCCAACGATTACCTGCAGATCACGCTCACCAATCGCGGGCCCGTAACCGACGCCATGACGCGGCTGCGCGAGGTCTACCCGAACTGCCTGCATGTTGCATTTCCACACGTGAAGCTCGATGCCGATGACGACCTCATGCCGCCTGCCGATACCGACACGCCCGCCGACGTTTTCCGCACGTTCTACCGCTACGCCACCGGCACCGCCCTCGCCCAAGACGACGAACCGCTGCTGGAAACGGCTCTCGAACGCGTCGAATCAAACCGACGCAACGCGTAAGCTACTCCTGATCGATGAACTCCAAAATGTTGACCTGGGGCGAACGGTCCCCCGTTCGCCTCTTCAGCATCGTGATCATAGACACGCACACCCGGCGCACCGAATTGCCCCCCATCATCTCGTCCCACGCCCATGACGCTTGAGCACCTCCAGTTTACCCAGTTCGGCCCATACGCCAAGGAGCAAACCATTGACTTTTCAGCGTTTGCCGGTCACCAACTCTTTTTGATTCACGGGCCCACCGGCGCCGGAAAGTCATTTGTGCTGGATGCGATCTGTTATGCCCTGTACGCTGAATCCTCAGGCGCGGAGCGCGATGCGACCGACCTGCGCAGTCAGTATGCCACGCCCAACGAGCCCACCGCCGTGACGCTCGACTTTCGGCTGGGCGATACGCACTACCGCGTGCGGCGGCGTCCGAGAATGGAGCTGGCGAAGAAGCGCGGCGATGGCACCACCACGCGCGGCCCCGATGCCTGGCTGTGGGACCGCACCGATGCCGTGGCCCACGCTGACACGGAGGCCGAGGGACGCCTTTGTGCAGAGGGCAAGCGCGACGTGACCGATCGCATCGAGGATCTGCTGGGACTGAAGGCCGCGCAGTTTCGTCAGGTGGCGCTGCTCCCACAAGGGCAGTTCCGTGCGTTCCTTTCGGCGAGCTCCAGCGACCGCGAAGACATCCTCAAGATTCTGTTTGATACGCAGCGGTTCGCCGATCTGGAGGCCGAACTCAAAGCCATGCACAGCGAAGCGCAAGAGGAGGCCCGGGCGCTTCTCAACCAGCGCGAGACGCTCCTGAGTCAGCACGACGCCGACACCGCCAGCGACCTGCACGCCCTGCGCGATGAGCGCGCCAGCGAACTGCAAGCAGCCAACGAGGCGCGCGAGACGGCAACGACGAAACTCAAGGAGGCCACCGAAGCACTCCAGACCGCGCGCGACCAGCAGCAGCGGCTGCGTGCGGTGGCGGAGGCGCAGGAAGCTGTTGAGGAGCTAAAACCGGAGCAAGAGGCCCAGGCCGAGCGCACCGCCCGCGCCGAATCCGCCGAGCGGGCCCAGCGCATCACACCCGCCGAGGAACGGATGCAGGAGCGCAACGCTGAGCGCACAGACGCCCAGGAAGCCCTTCAGGATACCAAGAAGAACTATGACACCGCAAAAGACGCTCTTGAAAGCGCCCAGTCCGCGCTGGCCACCGAGCAAGAACGCAGCCACGAACGTGACGCGCTAAACGACAAAATAAGCGCTCTCGGCACGGCCCGTTCGGATGTTGAGAAGCTGGCCAAGGCGAAACAGACCGTCGCATCCGCCCAGGACGAGCTTAAGGACGCCCAGCAGGAGCGCGACACACTACAGGCTAAGGTCAACCAGCTGGAGTCCGATGCTGAAGAAGCGCAGTCGGTCATCGACACGCACACCGATGAGGCGCAGACCGTGGCCGAGCGCAAGGCAACGGTGGATACGTGGGCCGATCGGCTAAAGCAGGCCAGGCGACTGCAGGACCTACAGGAGCAGCGCCAAGAGGCCGAGTCGGAGCTTGCGGAGGCAAAGGCCCGCGCCAAAGAGCGCACAGAAACACGCGACGCAAAGAAAAAGCGCATGCGAGCCCTCGAACAGGCGCGCGACGAGGGCTACGCCAGCGTGCTGGCCTCGCGGCTCGAAGACGGCGACCCGTGTCCGGTGTGCGGCGCCACCACGCATCCGGCCCCCGCCGACGGTGTACATGACGTGCCCGATGCCGAGGCCCTCGAATTGGCCCGGACGGCGCTCGACAAAGCCGATTCGGACCTACAGACGGCCCAGCAGAAGCAGACCCAGGCCCAGCGTGCGGTCGATAAGCACGCAACCGCAATCGAAACGCTTCAGGATACGGATGCAGCTCTCACCGAGCACACCGTGTCCGAGATGGAGGCCAAGCATCAG
Source organism: uncultured Rhodothermales bacterium (assembly GCA_964494425.1). Classification (GTDB taxonomy): domain Bacteria; phylum Bacteroidota; class Rhodothermia; order Rhodothermales; family Salinibacteraceae; genus Longimonas. The sequence goes on along the minus strand of CAZBTM010000001.1, from coordinate 1,556 downwards.
GGTGCGAAAGAGGCTCTCGCATCTGCCCAGCAAGCCCAGTCGATGGTCGAAGACGCAACCACCGATCTGGAGGCCACCAACGAGGCGCTCGAAACCACACGCGACGTGCTACGGGAAAAGAAAGACGCCGTAGGCGACGCGGAGAGCATGTACGAACAGGCGTCG
>CAZBTM010000001.1:0-1381 GCA_964494425.1 uncultured Rhodothermales bacterium | reverse complement strand
CCAAAGATGGTGGATTATGTCAGGATCAGCGAACAGTATCGCTCCGAGGAAGATCTGCAAAAGGCCTTCGATCAACTGGAACGGGCTGAATGACCTGATGATCAGGCCGGGCGACAGCGCGCTCAAGCTGCTGCTGCTCATGCCCTGGTTCGTCGACGGACTTGGGGCCTTCGATCGCCTGCTGTTCAAACGCCTCATCGACCGCTTCGGATACGGCGCGGCGTTCCTCGTCGCGGCCGCCGGCGTGGCCTGGTGGGCGTACGAGCAGGCCACGGCCCGCGTGGATGACCTGACCGAGCGCGTACCGGAGGGCATCGAGTCGATTGCGGACTTAGATGCAAAGAAGGCCGATCTTGAAGAGCAGCTTTCCGCCTACGAGGAGGCGCTCCAACAAGCGAAGACCCAGGTCGATACAGCGAAGACCGCTCACACAGAAGCCAAAACAAATCTGGCGAATGCGCGCGAGCAGTCCGAAACCGCCCAGCAGAAGTATGCCGCAGCGCAAGAGCAATTTCGGGCAGCGTTGCGCGAGCACGGGTTCGAGGACCGGTCGGCATACGAAGCCGCCCGCATGGAACCTGATGCGCTGGCGGAGCTGCGCAAGCGGATTCAGGAGGTCGATCAGCAGTGGTCCAATGCACAGTCGAAACTGAAGGAGGCGAAGGCACGTGCCGAGGGCATTACGGCCCCTGACGTAGAAGGCGCTGAAGCAGCGGTGGAAGCGCTAAACGATCGCATCAGTGCACTGGACCAGGAGATTGGGGGGCTGCAGAATGCAACCACGGCGCTTGACGATGCGATAGAGCAGCTGGACGCCATTCAGGAGGATGCTCAGGCGGCGGAAGAGAAGGCGGCGCACATCGGTCATCTGAGTCAGGTGGCGCATGGCAAGCAGGGCAACGAGCGCAACATCAGTTTGCAGCGTTACGTGCTGGCGGCGCGCCTGAAAGATGTGTTGCAGGTTGCGAACGAGCACTTGCAGCGGATGTCGCAGGGGCAGTACCACCTGCGGCGCGCCACCACGCTCGACGACGCTCGTAGCAGCGGCGGACTCGACTTGCGCGTGTACGATGCGCACACCAATGAGAAGCGTCCCGTGAGCACGCTATCGGGCGGAGAAGGCTTCAACGCATCGCTGGCGCTGGCGCTGGGCCTGAGCGATGTAGTGCAGCGCCGCACCGGCGGGCGCCGCCTGAACACACTCTTTATTGACGAAGGCTTTGGCACGCTCGATCAAGAGACCCTCCAGCGCGCGCTGAACGTGCTTCACGACGTGCAGGAACGGCAGCAAGGACGCCTGTTGGGAATCATCTCGCACGTGACGGAGCTCAAGCGCCGCCTACCGGCCCGCCTTACGGTGCAAGCAGCACAGGACGGTAGC